>ONJD01000033.1 GCA_900317985.1 uncultured Eubacteriales bacterium | reverse complement strand
TAATGTATGTAATTCAGACACCAACTGTGAAATCAATCGAGAAAGGGGAAGCTTCATGAGAAAAGCATCCAAAAAACTCTTTGCCATTCTTCTGGCAGTCCTGATGATCGTTTCGGTCGCTTCGCTGAGCGCGTTCGCGTATGACCGCAACGGACACCAAGTGAAAAAGCTCGTCATGCTCGGCGACTCCATTGCCGCCGGCTTCAGCCTTCCGGACTATGACCGCCGCGGCGTCTACTGCCTGCAGAACAAGCGCGTCAAAGGCAGCTTCGGCGACCTCGTTGCCACAAAATTTGGCATTACCGGAAAAGACTATACGCCTTACGTCTCCCCCGGGTTCCGCACCAAGGAGATCCGCGTCTTCCTCGAGAACGATTATGAAGGCGATTTCGTGACGCAGAATTTCATCGGCGAGCTCTCCGGAAACCCGAACTATAACCTTGAGGTCATGAAGTCGAAGCGCGCGACCATGCAGAAGAAGATCTCCAATGCGGATATGCTCATTTTGGAGATCGGCTTCAACGACACCTGGCTCACTACCATGGGGACTTATACTGACTTCTCCATGACGGGCAACGACCCGATCGGCCGCGTCATGAATACTCCGCGGTACCTGTATGAACTCCAGATGGCCATCCAGGATACGCTCTTCAACTTCCAGCAGAATTTCGACCCCATCATCAAGGACCTCTACCGTCTGATGAAACCGGGCTCCACGCTGGTCGTGGTCGGCTGCTACAACCCGTTCAAGGACTGGACCATCCCGGACGGTTCCCTGATCTATGCCGGTCAGCTCCTGAACTTCCTGTATGACAACATGAACAGCGTCATGCGTTCCTATGTGGGTGACGGTGTCCATGACTATGTCTTTGTCGATGTTCCGAATACGGAAGTCATCTCCAACTCCGTCAACGACATGCTGAGCGGTGTTCCTGCTCTCCACAAGGGTGGCTGGGACCCCCATCCGACCGAAGCCGGTCACCGGTACATCGCCAACCAGATCCTGGCGGCTCTGGGTGCCTGATGCACATCAATTGAAACGAATACGACCCTTTCCGACAAAATCGGGAAGGGTCGTTCTGCATTTGGCCGCGCGTTCTGCTATACTTATAATGATAATGTTTCGTTAATGAAAAAGGAGGAACCCATTATGAGTAAGAAGATCATCGTGGCCGGTGCCGGTCACGGCGGACTGACGGCTGCGGCACTGCTCGCGAAGGCCGGGTTCGATGTCACTATCTATGAACGGAACGAAGAGGGGAAACTCGGTTATGACTGGACCGACATCTTCGATCCGAAGGCCCTCGACGTCGTCGGCTGCCCGCGCCCGGAGGAAGTGGGGCTTCCCTGGGAGTGGAAGATCGACATGACGTTCTACGGCCCGAACACCACGCCGGACAAAAAGATCCGTCAGCGCGTCCCGAACGACCCCAACGAGATGGAGATCAAGATGGAGCGCTCGGACATCTACAAACTGCTCATCGACTTCGCGGTGAAGAACGGCGCGAAGATCGAGTACGGTGTCAAGATCAACGGGCCCCTCATGGCCGGCGACCGCGTCATCGGCATCACGACCGACAAGGGCGACTTCTTCGCCGACATGGTCATCGACGCCGCCGGTGCCGAGTCCGTCATCCGGACGAAGCTCCCGGACTGCCTCGGCATCCAGAAGCACCCGAACTGGGGCGAGAAGTTCTACGTCTACCGCGCGTTCTACGACCTGCCCGTCGACCCTGCCACCGTCGATGACAAGTACAAAGTCATCCTGTTCCCGGACAGCGAATCGATCGGCATCGGGTGGATCGCCACCGAAGACACCTTCTCCGACCTGCTGATCGGCCACATGGACCCGCTCACCGTTTCCGAAGCGGAAGCGATCGCCGAGCGGTACCGCAAGACCAACCCGCAGCTCGGTACGAAGAAACTGCGCGGCGGCCAGCTGGTCCTCATCCCGGTCCGTCAGCCGCTTTCGATCATGGTGGCAGACGGCTACGCGGCGATCGGCGACTCCGCCTTCATGACGGTCCCGATCATCGGCTCCGGCATCGGCAATGCCATCAAGAATTCGAAGATCCTTGCCGAGACCATCATTGGCGACAAGACCGAGACCTATTCCGCAGAGACGCTCTGGCCGTATCAGTATGAGTATTTCCAGAAGATGGGCAAGAACATCGCCCCGCTCGCGCTCGTCAAACTCCTCCTGACCCGCATCTCGCAGGACCAGCTGGACTACGCGTTCAACGAGGGCATCCTGACCCATTACGAGCTCACCATTACGGCGAACCACACGAGTCTCTGGAAGTTCCTGCACTTCGACCCGAACCTGCCGAAGAGGGGAGCGGCCATCCTGAAAGACCCCGACCTTCTGAAGAAGGGCGCCGGCGTCGTCCTCGATGTCGTCGCGGCTCTTGCCGTCGAACAGTTCCTGCCGAAGCAGTATTCCCGACCCGCTGTTCAGGCCTGGGCAAAGGCTTATGACAAGGTCTTCACCCACCGTCTGAAAGCGATGGGCAAGGTATAAAAATGCACATTTGTCACTGAAAAGGGCATGGTTACGCTAAATAACGGTTCTGTAAAGCATAAATATACAATAGTGTGCATAAAAAGATTGTGCGGACAACACCTGTTATTTTGTGTATTTTCAACAAGAAATTTGCACGCGGCCAAAATCTTATCCGACAGATTTTGGCCGCGTGTTATTTATTTGTTCGGTCGTCCTCAAATTTGTTCGTTTTTATGAGATTGCCAGACAGTTGTCTAATCGGTATGATTTATCTTGTTTCTTAAGCAAAACTTAAGACCTGAGAAAAAAGTGTATGTATGGATCAATCAAAAATGAGGAGGATCTTATGAAGACAACAAAGAAGTTGATCGCCGCATTCCTTGCCATGGTCATGGCGGTCGCACTGTTTTCCAACACGGCATTTGCTGCAAGCAAAAAGTCCGCTTCCGACAGAAATGTCGCGCTTGCGAAAAAGACGGTAGAGAACCTGGATACCGACCAGCTCTACAACGGTGACGTCAATGACCCCATTCTGGTTTATTACGCGTCTCAGCCGTTCAGCTACCCCTTCACTCTCATGAAGTGGGGACTTGACAACAAGAAACAGAACAGAGCTGATTATGAAGGCAACATGCAGGACCTCAGCGTCGGTGTTGTCTCGAGCCTTGCCGGTTTCTACGGTAAAAACTATGTCTCAAAGACCCTTTCTACTCTGAAAGACGCTTCCAAGGACATTTCGGACGGTCTCAAGAACGGTCCCGATGAGCTTGTCGGGAAAGCAGCCAAAAAGGCTCCGATCGTCAGTGATATCTATGAACTCACCGGCCCTGTCGGCAAAATGACGCTTCAGGCCATTCTTCTGCCGGGTTACCTGGCAACGAATGCCGGCGCACTCGCGTTCGTCCTCGTGGGCGGCGGCGTTGCTCTGCTCGTCATCTTCGGCCTGTCCGGCGTTCTGTCTCCGCTCCTTGCCTACAAGGAAGGTCCCCGGACCATCGATCAGTTCTTCCGCGATCTCCATGAGATGGAAGTCGCTGTCGACAAAGCATAACTGGCAGGAGGAGAAAGACCCATGAAAAGAAAACTGATGGCAGCTCTGCTGCTGGTTGCAATGATCGTTCCGCTCTTCAGCTTTACTGCTTTTGCGGCATCCGGTCAGAAGAAAATCAAATCGGCCAAGATCGTGACTTCTCTCGGCGACAGTGCCAGCTCCGGCTTCGGCCTGCCCGATTACAACCGTCATAAAAAGCAGATCCTCTACGGCGAGCGGATCCGCGACTCCTACCCGGACCTCGTGACCCGTGCGCTCGGTGCGAGAACGCTCCATCCGTATGGTATCTCCGGTATCCGTACCTATGATCTGCGGTTCCTCCTTGACAACAACTTCAAGGCGGACTACATCCTGAAAGACGTCATGGGCTACATGTCCGATTACGTCATCACTGAAAAGCATCTCAAAGAACTCCGTCCGGCCTATCAGAAGGCGGTCAAAGAGTCTGACGTCATCCTTCTCGACGTTGGCTTCGATGACATCTGGATCCCGACCATCGCCTGTGTCTATGACATCGCGGAAGACGGCCGTTTCAACAAGACCGAGCCCCGCAAGACCATCCAGACCAAGGTCAAGGAGATGGGCGTTATCCGTACCGTCATCGACAATGCCGTTCACTATCTGATCGGCTTTGCCGGCAACCCGCACAAGTGGGTCAGCTACTGGCTCCAGTGGGATATCACCTGCCTCAAGTGGGCGACGGACTACTTCATCAACTACGATGCGATCATCAAGCAGATCTATAAACTGAACCCCGATGTCACGCTGGTCTCGGTCGGTTGCTACAACCCGACGACCAACTGGAGCATCCTGCCCGGAGACCGTTCTCTCGAGCATGCACTTCAGCCTTATTATGACATCATCAATACTCAGAAGCAGAAATGGGAAGCGTTCTATGACAGCTACTATTACGTCGAACTGCGGAACATCCCGATGATCAACAACACGGCAACGCTGCCGCTTCTCGAGAACCTCACTCTGGACGACAAGGGCTTCAACCCGCATCCGACCCTGAAGGGCCACCGGATGATCGCCGACGCCATCCTCCACCGGATCGGCGCCAGATAAATCGATCCAAACATATTTACAAGAGCCATGCGAGACCGCATGGCTCTTTTTTCTGCTTCAAACGGATTCTGTGCTATAATGTTCCTGTTTACAGATCACAGAAAGGGGGAACAGCAATGGCAGTCAGCGATCCGCGTAAACGGTCCGCCGCCGAACAGGCGCAGTATGACAAACTGGTCGGCACGCCCATTCCCAAACTGATCCCCCGACTGGCGGTCCCCACGGTCCTCAGCATGATGATCACCATGCTGTACAACCTCGCCGACTCCTTCTTCGTCGGAAAGCTCGGGACCAGTGCCAGCGCTTCGGTCGGGATCGTCATGAGCATCCTCGCCACGTTCCAGGCGTTCGGGTTCCTGTTCGGACACGGCGCCGGCGCGGTCGTGAGCCGTCAGCTCGGAAGAGGGGAGAAAGAAGAGGCGAACAAAACGGTCTCGACCTCCTTCTTCTTCACGCTGGTCATCGGCTTCCTGCTCTCAGCCGTCGGTCTCCTGACCCTGCATCCTCTGATGCGCCTGCTGGGGAGCACCGAGACCATCCTTCCGTACTCGGTCGAATATGCGCGGTGGATCTTCCTGTCGGGCACATTCTTCTGCTCGAGCTGTGTCCTCAACAACGTCCTGCGGTATGAGGGCCGCGCGTTCTACGCGATGATCGGCCTCGTCTCCGGCAGTGTCCTCAACATCTTTCTGGACCCCCTGTTCATCTTCGGGTTCCACCTCGGCATCCGGGGCGCCGGCATGGCGACGGCCCTTTCACAGACCATCTCGTTCCTGCTCCTGCTCTCCATGTTCCTGAGAGGGAAGACGATCAGCCATCTCTCCGCCCGGCACATCGAACTCCGGAAACCGGATACGGTCCTCCGGGTCGTGCGAAACGGAATGCCGAGTCTGGTCCGTCAGCTCCTCGGTATGCTCGGGACCACGTTTCTCAACATCGGTGCCCGACCCTATGGCGATGCAGCCATCGCGGCCATGACCATCGACGGACGCGTGTCCATGTTCCTCTTTGCCTTTGTTCTCGGCATCGGCCAGGGATACCAGCCGGTCTCGGCGTACGGCCACGGCGCCGGCAGAGACGACCGTGTCCGTGAGGGGTACTGGTTCACTCTGATCTGCTCGGAAGTCGTTATCGGCATCCTGGCGGTCCTCGCCATGGTGTTCGCGTCTCCGATCGTCGCCTTCTTCCGGGATGATCCGGAAGTCATCCGGATCGGGTCGGAGGCGATGAAGTTCTTCGGCATTGCCGCGTTCTTCCAGCCGATATCGGCGAGGCGCGGATCGCGACCTTCCTGTCGACGCTTCGAAGCGGGCTCTACTATGTCCCCATCCTTCTGATCCTGCCGCGGTTCCTCGGGCTGCTCGGCATCCAGAGCGCCGTCATGTGGTCTGACATGCTGACCGCGATGACGAGCCTGCCGTTCGCCCTCCGGTTCTTCCGGAAACTGAGTCAGCAGGAGAAAACGAAACCATCATAAAAATGACCTCCGACATCGCGCGATGCCGGAGGTTTTATTTGATACAGTGTTTACAGAAGACCGTTCTTCTTTAAGAAGTCCAGAGCGAGTTTGGCGGTCTCCTTGTCGCGGTTCTGCAGGAAGCAGTGGCCGCCGCGCTGGATCTTGTGATCGTCGAACCCTGCCGGGAGCGCGGCGCGCAGTGCGGCGGACTTGGTCGGGAAGACGAACAGGTCGGCCGTGCCGGTGACGAGCTGCAGCGGGACGGTGATCTTGTGGAGTTCATCGAGGGACGGGCAGGTCGTCTTGGACGTCATGTAGCAGAGACCGGTGCCACTGCCTTCGATGATGTAGGGCGTCTCGAACTTCTTTGCGTCATACTTCAGCGAGTAGATGGGGTCCATCGTCATCGTGAATTCGATGACCTTGAAGAGCCAGTCATGCGGGCCGAAGAATGCCAGGGCCTTGTCCATGATGTCGCACATGGGCTTGATCATGATGAACTTCGACAGCCACGGCGGGACGTTGAACATGAGGAGCGGTGCGTTCAGGATGATCGCGTTGAACCGGCTGAAGTCCTGGTTCGCCATCTCGAGCGCGACGGAGCCGCCCATCGAATGGCCGACGAGGATCCATCCGCTCTTGTCGGTGTCCAGTTTGTCCATCAGATCGAAGAGCATCGGGATCTGCGGGACAAAGTGGATGTTCTTGTCTTCACGGGTCGAATAGCCGAAGTCCGGAAGGTCGACGCGGACACATTTGATCCCCTCTTTCGTGTACCGCTCGACGAGTTCGTCAAAGAAGGTCGTGTCACAGCCGAAGCCGTGGATCATGAACATCTTTGCTTTCTCGGTCCCCTTTGCGGGGTCGATGCGGTAATGGAGATCGTAGTCGCCGTACTTGTAGTACTGACTGTTCGCGAAGGGTTCTCCATCCTGGAACTTCAGCTTGATCAGTTCCGTTTTTGCCATAGTGATCCACCTTTCATTTTTTCATTTCGTTATTTCCATAACAACAGTATACATTTTTTTACAAAGGACTACAAATGTTTAATGAAAAAAGATATAATTATCATTAAAGAGATCATTGTCATTTGAGGATCCTGAAAATGTCATGAAAAAGAAAGGAGAAATACTCATGAGTTCCTTTAAAGATCTTCGGATCGTCGACAACTTCTATCAGACGTCTGCCTTCTATCCGATGCCGACCGTCTGCATCACGACCATCAATCCGGATGGCAGCCCCAACGTTGGTTCCTACTCTCTGATCGCCCCGTACTATGTCGCCGGCAGAGATTACTATGCCATGCTGCTCAACTGCCGCAACAACTCGAACACCTGCCAGAATCTGCTTCGGACCGGCAAGTGCGCGATCAACTTCATCCCGGACGATCGCAAGACCTTCAAAGAGGCGGTCCGTCTCGGATTCCCCGGCCCTTCGGAAGACAAGATGCCCGGCTGCAAGTTCAAATTCGAAGACGGCCTGACTGACCCGTCCGATCCCGAACGTCCGCCCGTCATCAAATCCGCTTTCCAGGTCTTCGAGTGCACCTGGGACAGCAGTCTGGAAGACGCGTCGAAATGGAAGGCCGGCGAGACCGACGGCTATGAAGGTCCTTACAGCAACTTCAACGGCATCACCTCGAAGTTCGGCGCCCACTTCATCCTGAAGATCGAAAAGATCCTCATGAAACCGAAGTATTACGATGCCATCGTCAACGGCGTCAAGGCGAAAGACTTCCCGCCCGTCCCGGTCGACTACGGTTACCGTGACTCCACCAACTTCTGGTACACCCCGTTCAAGGGCAGAAAAGCCATCAGCGAACCGGTCCCGGCTCCGAAGGACATGGATATCGCCACCATCAAGTACGCGGCAGACCGCTGCGACGATGTCGTCAAGTTCACCGATGAAGCTCTCATGAACTTCGTCAAGGTCCCGCGCCCGTTCCTGAAGACCGTCCTCATGGGCTGTGTCGACTGGGCGAAGGAGAACGATGTCACGCTGATCACCGACGAACACGTCAAGATCATCAATGACAAGCGCAACGCCGAAAAGGCCGCCAAGAAGAAAAAGTAAGCAAGCAGAAAACCTCCGGCATCGGGTGATGCCGGAGGTTCTTTTGGTTTTGATGACTTAATCGCCCAGGACTCTGTGATAAAGCGCGATGTAGTCCTTGGCCGAGGCATTCCAGGAGTGGTCGGTCTCCATGGCGCGTTTGACCATGGCGTCCCAGTTGTCCCGCTCGGTGAAGTAGAGGGTCTTCGCGTAGTTGACCGCGTTCAGGAGCAGGTCGGCCCGGTACTGGTCGAAGGAGAACCCGTTGCCGGAACCGTCGGTCCAGTTGTAGGCCTGGACCGTGTCCTTGAGGCCGCCGGTCTCCCGGACGATCGGGATGGAGCCGTAGCGGAAGGAGATGAGCTGGGTGAGGCCGCAGGGCTCGAACCGGGAGGGGACGAGGAAGGCGTCCGCCGCCGCATACACTTTGTGCGCCCGCTCGTCGGAGTACATGATGTTCGAGGAGACGGTGCCCTTGTGCTCGTTTTCGAAATACCGGAACATCTCCTCGTACTGAGGCTCGCCGGTGCCGATGAGGACGAACTGGGTGTTGCCGTCGATGAACTGCTCAAAGATGGGGGCGATGAGGTCAAGGCCCTTCTGGTCGGTGAGCCGGGAGATGAGGGCGATCATGAACTTCCCGTCGTCCACTTCGAGGCCCAGCTCTTCCTGAAGAGCTCTCTTGTTGGCTTTCTTGCCTTCGATAACGCTGTTCACGTCGAACTTCTGCGCGATCTTCTCGTCAGTGGCAGGGTTCCAGATATCGTAGTCGATGCCGTTGACGATGCCGCAGAGCTTCATGTGATGGTATCGGATGACCGGGTCGAGGTACTCGCCGTACTCGGCCGTTTTGATCTCGCCCGCATAGGTGTTGGAGACGGTCGAGATGATGTCGGAATAGACGAGCGCGCCTTTGAGCATGTTGGCGTCGTCGTTGATCTCGAGCTGGTCCGGCGTGAAGACGTAATCCGGCAGGCCGGAGAGGTATTTGATGAGACCGAGTTCATGCTGGCCCTGGAACTTGAGGTTGTGGACCGTGATGATGGTCTTGGAGTGCTGGCCCGCCCAGGAGTCCCGGAAGAGGGTGTGGAGGTAGACCGGCACGAGGCCCGCCTGCCAGTCGTGGCAGTGGATGACGTCCGGTTCGAACCCGATGACGGGGAGAGAGGCCAGTACCGCCTTGTCGAAGAAGATGAACTTCCCGAGGTCCTCCGCCATGCTGGTGTAGGGGTTGCCGTTGGAGAAATACTCCTCGTTGTCGATGAAGTAGTAGATGACGCCGTCCTGCTCGAGTTTCATGACGCCGACATACTTCATGATGCCCGCGCTCGTGATGTCCATGTCGAAGTGACAGACATACTCCATGCGCTCTTTATACTGGTCCGGGATGCACGCGTATTTCGGCATCATGACCCTGACGTCGACGCCTTCCGCGGCCAGAGCCTTGGGCAGGGCGCTCATGACGTCTCCGAGTCCGCCTGTTTTCGCGAAGGGGTAGCATTCGGAACCAACAAACAATACTTTCATGGAATACAGCTCCTTTATACTTTTTTCCAAAACAAATTCCAGCTTCAGTATACCATGTGCATCAGAAAAAAACCATCGTCGGTTGCGATGCACGGGGCAGAGTCTTATAATTTAAGGGTAAGTATCAGAGAGGCGATGTACATCGCCAAAGAAAGGGTACCGCTATGAAAAAGACAGCCTATGTGAACGGTTTCATCCTCGACGGCAGCATCGACATGCAGCCGGTCGAAGGCAAAGCGATCATCGTGGACGGCGAGACCATCGAGGCCATCGTTCCCGCGAAGGAGCTCAAGAAGAAAAACTACCGGGTCGTGGACCTGAAGGGCGCTTACATCATGCCCGGTCTCATCAACCTGCACGCGCATCTGCCGACGGGCGGCAAGGCCCCGAAGAGCGACAAAAAGACGAACTACAAGGCCCTGTCTCCGCTCGTCAGGATGGTCGACTGGAACCCGGTCCTGCGGCTCATCTTCTTCCTGATCCAGAAGCCCCACCTCAAACAGGAACTGTTCAGCGGCGTCACGACCCTTCGCGTGGTCGGCGGCGTTTCCGACATCGACGGCGCCATGAAGCGGAAGGTCGAGAACGGGGAGATGATCGGTCCGCGTCTGCTCGTCGCGAACACCGGCGTTTCGGTCCCGGGCGGCCACTTCGCGGGCGTCCTTGCGACCGAGGCGGAGACCCCGGAGATGGCGAGAGCGCACGTCCGGAAGATCCTGAAAACGAAACCGGATCTCATCAAACTGATGATCACCGGCGGCGTCATGGACGCGGAAGTCGTCGGCGAGCCCGGCATCCTCCGCATGCCTCCGGAGATCGTCGCCGCTGCCTGTGACGAAGCCCATAAAGCCGGCCTCATGGTCGCGGCCCACGTCGAGAGCCCGGAAGGCGTCCGTGTGGCGCTGGAGAACGGCGTCGACAGTATCGAACACGGCGCCACCCCGGACGACGAGATCATCCGTCTCTTCAAAGAGCGCGGCGCCATCGACATCTGCACCATCTCTCCGGCCGCGCCGTACTGCCTGCTTCCGGAAGAGATCAGCCATGCCGGCGACGACGCCCGCATCAACGGCAAGGTCGTCATGGACGGCATCATCGACTGCGCCAAAGCCTGTCTCGAGAACGACATCCCGGTCGGCCTCGGCACCGACACCGGCTGTCCCTTCATCAACAACTATGGTATGTGGAGAGAACTCCACTACTTCACGAAATACGTCGGCGTCTCCAATCAGTTCGCTCTGTACACCGCGACAAAGCGCAACGCGGAACTCATCCACATCGATGACGTCACCGGCACCATCGAGCCCGGCAAGAGCGCGGACATGATCGTCTGCAAAAAGAACCCGCTCGACGACATCAAGGTCCTCCGGAATCTCGAGATGGTCGTCTCCCGCGGCAAGCTCTACACGGACCTCAGCTTCAGGAAAGACACCTTCGTCGAAGACGCCCTCGACACGCTGCTGTAAGAATTTATGATCATCAACACCGGCAGCCGGACTGATATCCCGGCCTTCTATTCGGACTGGTTTTACAATCGAATCGAGGCGGGCGAAGTCCTGGTCCGGAACCCTTACAACCTCAATGCGGTCACCCGGTACCGGCTGGACCCGGAGGTGGTCGATGTCCTTGCGTTCTGCACGAAAAACCCGGCACCGATGCTGTCTCGTCTCCATGAACTGGACGCGTTCCGTCAGCTCTGGCATGTGACGATCACGCCCTACGGTAAAGACATCGAGCCGAACGTCCCCGACAAGCACGAAGTCCTAAAGTCGTTTCAGGAACTCTCCCGCAACGTCGGGAAGGAGCATGTTGTCTGGCGATATGACCCGGTGTTCCTGTCGGACCGCTATTCCATGGACTATCATCTCCGCGCGTTCGAAACGATGGCGTCGGAGCTGGAAGGATATACCGGGCAGGTCATCATCAGTTTCATCGATCTGTACCAGAAAACGAAAAAGAACTTCCCGGAAGTGCGGGAGGTCTATGGACCGGAACAGGACGCGCTCAGCGAGGCGTTCGTCTCCATCGCCGAGGCACACGGCATGCAGGTCATCGCCTGCCTGGAAGACGCCAGGCTCTCGCAGTTCGGCGTGGACGTCTCCGGCTGCATGACGAAAGAGAAACTGGAAGACGCGTTCGACATCCGCCTGCAGGTCCCGGCAGGGAAGGCACAGGCCAGAGAAGGCTGCAGCTGTCTTCTCGGCGGAGACATCGGCATGTACAATACCTGTTCGCACTTCTGCCGCTACTGTTACGCGAACTACGACCGCGCGACCGTGCTGCAGAACCGCGAACTCCATGACCCGGAGAGCCCGTTCCTCATCGGCGGGCCGCACCCGGCCGACCTCGTCAAAGACGCGGACCAGCAGAGCTGGCTCGACCTTCAGACGAGCCTGTTTTAGTACATCGCGACAAACGAAGAAAGGGGAACTCCTTTGAGTGACTACGTGAGAAAAACCAAGGAAGACCGGCCGGTCGTCGCCATCTGCTACGACTTCGACAAGACCCTGTCGCCGGACGACATGCAGGCACAGGGCTATATCCAGTCGGTCGGCTATGAGGTCGACAAGTTCTGGGAAAAGAGCGATGTGCTCGCGAAAGAAAACGGGATGGACTCGAACCTCGCCTACATGTACCTCATGATGGAAGAGGCGAAGGGGAACCTGGTCTTCAACCGGAAGGCCCTCGAAGAGTACGGCTCGAAAGTCAAGCTGTTCCCGGGCGCCGACACCTGGTTCGAACGGATCCGTCAGTACGGGGAAGAGCACGGCGTCATCGTCGAGCACTACATCATCTCGTCCGGGCTCAAGGAGATGATCGAGGGGACCTCGGTCGCGAAGGCCGGCGCCTTCGAACAGATCTATGCCAGTTCCTTCCTCTACGATGACCGGGGACTTGCCATCTGGCCCGCTCAGGTGGTAAATTATACGAACAAGACCCAGTTCCTGTTCCGCATCTCGAAAGGCGTGCTCGACTGGAACGACCCCGGCGTCAACGACTATTTCCCGCAGGATGAGATCCGCGTCCCCTTCCGGAACATGATCTACATCGGCGACAGCGACACGGACATCCCGTGCATGAAGCTCGTCAACTCCTACGGCGGCTATTCCATCGGCGTCTACAACGCGGAGACGAACGACCGGACCAAGGTCCACAAGATGATGCGGGACAACCGGATCAAGTACTTCGCGTCCGCCGACTACCGCGACGGATCAGAGATGGACCGGCTCGTCAAGGGCATCCTCGACCGGACCGCGGCCAACGAGAAACTGGAGTCGATCTACTATCGGAACCTGAAGGAGAGCAACCCGAACGACTGCTGACCCTTATCAGAGAATAAAGAGACTTAATGGAGGCACAGTATGAAAAACAAGATTTTTGCCATTCTTCTGGCGCTGACCCTGGTCCTGGCACTTGCTGCCTGTCACAAAGCGGAATCGGTCGAAGTGAGCACGACGGCACCTGTCACGGAAGCGGTCGAGACCACCGCGGCCGAAGAGACTACCGCAGCGGAAGAGACATCCAAGACCGCTGACAAAACTGTCATCAAGAACGACGTGAACCTCGTCGGCACCTGGGACGACAAGATGAGCCAGAGAGCCACGATGGAGATCCGCGGCGGCAAGGGCAAGACCTACCAGATCCACGTCCACTGGGGCAGCACCGCGTTCGAGTCCGACAACTGGACTATGACCGGCACATTCAACGACACGACCGGTGAGCTGACGTACAAGGACTGCAAGCGCGTCACCACCACGCTCAATGAAGAAGACGGTCCCGAAACGGAAGAGGTCCATTACACGAACGGCACCGGCAAGTTCCTCTACAAGAACGGTGAGCTCAGCTGGCGCGCGGACAACGACCCCGACGTCAACGACTGTGTCTTCACGCGGTAAAATCACCTCTTGATTAATCGCCCAAACCTAGTACAATATTCTTGTTTACTTTATAAGCCACTTTCAGGAGGTCCTCACCATGCAGGAGTACAAACCCGTCAAAGAAGGAAAAGTCCGGGAGATCTATGACCTGGGCGATGCGCTGGTCCTCGTCGCGACCGACCGCATCTCCGCGTTTGACGTCATTCTCAAAAACGAAGTCACGAAGAAGGGTACGGTCCTGACCCAGATGTCCAAGTTCTGGTTCGACCTGACCAAAGACATCCTTCCGAACCATATGATCAGCGTCGACGTGAACGACATGCCGGAGTACTTCCGTCAGCCGCAGTTCGACGGCAACAGCATGCTCTGCAAGAAACTCACCATGCTTCCCATCGAAGCCATCGTCCGCGGTTACATCACCGGTTCCGGCTGGAAGAGCTACTGCGAAAACGGCACTGTCTGCGGCATCAAACTGCCGGATGGCCTGAAAGAGTCCGACAAGCTGCCGGAGGCCATCTACACCCCGTCCACCAAGGCGGAGATCGGTGACCACGACGAGAACATCTCCTACGAGCAGTCCGTCGAAGTCCTCGAGAAGGAGTTCCCGGGCAAGGGCGAGGAGTACGCGAAGAAACTGCGCGACTGCACGCTGGCACTCTACAACAAGTGCGCCGACTATGCCCGCACGAAAGGCATCATCATCGCCGACACCAAGTTCGAATTCGGACTCGATGAAGACGGCAACATCGTCGTCGCCGACGAGATGCTCACGCCGGACTCCAGCCGCTTCTGGCCGGTCGACGGTTACGAGCCGGGCCACGGTCAGCCGTCGTTCGACAAGCAGTTCGTCCGCGACTACCTCAAAGCGAACCCCGACTGCAACTATGACCTCCCGCAGGACGTCATCGACAAGACGATTGCCAAGTACCTCGAGGCTTACAAACTCCTCACCGGAGAAGACCTCCAGTAAATCGCCAACAAAAAAAGTAAGGCTGCATCTTTGTGAACTGAACCCAAAATGTTAGACACATTTTGGCGAGTTATTAAGCAACTAACAAGGATTGAATTCTGTACTGCACAGGACTCAGTCCTTTTAGTTTGCTTTTGATTCTCTGGTTATTGTAATAGTCGATGTATTTTTCGAGTTCATCGCGGAATTCTTCCAAGCTTTCGAATTCTCGAAGGTATAAAAGTTCCGACTTCAATAAACCAAAGAAATTCTCCATGATCGAGTTATCCAAACAGTTCCCTTTTCGGGACATACTTTGGATAACTCCTTTCTCTTTTAATCGGTTTTGGTATTGCTTATGTTGGTATTGCCATCCCTGGTCTGAATGCAAAATCAGATTGGTATTATCTGGAATCTTCACGAAGGCTTTGTCCAGCATATCCAACACCTGGCCAAGTACAGGATGCTCGCTAATGTTGTAGCTGACGATTTCTCCGTTATACATATCCAGAATCGGAGAGAGATAAAGTTTTCTTCCAAAAAGGGCAAACTCAGTAACGTCTGTTGTCCATTTCTGATTTGGAGCCTCAGCGTGAAAATCTCGGTTGATCAGGTTCGGTGCGATCTTCCCGATTTCACCTTTGTAGGAACGGTACTTCTTGATGCGTACCTGGCATTTCAATCCCAGGACTTTCATCAATCTGCTAACCGTTTTGTGGTTGATATGATAGCCGCGGTTATGCATCTCCAAGGTGATTCGACGGTAGCCATATCTACCCTGGTTTTCATGGTAAATCGCAATGATTTCCTCTTTTTCAACCCGATATTTATCCGGTTGCTGCATGCGCTTGAGATAGTAGTAATACGTACTTCTTGGCACACCGGCAATCGACAGCAGATCCTTGAGCGGGTACTTCTGCCTTAGTTCTGAAATCACTTGGACTCTTTCTTCTGTTCTGATTTTTCCCGCTCTTGAACTAAGGCATTCAATTTTTTTAGATACTCATTTTCCATGCGAAGACGCTGGACCTCCTGCAGAAGATCCTCGTTTTCATTCACGTTCTTTTTGGCTTTTCGCCCTCTTTTCTTTCCCATATTATTCCGACCTCGTCGTTCTTCAAGGAGGGCTTCTGGCCCCTCTTCATAGTAAATACGCTCCCAGTTGGAAATGGTTGAAGGTGTGGGAACGCCAAATCTAGCAGCTGCCTCGTTAATAGACAATTCCTGCTCTCGAATACATTCTACGACATAGATTTTGAATTCACCATCATAACTTCTTTTGCATTTAAGCAAGCCATCTTCTCCGTGCTCTTTGTAAAGTTTGACCCATCTTTCAATAGTGGTGTGGCTGATACCATATTTCTTTGATAGAGATCGGCATCCTCCATTCTGCCCGGATAAGTAATCTTTGACAACTTGCATGCGGAATTCATCAGAATGAATCCTTTTTGGCATAATAAAACCCCTTTCGTTAGATTCTGTCTAACAAAAGGGGTTCACTTCATTTGCGATGCAGCCTTTTGTTGTAGGTGTAGTTACCGGTTCTTCTGAGCGGCGTTGATGCCAGCCATGAATTCTTCGGAATACTTTTCGGGGGTCTCTTTGATGTAGATGCCGGCGGCCACTTCTTCGGGGACCCAGACGTGCGGGTCGTCAGACTGGACATAGCCGGGCAGCGGTTTGCGGGTCCAGGGGTTCTTGCCTTCCTTCTTGAACGCTCTGTAAAGAGTGATGATGTACACGAGGTCGAAGAGCAGGCAGGAGCCGATGAGGAGCTTCATGTAAGGCATGGTCTCCATGAGGACGAATTTCTGCCACGGCACATGATAGGCTTTCAGAAGGACGATGGCGCCCATGACATCCGGGGCGAGTGTACCGAGACACTTCGAGATGGCGATGATCATTGACTGACCGTCGGTGTTGCCGCGTCTCAGAAGCATCGGGATGTACAGGGAAGAGATGAAGATGTTCTGCTGATAGGCAGCGTATGCGCCCTGATGATCTTCGAGTTCCATGGAGATGAACCAGACCGCCTGGAAGCTGACGAAGAGGATGAACAGGACATACGGGATGAACATCTTCTTGCCGAAGCCCGGCAGCGAGTGGTTGAACTCCTCACGGCCGTATTTGAACTTCAGGTACAGGATGACGCAGTCGAACAGGAACCAGACGGCGTCGACGCCTCTCTGGACCATGGTCTGCTCGGTGACGCAGAAGAAGGAACCTTTCTCGAAGAAGGGCTCACCCATGAAAGCGAAGATGAATTCCCAGGACCAGTTGAGGCCGAGGACCATGAGCGGCATACCGCAGGCCTTGTCTTTGAAGCCGCGATAAATGATGTCAATGTACACGATGGTCCAGAAGATACCGGAGACCAGCGTGAGGATCGCGTAAATAGGCTCGTCGGGGACGAGGAGCCCGGCAATGGTTACTTTATCCATATATGTTTCTCCTTAATTCATTATTACTTCCAATCGAATCGTTAGACGTCGTCTTCCATGTCGTCGTAGTCAAAGACTTTTCCGAACATGACTGTTATTGCGAGGCCCGCAAGAGCGACCACGCTGAATAATAACAACCAAAGGATTCCGCCGATCATTTCTGTCCCTCCTTTTTCATTTGTCTTCCTGCGAGACGCGTAACTTGTACGCGTATAACAACATAATCATTATAAATCTATGCTTATCATTTTGCAACAGTTGTTCAGACAAGATGTATTCCCGGAACAGTTTCCCTCTGGAATGGTTTCGAAACGCAGATATACGGATGACTGCTGAGAATGGTATAATCGATGGTAAGAAAGAAAAACTCGGTTACAGGAGGGAACGACATGATCCACACGGTTCGCTATTCCCCTTCCAAAGCAGTCGCGGCGGTTTTGCTGACGCTGTGTTTTTTCCTTGGCGGCCTGGTGCCGGCCTTTGCCGCGAACGGGATCTCGAACGAGCAGATCGCCGCGGCCTCGAAGATCGCGCGGCAGATGGAGGACGAAGGCATCGTCCTGCTCAAAAACGACGATGGCTTCCTGCCGCTCAAAAACAAAAAAGTGAATGTCTTCGGCATCGCCTCCTGTGACCTGCTCCTCAGTGGAGGCGGGTCCGGTTCGGTCACGGCCTCAGAATCGGTCAACTTTTACGAGGGCCTGAAGCACGGCGGCATCCGATACAACAAAGAACTCAAAAAGGTCTACGAGGACTGGAAGTCGAGCCACTCGCTGCCGGAGACCGGCAACGGCCTCATTGACATGCTGCTCGGCTATGTCCAGGGCGACGGGGCAGAGGAACTGCCAATCGAGAACATCTCCGCGGAGCAGATGGCTTCCGCAAGGGAGTACTCAGACACGGCTCTCATCGTGTTCGGCAGCGCCGGCACGGAACTCTCGGACCTCACCAGAGCGGATCTTCGTCTCAACGAGACCCAGCGCGCCATGATCGACGCAGTCGCTACGAACTTTGAACACGTCATCATCGTGTTCAACACGTCGAACACCATGCAGATGGACTGGGTCGAGCAGTACGATACCATCGACGCGGCGATCATGATGTGGCTCCCCGGTCAGATCGGTGCCGAGTCCCTGGGCGATGTACTGTCCGGCAAAGTGAACCCCTCCGGAAAACTGACGGACACGATCGCCTGGAACCTCAGCGATTACCCGACGAACCGGAACTTCGGCAACTACCAGTACGACGGCACCCTCCCGAGCATCCTCGGCAAGTACTTCGTCGACTATGAAGAGGGCATTTACCTCGGATACCGCTACTTTGAGACGTTTGCCCCCGACAAGGTCCAGTACCCCTTCGGATACGGCCTGTCCTACACGACTTTCGACTGGAAGGTCACCGGCTTCCGGGCGAACGCCGGCACTGTGACTGTGAATGTGAAGGTCACGAACACCGGCAAACGGGCCGGCAAAGATGTCGTCCAGGTCTACTTCTCGGCGCCTTATACGAAGGGCGGCATCGAGAAGAGCAAGATCGAACTGGCGGCTTACGGAAAGACCGGACTGCTGCAGCCCGGGAAGAGTCAGGCGCTGACACTTTCTTATAAAACTGACGACATGGCTTCTTATGATGCCGACCGGAATGAGGCCTGGGTCCTCGAAAAGGGGACTTACATAGTCAAGGTGGCGCATTCCGTCCGGGACATCGAAAAGACGTATTCTTATACTGTTCCAAAGACGAAAGTCCTGAAGAACGATGACAGGACCGGAACGAAGATCCACAACCTCTTCGACGACACGGACGAAGGGCTTACGACACTTTCCCGTGCCGATAAGAAGGGGACGTTCCCGAAAACAGGGCGTCACCTATGAAAACGGCCCCATCCTTCTCGCAGACGTGGCAAAAGACGACTCTCTGTGGAGACCCTTCCTCGACCAGTTCACCGTCGATGAGATGATCGACATGGTCGCAGAGAGCGGCTACGGGACCATGGGCGTCAGCCGCCTGGGCGTCCCTCCGACGGACGACAACGACGGCCCCGCCGCGGTCAAAGGACCGGGAGGACTGCTTTACACGAAGATCGGATTCGCCTACCCCGTGGAAGCCTCACTGGCCTGTACCTGGAACGATGCCCTGGCCGAGACCTTCGGCCGCTCGGTCGGCCGGGAAGCCCGTCAGGTCGGCACCGAAGTCTGGTACGCGCCCGGGTGCAACCTGCGGCGCAGCCCGCTGGGCGGCCGGAACTTCGAGTACTTCTCGGAGGACCCGTACCTGTCCGGCAAGTTGGCTGCGGCCGTCACGAGAGGCGCCCAGTCTCAGAAGATCGTCGTGACCCTCAAACACTTCGTCTGCAACGAACAGGAGACGAATCGCCAGGCGAACGGCCTCTTCACCTGGGTGGATGAACAGTCCATGCGCGAGCTCTATCTGGAACCCTTCGAACTCGGGGTGAAGGAGGGCAACGCCCACGGTGTCATGTCCGCCTACAACCGCATCGGCGCCACCTGGTGCGGCGCGAGCCGCCCGTTGCTCGTCGACCTGCTCCGGAACGAGTGGGGCTTTGACGGCTACGTCGTCACCGATGCCTACACGAACTGGACCGGAAGCGGTTACCTCGACCCGGTGCTCGCAGTCTATGCCCGCAACGACGGCGTCCTGACGAGCTTCTGGTATTTCACCCAGGAGATCCAGACGACGACCGCTCTGAAGTCCCAGTACGCTCTGGACCCCGTCGGGTTCGGACAGGCGCTTCGGGACTGTGTGTACGACCTCTGTGTCATGAAGCTGTACACGACGGCCATGGAGGCGAAAGCCGGCACTCTGCCGGAAGCGGACCTCCTGCTCAGCACGGAGGACAGCATCGATTACAAGGCCTCCGCGACCGACCGCCTTCTCGAAGGCCTGAGCGGTCTGCTGATGGACCGTGACAAATGATCGGTGGACGTGTGCTTATGGACAGAATATGATATAATGCACCTATCAAATAATTTGAGGTGCAACCAAATGCCAAATCACATTTCCATGTCCTGCCAGATCTGCCCGCGCGGCTGTTTTTTAGAAGCCACGGAAGAGACGGACGGAGACTGGGTCATTGTCGGAAACGATTGTGAAAGAGGACCCGTTTTCATGAGATCGCAACTGGCGGATCGCCAACCCCAGGGCGAGGACTGTACGATCGAGGAACCAACAGACAGATTTCCCCGCTGTGACGATTAACTCGTCACGGCGGGTTTTCTTTTGAAAAAGTTGTGCTATACTGAACGGGTAAAACGTAAATGACGCAACACAGCAGGAGGGACACTCATGTCAGTATTAGTTTTAGGCGGAGCGGGTTACATCGGCTCCCATACGGTACGCGCACTCATCGACGCCGGCAGAGATGTCGTCGTCGCGGACAATCTTTTGACCGGTTTCAGAGCGGCGGTCCACCCGAAGGCAAAGTTCTATGAACTGGACATCCGCGACCGCGCGGCACTCGACAACCTGTTCGAGAACAGCTCCATGGTCGCCCACGGCGTCGACAAGATCGTCTTCTCCTCGACGGCAGCCACCTACGGTGAGCCGGAGCGGATCCCGATCCTGGAAACCGACAAGACCGAACCGACCAACTGCTACGGTGAAACCAAGCTCTCCATGGAAAAGATGATGAAGTGGACGAGTGTGGCTCACGGTCTTCACTATGTCGCGCTTCGCTACTTCAATGCCTGCGGCGCGCAGCCGGACGGCTCCATCGGTGAGGCCCACGACCCGGAGACCCACCTTATCCCGCTCATCCTGCAGGTCCCGAACGGGAAGCGCGCGAGCATTGCCATGTTCGGTACAGATTACCCGACCAAAGACGGCACCTGTGTCCGCGACTACATCCATGTCTGTGACCTTGCCAGCGCCCACATTCTTGCCCTCGACTATCTCCTGAAGAGCGGCGAGAACAACGTCTTCAACCTCGGCAACGGGGTCGGCTTCACGGTCCGTGAGGTCATCGACGTCGCAAGAGATGTGACCGGCCATCCCATCCCGGCAGACGAATGCCCGCGCAGAGCCGGCGACCCGGCCCAGCTGGTGGCATCCTCGGAGAAAGCCAGAACGGTCCTCGGCTGGGACCCGAAGTTCGCAGACCTGAAGACCATCATCGAGACCGCCTGGAACTGGCATGTGAACCACCCGAACGGGTATGGAGAATAAGATGGCAACACGAAACATTTCTGAGTGGCGCAGTTACATCGCCACCCCGGACTTCTTCGAAGCGGTACGGCCGCTCTATGTCGACGAGACAAAACTGGAGGCACAGCGCAGCCGGTACACGAATGCTTTGGGCAAGTTTGAACAGCTCTTTGGCGATGGACCGGTCGAACTCTTCAGCGCTCCCGGCCGAAGCGAAGTGGGCGGCAACCATACGGACCACCAGCGCGGCAAAGTGCTGGCGTGT
>ONJD01000054.1 GCA_900317985.1 uncultured Eubacteriales bacterium | reverse complement strand
CGAAAGGGGTAGGGGTCCGGGGACAGGGGAAGGTGGCTTTCTCTTACACTCTTTGGCTTCCCCTTCCCCGGAAAAAACATAGACAAATACAAGTTTGTGGAGGTGAGGAGATGCGTCTGGAAAAAAGAACAGAAAAGACCTGCTCTTTTGGAGCAGGTCTTTGTGATCAGTCGATGTCGGTGTAGGAGTCGTCATCGTCAGGGTCGTCCCAGTCGTCGTAGTCTTCGCCTGCGGGTCTGCGGGCGAGCCTGCGTTCGAGTCTGGCGGAACGTTTGTCTTCTCTGGCAGCCTTCTTCTCTGCTTTGGCGCTTTCCTTCGCGGCTTTTTCCGCCGACTTCTCAGCGCGGCGGACTTCCTTCTCGGAGTCGTGGTCTTCCTTCTCCCAGCCGGCGCGGATGGCTTTGCAGCCGATGCCGGTGAGGATGGCGGAGACGAGAGTGACCGCGGCAGCGGTCCAGAGACTCGCGAGGCCGACGACGGTCAGGATCATCACGACGGCCTTCAGCGCGATGGTGACGATCGTGTTCGCGCGGGCGATCTTGAACGTCCGCTTCGCGGTATCGAGGAGGCTCACCACACGGGACGGCGCCTCGGGTACGATGACCACGTCGCAGGTGTCATAGATGTCGGTGGAACGGAAGCCGTCGAGCGCGACGCCGGAGTCGGCAAAGGACAGGAGCTGTGCGTCTTTGACGCCGTCGCCGACGAAGGTCAGTTTGCCGTTGTCGCCGAGCTGCTGCGAGAACGTCTGCAGAGCGGCGATCTTGTCTTCCGGGGCCAGTTCGGAGCCGAACTCGTCGATGCCGAGTTCTTCCGCCAGCAGTTTGGACGGGCCGCGGGCACCGCCGGTCAGCATGGTGACGCCTTCGAGGCCGAGGTCATGCAGACCCTCAATGGTCTCGAGGCTGTCCCGCCGCGCTGTGTCGGAGGTGACGATGCAGCCGATATAGTTCTGATCGACAGCTACATGGAGCTTGTTGCCCGCCTGGTGGCTCTCCCGCACGTCGATGCCCTCTGCCAGCATGCAGCGGGTGTTGCCGGCGACGAGCCGGTGGCCGTCCACATAGACGCTGACGCCGAGGCCCGGCACTTCGGAGAAGTTCACGAGCGTGGCCTGGTCGATGGGTTTGCCGTACGCTTTGCGGATGCAGGCAGCAATGCGGTGGTCGGACAAGTATTCCGCTTTGGCTGCCATCTCCAGAAGCTGGTTGGGGTGGTAGCCCTCGGCGGGGATCATATCGATGATGTCCGGCTCGCCCTTCGTGAGCGTTCCGGTCTTGTTGAAGACGACTTTCTTCGTGTTGGCGAGCTTTTCGAGGGGGCCATCGCCGCGGACGAGGACACCGTTGTAGAACGCGGTGCCGAGGCCGTTTTCAAAGCACAGCGGTCCGTGGAGCAGGAGCTCGGCAGAACCGGCGAGGATCATGAAGGTGAAGGCGATGCGCATCCACTCGTGCCAGTCTCCGGTGAGGATGGACGGCACGATGCCGAGGCCGAGGCCAAGGACGATGACGACGATGCCGAACGCCAGCGAGAACTTGCGGGCGAATTCACTCTCACGGGACTCTTCCGCGGAGTCGTCGTACATGAAGTCCGCGACCTTCTGGGCGGTGGAAGCCACATACGGGCAGGTGGTCACGATCTGCAGTTCGTCGGACGTGACGACCATGCCGGAGTAGACCTTGTCCCCCGCGAACACGTATTTCGGCGCTTCGTCTCCGGTCAGGAGGACGGTGTCGAGAAGACCGCTGCCGCCGGCGACCACGCCGTCGATGGGGACGAGTTCGTTCTGACGGACCAGGATGGTCTCTCCGGGCCAGACCTTTTCGGGGTGCACGGACTGGAACCCGCCGTCCCGGTACACATAGACCGAGTCGACGTCAAAGTCGTCCAGCGCGCCGAAGAGGGCGTCGGAGTGGGACGCGTTGAGCGAGGAGATAAAGCCTGCCAGCACGTACAGGAACATGGCGGCGGTCGCGGCCGGGAACTGGCCGACAAACACCCCGCCGATGCAGGCGATGGTCATGAGGACGTCGGAGTCCAGCAGTTTCAGCCGGACGAGTTTGCTGAAGCCGTCCATGATGACCTCATAGGCCAGGATGAGGAACGCCACCACGAGGAACGCGATGGACATGAAGCTCGCGCCCTCCGCGTCGGTGTCCGAGAATTCAAAGAACAGGCCGAATGCCAGCAGGACACCTCCGGCGATCAGCTGGAACAGTTTGAACCCGGGGCTTCCGAAGCCCGGCAGCACGCTGTTGCGCACCGCGCTGACCTTTTCCGGCCGGGGCGCCGCCTTGGGGAGTTCCTGGTGCTCCTCTTTGTACTCTTCCGGGTCCGGCGCCTCGATGGGTTCCGGGTCCGGGTTGATGGCCTTCTCGTCCTGCAGAAGGGACGGCATCGGGGTCGGCGGTGCCTGGTCCGTGTGGGACGGCTGGTCATCGAGCAGAGACTGCACTTTATTCTTCGATTGTTCGGTCACGGTGTCCGCCGCTTTCGCGGAGACATCGTGGACGATGACTTTCTTTTTCTTTTCTGCCAAAAGGGGTGTTCCTCCTTTCCGCATTTCTTATACATAGTTATTCACTTTATTGTACTAAAGAATTATTATCATTGCAATATGCGAAACTGTGCTATAATATCCGCAAACGTTTCCGGCCGCAGCGCCGCAGGAGGGACCCCTATGGGAGCATTCAAAAATGTACAGGAAGCCGCAAAGTATTTCGAAGATGACCGTTTCGCCACGGAGAACGGCATCGAGCTCGTCGAACTGACCGAGGAATACGCAGTCGCGAAGATGGAACTGACCGCGCGCCACCGCAACGCCATGAACAACGTCATGGGCGGCGCCATCTTCACGCTCGGTGACCTTGCCATCTCGGCACTGGGCTGCCATCTGCACCTGCCGGTCGTCGGTCTGAACGGCAGCATCGACTTCCTCTCCACCGCAAAGGGCGATGTACTGTATGCCAAAGCCACCTGCCGCAAAAACGGCCGGACCACCATCGTCATGCAGTGCGACATCACGGACGACACCGGACGCCTCGTCGCCATCATGAACGGCACGGCGTTCAAAGTCCACCAGTCTTAACGGAAAGGGCGTGACCCCATGGAAGTCTTACGCGCGACCGAGACCTGGCAGCAGGCCGGCGCTTACTATGTCCGCATCCAGGCGATGGCGAAGAAGCATCACATCACACTGCGGGAAGAGTTCGACGAGCACGACGGCCCGGACACCCGGTACATCGTCCTCCTCGACGACGACTTCCCCGTCGCCACCGCGCGCATGTATCCCCTTCCGGACCGCCGGATGGTGATCGGCCGCGTCGTCGTCCTGCCGGAGTACCGACACCGGGGCCTCGGCACGCAGGTCGTTGAGGAGTGTGAGGCCTGGGCCCGCGAGCTCGGCTTCGACAAAGCGGTCCTCGACAGCCGGGACAACAAGACCGAGTTCTACCACAAACTCGGCTACGTGGAGACCGGAGAAGACATCCCCTTCGACGGCACGTTCCGTTGCGTCCGAATGGAGAAAGCAATTTGACCCCCGCCGGATGGCGGGGGCCTTTTGTTTTTTTCTTATTCCATGTGGACCAGCAGGGCCGTCATGTCGTCCGACGCCCGGGCGACCCGGATGTCGAGGCCGGTCTCGGCGGGCTGCCGGTAGAAGGCCAGTACATCGCCCTCGTAAACGGAGTTGCGGAAGATGACGTCGAACGATTTCGGCTTCATGCTTCGGAGCTCCTCGTTGGAGAACGTGCCGAGCAGGGCCTGGACGTACTTCGCGTTGTTCATGTGGTGCCCGACGTCGATGTCGGTGGAACGCACCGTGTATTCCGCGTACTTGTCCGCCGCGTCGAAGCGGTCCCGGATGCGGGCAAACCCTTCGGGGCAGGCCGACGGGCGGCTGTAGTCGAGGCCTTCCGGGTACACCTCCGAAATGGGGATGAGTTTCATCGTCTCCGTGTTGAGGACGGCCCATTCGGTCCTGCCGCGGACGAGGACCTTGTCGCCCATCCGCATCTCGTAGTTCCGGTCGCCCCGGAGTTTCGTCGGCTCCTCGACCCAGGTGGCCAGCGTGACGGTGTCGCCCAGCTTCGGGCGATCCTCGAAGACGATCTTCGTCTTGACCGTCAGCCAGAAGAGGTTCCGCGGAGAGATGTCCCTCCAGGCGACCCCCATGGAACCGGCGTGGTCGTCCGCGATGTCCATGAAGATGTTGAATGTTTCATATCGGCTGAGAAGCCCGTCCGCGTCGGCCAGGCTCGGGTTGATATACAGTTCTTTTTCAAAGTAATTGGTCACTGTGACCACCGTCTTTCCAGGGAGAGTTTTGCGCTTATTTCAGTCTGCTCAGCAGAAGGATGTGCACGATGCTCGTCCCCATCAGCAGAAAGATGACGAGCGGCAGGAACAGAGGGCTGGGACTTCCGCCGTGCACCTGTGTGACGGTCAGGTAGGTGAACAGGA
Organism: uncultured Eubacteriales bacterium; assembly: GCA_900317985.1. GTDB lineage: Bacteria > Bacillota > Clostridia > Oscillospirales > Acutalibacteraceae > RUG420. The sequence goes on along the minus strand of ONJD01000054.1, from coordinate 5,273 downwards.
GGACGATCAGCAGCTTGATGACCTCAAGGAACGTGCGGGTCATCGAGAGCGCTTTCGCCTTGCCCGCCTCCGACTGGATCTCACCCAGTCCGCGGACGTTCCAGGCGCCCGGGAAGAAGTCGAGGACCGTGAACGTGATCCAGATGAGCCAGCCGAGGCCCGGCAGAAGCCAGATGTTCCCCTTCCCGCCCGTGGCGTCCACCTCACCGGAGGCACCGAAGTGGGTCGGGATGATGTCCGGGATGCTGTTCCAGCGGATGAGCAGCCAGATGGTCAGCGCGACCAGCGTCAGAAGGCTCAGCGCCGCCAGGACCAGTTCGTATATTTTGAAGTAGGTATTGCCAATGCGCATAAGTTCACCTCGTGAGATCTTTCACCACTTCGCCGGCGAGGATGAGCCCCGCGACGGAGGGGACAAAGGAGACGGAGCCCGGTGTGTCTTTCCGCCGTACCGGCGGTCCTTCGGGCGATATACCGTCCGTGTCTTCGGACGCCGGCGCCAGAGGCGTCATCGGTGTCTCCTCGGAGTACACCACTTTCAGCGAGTCGATGCCCCGCTTTCGGCACTCTTTGCGCATGATGCGCGCGAGCCCGTCGAACTGTGTCTCGAACAGGTCGCAGACCACGAACTTCGTCGGGTCGAGCTTGTTGCCCGCTCCCATGGCGGAGATGACAGGCACGCCCGCCTCGTTCGCGCACTGGATGAGCAGGAGCTTCCCGGTGACGGTGTCGATGGCGTCGACGACGTAGTCGTACTGTGAGAAGTCGAACTGTTCTTTCGTATCCGGCAGGAAAAATGTCTGGTACGCGGTCACGACGCAGTCGGGCGAAATGTCTTTTACCCGCTCCGCGGCCACCTCCACTTTTGGACGCCCAATGGTACTCGTGAGCGCCAGCAGCTGCCGGTTGATGTTCGTCTCGTCGACGACATCCTTATCGATGAGGTCCAGTGCCCCGACGCCGGAGCGCGCCAGCGCTTCCACGACATAGCCGCCGACCCCGCCGACGCCGAAGACGGCGACGCGGGCCTTCCCGAGACGGTGCATCGCCTCAGGGCCCAGCAGCATTTCAGTTCTCTGGAAACGGTCAGACATGGGGACCTCCGTTGGTCAGTAGTTGTTGGACAGGTACAGAAGGATGACGGACAGCATCACAAGGAGCGTCATGATCGCTTACTTCACGCCGTACATGTGGCCGAGGATCAGGCGTTCGGCCGTCTCCTTGCCGAAGAGTTTCGTCACCTGGTCGACCGCCGGGCCGCCCTGGTCAAAGAGGGTCTGCGCGAAGTTGCGGACGTTTTCCTTCTTGGCAGCCGCGTCGCAGGCCGGAGCGGCCTTCACCTGGGCGATGTACTCATCGAGGTAAGCAGCGGCGGCTTTGTTCAGGCGGTCGGAGATCTTCTTGCCCGTCTTGTCATAGGAGCAGGGCAGAAGGATGTCGTCGTACCAGTGCGGGTCGGTCTCCCGGTCCGTGAGGTCCGCGTCCCGGTCCTTGATGGCCTGGAACTTCGCGGCGTCCTCTGCCGGGTACGGGGCGATCTGGTCGTCGTAGAGCTCACACATCTGGGTCTCCTTGCCGGCGGCGAGGACCCAGTCGAGGTTCATCATGGGGACGTCTTTCGCGGTGGTCGCGAGGACGGCGGTCTCCATCTTCATGAGCCCGCCCATCGCCTTCATCGTGAGGAAGCAGATGTGTCCGAGGCCTTCCGCCTCATAAGCTTCGGTCTGGAAGTGGAAGCCGTTTTTCTTCATGACAGCTTCGCCGCCGACATCGACTTTGGTCAGGGGGAAATCGGCCAGCGCGTCCAGGACGAGTTCGGGCAGTGTGGTTCTCTGTGTTTTCATAATGGTCACTCTCCATAAGCTTGATTTCATCCTATAGTATATCATAAAATGAAGCTGTCATACGCACACGATCAGGAAAGGCTTCGCCAAACGGCGAAGCCTTTGTTGCGTTTTATTGTTTTCCTCAGTCGACGACCTCGACGAGTTCGATCTTGAAGTTCAGTTCCTGACCGGCCAGCTCGTGGTTGGCGTCGAAGGTGATGGTCTCCTCGTCTTTCTCGACGACCTTGACCGGCATCGGAGCGCCGGTGGGACCCTGGAGATAGATGCGCATGCCGACTTCCAGCTCGTCGCTGCGGGGCAGAGCGCTCAGGGGCGCGTGGATGAACGCGTTCGGGTTGACCGGGCCGTAGGCTTCTTCGGGCATGAGGTGGATGTCGACCATGTCGCCGACGTCCATGTCGACGACCGCTTTGTCAAAACCGGGGATCATCATGCCGACGCCGCAGATGAACTCTAAGGGGTCGCCCCGGCCGAAGGTGGAGTCGAACAGGGTGCCGTCGTTCAGCGTCCCCATGTAGTGGGTGCGGACTTTCTTGCCGGCGTTCTTGCCTTCGAAAAGGATCGGCATCTCCTGATGGTGGCCGCAGCCGCATTCGTGGCCTTCGCCGTGGTCGTGGTCGCCGCCGCCGCACTCGTGGTCCTCGTCATGGTGGTGGCCGCACTCATGGCCTTCGCCGTGGTGGTCACAGTTCGCGCCGGTGCTCTCGAGTTCACCCTTCAGGTATTTCTCGACGACCTCGTCGGTGTTGCCGGACTGGCCCGCGCACAGCTCGATACCGGCCGCGGTCAGCGCGTTGACGGCGCCTCCGCCGATACCGCCGCAGATGAGGACATCGATGCCCTTGCCGGCGAGCAGGCCCGCCAGAGCGCCGTGGCCCTGACCGTCGGAACCGACGACTTCGGAAGAGACGACTTTGCCGTCTTCGACTTCATATACTTTAAACTGTTCGCTGTGTCCAAAGTGCTGGAACACGTTTCCGTTTTCATAAGTGACTGCGATTCTCATAAGATGATCTCCTGTTTCATTATTCTTGTTGAAGGAACGACCGGACGGTCTCTTCCACCGAGCCGGCCAGGCCGGATACCAGCCGGATCCCCGCAGCCTTCAGCGCGTTCTGTGAGTTCTCACCGATGCCGCCGCAGAGGAGCGTGTCCACCTCTGCCGCGCGCAGGAACCCGACGAGCGCGACCCGGCTGACGCCGTTCGTGTCGGCGACCGTGCGGTACTGCACGACACCGTCCGCCACGTCGTAGAACCCGAACTGCTCGGCCCGTCCGAAATGCTGTCCCACCTGACCGTCGTCAAAGGGGACCGCGATGCGGGTCGTGCCGGACTCTTTCTCGCGGACTTCGGAAGCCGCCGGAACGTCGTCGATCCGGTATGCTCCTCCGGTGATGCGAAGCTTCTTCCCGCACACGAGCGCGTCGGCCACTTTCGCGCGGGCGCTCTCGTAGATGCCGGTCACGGTGGCCCGGGATACGCCCATCGCCGCGGCACACTCTTCCTGCGTCATCTTCTCATGGTCGATGAGCCGGATGGTCTCATACTCGTCGAGCATGAGAAGTACGGTCTCGTCACAGCTCCCGTCTTCCGGAGCGAAGCTCCAGTGGGCCGGGTAACTGCAGATCCGTCTGCATCGTTTCGGTCTCGGCATGGCGTCTCCTTTCTGGCATATGTCAATAACCACGACTACTATACGCCTGTTTCTGGCATATGTCAATATTAGGAAACGCAAAACCAAAGGCTCCGCCAGCGGCGAAGCCTTGTTTTTTCTTTATCGTTTCAGGTATTCCGATGAGACCGGGAAGTCGAAATAGGTCTCCGGGAAGGGCTCGTCCTTCAGAGTGAAATGCCACCACTCGCAGTCGATCGGCTCAAAGCCCGCCCGCACCATGAGGTTCTGCAGGAGCATCCGGTTGTCGTACTGCTCGTCGGTCACCTCTCTGCAGTCGGGATGAGAGATCGGGTCGAAGAGGTCGAAGGGGCTTCCCATGTCCACTTCCTTGCCCGTCCCCATGTCGAGGAGAGTCAGGTCCACGGTGCTGCCGCGGCTGTGGCTCGACTCTTTGGCGATGTATCCCCGCTGGAACAGGACCTGTTTCTCGAGCTGCGGGTAGAAAAACGGTTTCATCCGGAGGTCCAGGTCTTCGATGCCCCAGAATACGAAGTGGCGGACGGCCCGGGCAGGGCGATACGCGTCGAAGATCTTGAGACGGTAGCCCATGGCATTGGCCTCGTTGGCGACGCCTTTCAGGGCGCGCGCCGCCTCCTTCGACAGGATGGCGACCGGCTCCTCATAGCCGTCGATGCGGTCTCCGACGAAATTGTAAGTGGAGTAGTAGCGGATCTCCTGCACGATGCCCGGCACATAGTCCGAGAGCAGCACGAAATCCGAGGAGTCCATGATGACTTTTTCTTTATAATCCATAACGGCCTCTCCTGCCCTGTTTTTTACAGTATAACACAGATTGAAAAAACGAGGGACTCGTGATATAGTGAAGTTGACAAATGTAAATAACAAAAAAAGGAGGAACGTATTATGTTTGATGCGATCGGCGATATCTTCGGCACTTTTTTCATGTTGATCTTACAGGCCATTTTTGGTCCCTTCAGCATTGGTGGGTGAACCATCCTCATACGAACCAAAACCCGCACCGTTTTCCGGTGCGGGTTTGTCTATTTTTTCATCAAAACATTTCGCCTTCGTATTCAATACGCGGGAGCCGTTCGAAGTCAAAGGTCTCTAAATCGCCCAAGGAGATGTTGGTGGCGCAGCCCACGTGCATCATGAGGTTCGAGTCGGCGTCCTCGTTGACGTGCACCAGAACGACCGGGACCCCTTTGGCATAGGCGTAACCGCACTCCCACGCGGTGCCGCTGTCGCTGACGTTCCCGTAGTAGAGCGCCACGACCAGGTCGGCCCTGTCGATCTCCGTCCGGTCCATCTCAAAGATGTCCCGGGCCCAGTCGACGGTCCCCGGTTCGGTGCGGACTTCGTGGCGCATGGGGCTGAAGAGGTCGAACCCTCTTCCCTCCAGCACAGACTCCGCCTTCTCGATGTTCTTCACTTCGGTCTCGTTGAAAAACGGCCCGGCGAGGTAAACGTGTTTCATGCGGTCTCACCCTTTCGGTCTTCAGTATACCACAGGAACCGACGTTGCAGTTCGCCATTTTCCGTGTTATATTGAAAGAAGTAAGGATTAACATTTGTAAAAATCTTACACAAGGAGGATCCTGTTATGCCTACTTTCTTTGACGCACTCGCCGACATCCTCGGCGCCTTTTTCGCTTCCTTTATCTGGTGGCTGCTTCGCTGATCTTTGCACATAATCAAAGCCCGCGCCGGGTCTCCGGCGCGGGCTTGTTTTATTCAGTTTCCGAACATTCCGGTAACGAAGATCTCGATCCCGATCCCGATCAGGATC
>ONJD01000034.1 GCA_900317985.1 uncultured Eubacteriales bacterium | reverse complement strand
GCCGGCGACCGTCACGGTCTCGGTCTCCGGGTCTACGGAGGCGCCCGGGTCGCGGATGACCGAATCGCCCACCTGCACGAGGCCGTCTTTGATGACCTGTCTCGCTTCCTTGCGGCTGAGGTCGGTCTGGGACCCCAGCAGTTTGTCGAGGCGCATGCTCTCCCCTCCTTTCAAGAAGAAAACGGAGCATTGTCAGACAATGCTCCGTTACGGTTCAAAATGACCTCAGCGTTTGTTCTTCTGCTGAGCAGCGGTGACCGCGTTCTGGTTGCTGCGGACGTTGCGCTGGCCGCCGTTCTCAAGGCTGGACTGGTTGATGTTCGCCTGGAGCTGATGGACTTCGTTGAGGCTCTTGGCAACACGGTACTCGGTCTCGTTGACGAGGTTCGTGATGTAAGAGCTGACGCTGGCCTTGAGGTCGACTGCCCACTTGTTGGCAGCTTCCATCTTGGTCTGAGCGGTGTAGTCCGCGTCCTGGATGGTGCGCTCGGCATTGCGCTGAGCTTCGGCACCGATGGCGGCAGCCTTTTCATTGGCTTCCTCGACCATGGCGTCGGCCTGCGCTTTGGCCTCGGCGAGCATGGCGTCGACTTTGGCCTGGGTCTCGGCGACAAGAGTAGTCGTGGACTCTTCGGTGTCCGCGGTCAGTTTGGCAGCGCCTTCCTTCGCGTCGGACAGGTATTTCTCCGCTTCGGCATTGAGGGTCTCAGCGGTGGTCTTCGCTTCTTTGACGATGTTCTCACGTGCAATGAGACCATCGGCCTGTGCGCGGGCCTCTTCGAGGATCTTCTGGGCACCGGCATGAGCGTCTTTGAGTTCCTTTTCGGAGCTCTTGCTGGCCTTTTCGGTCAGTTCCTTCACGCGCATTTCAGCGGCCGTCAGGTACTCGCGGCTTCTGGACTTGGCGTCCTCCACGATACGGTCGGCTTCCTGATTGGCGCGGTTGATGATCTCGCGACGTTCGGTCGCAAGGATCTTGGCCTGCTTGATCTCTTCCGGAATATCCAGGCGCATATCTTCGATGACGGTCTTGATGGCGTCCGCATCTACACTTGTTTTTCCGGAGAAAGCACTGCCTCTCCCACTTTCAAGGAGTTCTTCAATTTCGTCAAGATAATCTTCAATCTGTGCCATGATGGTTATTCCTTCCTTAATCTTTTTATGATGTCGTCTCTCACCGGTTCCGGTACGAAGTCGGAGATGTCTCCGCCGAGCTGACCGATCTGTTTGATGAAGCTCGAGCTCAGGAACATGTGGTTCTCCGAACTGGGCAGGAAGACCGTTTCAAGACTTTTGTTGATGTGTTTGTTGGCGATGGACTGCTGGAACTCGTTCTCGAAGTCCGAGACGGCCCGCAGGCCTTTGACGATGATGTGGATGTCGTGGTCCGCGGCATAGTCCGCGAGGAGCCCGTTGTAGGTGTCGACTCTGACGTTCGGGAGATGCCCGATGCTGCGTTCGATGAGGTCGACTCTCTCGGCTTCCGTAAAGGTCGTGCTGCCGATCTTCTGATAGTTCGTCATGACGACCACGTAGACTTCGTCGAAGATCTTCGACGCGCGTTCAATGACATCGAGATGCCCGTTGGTCAAAGGGTCGAAACTGCCGGGGCAAATGGCGGTTTTCATGTTTCGTCCTCCTTCTTGCGGTAGAGCGTCAGCTGGATCTTTCCGTAGCGGTACGTCTTAGCCGCATAGAAGTCCCCGACCGACTCGGGGAGTGTTTCGTCCCGGGAGGTCTCACAGAGGATGATGCCGTAGTCCGACATGTGTTCGACCAGTTCCGGCAGAACTGCGCCAATGAGACCCTGCCCGTAAGGCGGGTCGAGGAACGCGAGGTCGAACGTGTCCCGGGTCTTCAACAGGAATGTTTTGGACTCTTCCTGACGAACCGTAGCGAGAGACGCCAGTTTCGTGTGTTCGAGATTCTTTCGGACGACGGCGACGGCCTTCGGACTGCGGTCCACGAAGGTGGCGTGTTCCGCGCCGCGGCTCAGTGCTTCGATGCCGAGCTGACCGGACCCGGCGAACAGGTCGAGGACCCGTCTGCCTTCGATGTCGAACTGGATGATATTGAACAAAGACTCCTTGACTTTGTCGGTCGTGGGTCGGACGTCCAGCCCCTCCAGAGTGGTCAGCCGCATGCCGCGTGCCGTTCCCGAAATGACTCTCATGGGAAGACTCCTCCTATTAATGCAGTTTATTGTCTCATATCGGCACTTTGTTTGTCAACTATATAAATCTTAATTATAATGAAGCACTTTTTTAATGTTGACAGCGTCCGTATTGGAGATGCCGGGGACCGCGGCGAGGTCCGCGATGTCCGCCCGTCGGATGGCGTCGAGCGTCTTGAATTCCTTCCAGAGGATCTCCGCCTTTTTCGGCCCGATGCCGGGGATGTCGGTGAGTGCGCTCTTCCGGGCGCCTTTGGCGTGCTTCTGGTGGTGGAACCCGATGGCATAACGGTGGACTTCATCCTGGATGCCGGTGACGAGCGCGAAGACTTTCCGCGCCTGGGAAATAGAGATCTCGCCTCCGTCGTGCGCGATGGCGCGCGTCCGGTGCTTCGAGTCCTTGACCATGCCGAAGATGGGGATGTCGAGGTCGTACTTGCGCAGGATCTTCTGCGCCGCGTGGACCTGGCCGAGGCCGCCGTCCATCAGGATGAGGTCCGGGAGTCTCGCGAATCCCTTCGCGTTCTTCAGCAGTTCTTCGAGGTCTTCCCCGTCGGCATCCGCCCTCTCCTTCAGTTCTTCGAGGTCTTTGAAGTAGTGGGAGAACCGGCGGTCCAGGACTTCTTCCATGCTGCCGTAGTCGTCTCCGCCGACCGCTTCCTTGATCGTGAACTTCCGGTAGGAATCCTTGTACGGGACGCCGTTTTTGAAGACGACCATGCCGCCGACGGCATCCGCGCCCGCCGTATGAGAGATGTCGTAGGACTCGATGAACTCGGGCGGGCTCGAAAGGCCGAGCAGCTCGCCGAGCTCGATGACCGCGGTGTCCGCTTTGGACCGCTTGTGCGTCTGCGCGAGTTTCTCATAGGCGTTGTTCTTCGACATTTGGGAGAGCTCGAGCTGCCGGCCTTTCTGCGGGACGACGAGCCGGCACTTCCGGCCGGCCATCTCCGTCAGCCACTGCTCGATGAGCTCGTCGTCCGCGGCGGGGCCGTCCAGGATGATCTTGGACGGGATGTCGTCGTGAACGGTATAGTAGCGCTTCAGCATCTCGGCACGGGTGTTCTCAAGGGTCTCATCCAGTTCGGTGAAGTACGTCTCGCTGGAGGAGAGCCGTCCCTCGTTGATGCGAAGGACATTGAAGCAGATGCGGTCGTCTTCCCGCGCGAGGGAGAACACGTCTTCGGTGTCGTCCCCGGAGAAGATGACTTTCTGCTTTTCAGAGATCCGTTTGATGGCGTTCAGGCGGTCGCGCATCTCGGCGGCCCGCTCGAACTCGAGGTTCTCGGCGTAGGTGTTCATACGCTGCTCGAGGAGTTCGACATACTCCTTCGTGCCGCCGCGTTTCACTTCCCCCTTGAGGAATTCGATCGCCTCGTCGACGGCCGTGTTGTAGTCGTCGAGCGAGATCTTCCCGCAGCAGGGCGCGTTGCACTGGCCGATGTAGTAACGAAGACAGGGTCTCACATTGGGCCCGGTCCCGGGGAACGAACGGTTGCAGTCCGGAAGCTTGAAGATCTTCAGCGCGGCATCGACCGACTCGCTGACCACGAAGCCGGAGAGGTACGGTCCGATGTACTTCGCGTCCTCTTCCTGCTTCTGTTTGACATATTTGATGCGGCGCCACTCTTCGTTCGTGATCTTCACATACCGGTACCCTTTGTCATCCTTCAAAAGGATGTTGTACTTCGGCATGTTCTGCTTGATGAGACTGCACTCGAGGATGAGCGCCTCGAACTCGCTGCCGCAGAGGATGTAGTCGAAGTCGCGGACGTTCTCCACCATTCGGCGGACCTTCGTCGAGTGATTGTTCTGAGAGCCGAAGTACTGGCTGACCCGGTTCTTCAGGACTTTCGCCTTACCGATATAGATGACTTCTCCCTTCGCGTTCTTCATGATGTAGACGCCGGGGACCAGGGGCAGGCGCATCGCCTTCTCCCGCAGGTCTTTCATCTTCGGGTTTTCCATGTACTTCACCTCCCTTTTTTCCTATTATAACAGAACAAGCACACCGCCGAGGCAGTGTGCTCAGGATCTTTATGATTGGTATCGATTATTCAGCGAAGCCGGATTCGACAAGCGCGACCAGGGCGTCGACTGCTTCCTCTTCATCGGAGCCGCCGGCCATGATCTTGATGTCGGTACCGCCCATGATGCCCAGGGACAGAACGCCGAGCAGGGACTTGGCGTTGACGCGTCTCTCGTCTTTCTCGACCCAGATGCTGGACTTGAATTCGTTAGCCTTCTGGATGAAGAACGTTGCCGGACGGGCATGTAAACCAACCTGATTCTGAACTTTTACGCTTTTGACATACATAGCAAATTCCCTCACAAAATTGAAAAAGAAAAAAAGTTGTTTAACAAATTTCTTGAATATTATATGCAAGGAGGTACCCCTCGTCAATGAGAAAAACCGCCAAATCGAAGGCGTTTCCCATTTTTCGTTTGAGCGGACAAACAAAAAAGGCTTTTCCAAATCCAGTTTGTGGAGATTTCACAGTTTTTTTGACCTACTTTTGTACTATCAATACAGTTTCGGATTTTTGGAAAACCCTTATTTTGTGGTCTTTCTGCGGAACACCACCAAATGTAGAACCCCTCAATTGGGCGATTTACCGGTCGCGCCTCACATGTCCTTCAAAACGTCGAGGATCTCTTTCTCTTCTTTCGTCAGTTCGCCGGACGCCTCGGCGGCCTCCAGCATGTCCGGCCGGCGCTCGAGCGTGCGGGCCACAGCCTGTTCGAGCCGCCACCGGTCCACTTTTCGGGTGTACTGCGGGTATTCGAGAAGATGGCCGTAATGGCTCTCCTCGGTGAAGGCGTCCTCGTTCGCGAGGACCCCGGGCAGCATCCGCGAGATGCTGTCTGCCAGGATGAGGGCGGGCAGTTCCCCGCCGGTGAGGACATAGTCCCCGATGGAGATCTCTTCGTCGACGATCTCCTCGATGACCCGCTCGTCGACCCCTTCATAGTGGCCGCACAGGAGCACGAGGTCATCCATCTCGGACAGTTCCCGGACCCGTTCCTGGGTCAGGGTCTTTCCCTGAGGCGTCAGGTAGATGAGGTGGCACTTCCGCGCCCCGCCCTCCGTGACCGCCCGATAGCAGTCATAGATGGGATTCGGCTGCATGACCATACCGGTCCCGCCGCCGTAGGGGTAGTCGTCCACACGGTTGTGTTTGTTGCCGGCATAGTCCCGGATGTTGACGGTGCGGATATCCACATACCCCGCCTCACGGGCCCTGCCGATGATGCTCTCGGAGAGGAACGCCTCGCACATCTCCGGGAACAGGGTCATGATGTCGATCCTCATCGCACTTCCTCCGCGTCGTCAAAGATGCCGGGGATGGGCCGCACCAGAGCGACCTCCTTCTCGATGTCCACGGACACGACGATCCCCGGGATGTCCGGCATCAGGTACTCTTTGTCCCCTTTCCGGATCTCCCAGACATTGTTGGCGCCGCGGTTGAAGACGTCCGTGAGTTTCCCGTAAACGATCGACTCGTCGTCGGCGTTGCGGACTTCACATCCGAGCATCTCGGCGATGAAGTGTTTCCCCTCCGGAAGGGTGTCCGCGATGGCGTCCCGCTCCACATAGAGGATGCGGTTCTTGAGCCGGGCAGCGGTGTCTACATCGCCCACGCCGGCCAGCGTCAGGAGCACGAGGTGTTTGTGCGGTCTCCAGGAGACCACACGGTACGGCTCTTTCCCGTCCTTCTTCAGATAAACGGTCTCGATGACGTCGAACAGGTCCGGGGTGTCGCACCAGGGTTCGACGCGCAGCTCACCATGGACGCCATGGGTGTTCTGCACTTTACCGAGCTCCAGATATGGAAGTTTCATCGGACTCCTCCTTCAGAAAAACAAAAGGGTACCTGCGGTGTGGCAGATACCCTGTTCGTTTACGATCAGTCGATCTCGACGGCGATGCGGGTCTCAGCGCGGTTGGCTGCGGCTCTCATGACCGTGCGGATGGCTTTGGCGATGCGCCCCTGCTTGCCAATGACTCTGCCCATGTCGTCGGCGGCCACATGGAGATGGTATACGGTGACACCGTTCTCATTCGGCTCGTCCACAGTGACAGTCACACTGGCCGGGTCTTCGACGAGACCCTGGGCGATGCTGGTGAGTAATTCCTGCATGTCGCGCCTCCGCTTACTGGATCGCGCCGGACTTCTTCAGGAGAGCCCGAACGGTATCGGTCGGCTGTGCGCCGTTCTTGAGCCACTGCTGAGCTTTCTCGTTATCGATACGGATGACGGACGGGCTCTTGGTGGGATCATAGAAACCGATCTCTTCGATGAAACGGCCGTCGCGCGGATATCTGGAATCTGCGACAACAACACGATAGGACGGCTGTCTCTTGGCGCCCATTCTTCTAAGTCTGATTTTAACTGCCATGGTTTTTTCCTCCAATGTTTTTCAGGTTACATACCGAGCTTGGTGATATCGAGGTCCTTGAGGCCGTCCATATTCCCGTTTGCTGTCAGTCTCTGTAACTGTTTTCTGGCTTTTTTGCTGTTCATCTGTTTGAACATTTTCTGCATCTGCTTGTACTGGGCAAGCAGGCGATTGACGTCTTCGACCTTCTGGCCCGAACCGGCCGCGATGCGGCGCTTGCGCGAGGCGTCGAGGATCTCGGGCTTCTCCCGCTCCTGCGGCGTCATCGAGAGGATGAGGGCCTGGATGCGGTCGAACTGGTGCTCGTCGATGTCCACGTCTTTCAGCTGGGCGCCGACACCCGGGAGCATCCCGAGGACGTCTTTCAGCGGGCCGAGTTTGCGGACCTTCTGCAGATTGTCGAGCAGGTCGTTCATGTCGAACTTGTTCTTGCGGAGTTTCTTCTCCATCTTTTCGGCTTCCTCGTCGGAGTACTGCTGCTCCGCCCGTTCGATGAGCGACAGCATATCGCCCATGCCGAGGATGCGGGAAGCCATTCTGTCCGGGTGGAAGTACTCGAGGTCGTCGAGCTTCTCGCCGGTACCGGAAAATTTGATGGGCTTGCCGGTAATGGCCCGTGCGGAAAGTGCGGCACCTCCGCGGGTGTCACCGTCCAGCTTGGTGAGGACGATGCCGTCGATGCCGACCTGTTCGTTGAACGAAGACGCGACGTTGACGGCGTCCTGACCGGTCATGGAGTCGACGACCAGCAGGATCTCGTGCGGGTGGACCGCAGCTTTGATGTTCTGCAGTTCCTGCATGAGCTGTTCGTCTACGTGGAGACGACCGGCGGTGTCGATGAAGACGTAGTCGTAACCCTGGTCTTTCGCCAGGCGGATGCCGTTCTGTGCGATCTCGACGGGGTCGCCCTGTCCGGCTTCGAACACGGGGACTCCGGCGTTTTGACCGACCACCTGCAACTGCTTGATGGCGGCGGGACGGTAGACGTCGCAGGCGACCAGCAGCGGCCGGTGGCCTTCGCCCTTCAGTTTCTTGGCGATCTTCGCACAGTGTGTGGTTTTACCGGAACCCTGAAGGCCGACCATCATGATGATCGTCGGCGGATGCTGTGCTTCCGCGAGGCGGGTCTGTGTGCCGCCCATGAGTTCCGTGAGTTCTTCGTTGACGATCTTGATGACCATCTGTGCAGGCGTCAGGCTGGACATGACCTGGGCGCCGATGGCCCGTTCCGTGACTTTCGCCGTGAAGTCCTTTGCGACTTTGTAGCTGACGTCGGCTTCCAGTAAGGCAAGCCGGACTTCGCGCATGGCTTCACGTACGTCTTGTTCATTCAGGGAACCTTTGCTTTTCAGACGCTTGAATGCACCTTCAAGTCTGTCTGACAGTCCTTCAAATGCCATGTGCTTCTCCTTTATTCGCTGAGGGCGCCGGCGAGGAAGCGGATCTTGACGCATGCCTCATTGATCTCCCGGGACAGGCCCGTTCTCATGTTGCATTCGTAGATGCTCTCCGCCGCTTCGTCGATCTCTTTGAGACCTTTCTGCACTTCAGCGAACCGTTTTACGAGCCCCAGGCGCTCTTCCATCTGGTAAAGCTGCCCTTCGGCACGCTTGATCGCGTCACGGACACCCTGTCGGGTGATCCCTTCGTTTTCGGCGATCTCTGCCAGTGACAGGTCATCTTCGTAGTAGTACTCGAGGAAACTTCTCTGGCGCTCGGTCAGCATGCTGCCGTAAAAGTCCAGAAGAAGATTGATCTGCTCGAAATTCTTCGCCACTGCCTTCGACCCCCGTTTCCTGAAAAAATCCGGCTCTGCGCCGGTCGCCTGTAAAGTCTTTTCTCTTTACAGCTCCACTATTATATAAGCCCGCTCCCCCGAAGTCAAGGGGCGATTTACACTTTTCTCCCAGATATTCCCCAAATCACTGTTTAACCTTTCCGTTCGCAGTTTCACAGCCTCTTCCGACCTCCCTTCGCCTCCTCACTTTCGCCCTGCGGGCGCGGGTGCCGCAGGTCTTTCGGTGAAGTAAAGAGTGCTCCGCCGGCCGTTGCCGTTGGCCACGGCCACCTCCGCCCCGCTTCGCGGCTGGCCACGCTCGTCCCCTTTCCGATCCTCAGCCCTTCGCCAGCTCTTGACTTCCCCTCCGCCCTGCGGCACGGGGCAAACAACAGGCCAAAGGGGCACTCCGGCCCTCCGGCCTGCAAAAAACCATGGGGCAGTAATGTGTTCTGATGGAAAAGCAACCCTTTTCTTCGATATCAGTTTTTGCGGTTGCCTTTTTTCGGAGAAACAACCTGGGTTTCGGCGAAAAGGCAACCGAATTTCCCGAAAGAGCCAATTAGGGTTGCTTTTTTCCTGAGGTACATCTTTGCCTCTTGCCAGAAAAGCAACCTAAATTCCCCAAAATGCATTTTGCGGTTGCCTTTTCCGGGAAACGCAGTCAAGTCCATATTTGTGTGTAAATTCCTTCAGGGGTGTGTCAGGTCACGCCGCCTCTAGAAGCGCTCTTTGCTCAAGCGCGATCCTCTCAAGTTTGTGGCATGCATCCGGGAAAGCTTTCCAAGCAGGCTTGGACAATTGGAAGTAGATATTGTGCTGGTATGCATCGTGTTGGTCCAGCAACACGCTTCCCATCAGCCGGTTCAAAGATGCTTCATCCGGGAAAACCCCTATCACATTGGATCTCCTTTTCAATTCTCTGTTGAGTCGTTCAAGATAGTTAGTACTCCGAAATGTCTGCTGCCATTGTTTTGGCAACACCATTACGGTCATGGCATCTTCAAAACCAGCTTCCAAAATATCCATTGCTCGCTCTGCAACGTCGCTGTACTCTTCAACAATCTGGTCTTTTTTTGTTCTCGCTTTCTCAATTGTTTGGCAAGAGAACATCTCCCGGAGTTCATCTTTCAACCCGGTTTGCTCTTTGGCCGGGGTGTGGTCCAAGATATTTCTTGTGAAATGGACCTGGCAGCGTTGCCACGGCGTGGTCGGAAACACCTCAGCAATCGCGTGGCGGATGCCTTCATGGGCATCCGAAGTGATGATTCGGACATTACGAAGGCCGCGCTTTTTTAGGCTTCTCATAAACTCCGTCCAGGTCCTTTTGCTCTCGTTGTCATATACGCTAAAGCCTATCACTTCGCGAAAACCTTCCTTTGTCATGGCTGTTGCAATCATCAAAGCTCTGGAGGTGACGCGGTGATTCACACGTACTTTGAAGTAAGTGGCATCGACCCAAAGAAAAGGATAACTGTCATCTAAAGGCCGCTCTTGAAATTCCTTTACCTCTTTGTCCAGAGTTTTGCAAACATTCGAAACCTCAGACTTGGAAAAAGAAAGGCCACATAGTGTTTCCATTACTTTGGTTACTTTTCGCGTAGAAACTCCATTCACAACCATCTCAGCCATGGTGGCTATCAATGCGGCTTCAGATCGCGCATAATTATCAAAAATCATGGATTCAAACGATCCGTTGCGAAATCTTGGAACGTCTAGATAAAGGGTTCCAACCCTTGTCTTTAAAGGCTTTGTCCGGTAGCCGTTTCTACTGTCGGTTCTCTCCTCAGTACGTTCATAAGGCTCTGCTCTCAATTGGGCAGAGGCTTCCGCTTTCAGTAATTCATTAAGTGTTACTTCCAATAATTTGCGAAGCAGCTCGCTCTGGCTTTCCTGTCGAAGTGCTTCTAGTGTTTCGTCTCGATTTGTAGTAAAATCATTAAGAGTCATGTGCGATACCTCCAGTCATGTTTTTGTGGTTATTAACATTATACCTGAAGGTGGAGCCCATGGCTCCTTTTTTGTTTTTACACCATTATATGGACGCTACCGAAACGCATTGGGAAAAGCCTTCAAAAGAGCAACCCTGATCCCCCAAAATGCGTTTTACGGTTGCTTTTTCGGAAAATGCCGGGGCGTTGATTGCGATTTATTATGCTCTGTAAAGCTGGGCAATAGCCCATCGAGGAGAAATGTTCAGCAGGCGGGCGAGTGAACGCCGCAGGTTCGGAGGTCGGGCTGACAGAGCCCGGGCTCTCGAACCGTTCACCGTACCCGCCTGCGTCGAGCAGTGTGCACGGGCGCACGAAAAGCCTTTCGCAAAGACGCAGAAAGCTTCTGCCAAGTCACACGACTCCTCAGCAACTTTCAGTTTGCAGAAGGGTTGACTCTGACGTTACGTCATGGTTTATGGTATAGTTGGTCATGGAAAAAGACTTCTATCACAGAGAAAGATGATCGATAGAAATGAGGTGGGCATTGTGAACGGGTTGACCGTCAAACAGGTCAGTGAGCTCAGCGGGGTCAGTATCCGGACACTGCAGTATTACGACAATATCGGTTTGCTGACTCCAAGTGAGAGAACGGAAGCCGGGTACCGGCTGTATGAGGAGGAGCAGCTCGCGACGCTGCAGGAGATCCTCCTGTTCCGGGAACTGGAGTTCCCGCTGAAGGAGATCAAAGCCATCCTCGAAAGTCCCGCCCATGACAGAGAAAAAGCGCTACGACAGCAGGTCGAACTCCTGACGCTGAAGAAGGAACGGCTCGAGGGACTGATCCGCCTGGCAGATGACCTACGGACCGCTCAGGGCAAAAACACGACAACAAAGAATAACGTTCCGGAAAAGAATAGCACCCGGGAAAGGAAAACCACGATGGACTTTACAGCATTCGATAAAACCAAACTGGAAGAATATGCAAAACGTGCCAGAGAGGAATACTCCGGCACGGATGCTTACAAAGAATATGAAGTTAAGAGCGCCGGGCGGACAGCCGAAACAGAGGCGGTCCTCGGCGAAGGGCTCATGGCGATCTTCGCGCGGTTCGGCAAGCTGCTGGCAGAGGGCACTTCCGGTGCCTCCGAAGGCGGAACTCCTGCAGACCCTGCTTCCCCGGCCGCACAGGCGCTGGTCCGGGAGCTGCAGGACTACATCACGGAGCACTTCTACACCTGTACTCCGGAGATCCTGGCAGGCCTTGGCAAAATGTACGCCGCGGACGGTGAGTTCCGGGAGAACATCGACCGCTGCGGCGGAGACGGGACTGCGGTTTTCGTCTCGAAGGCGATCGATCACTTCACGCAGAGGTCCGCGTAATCGAAGCGGATGACGCGGGCGAGGTCCGCCGGTGCCAGCTGGATCTGATAGCCGATCTTCCCGGCAGACACATATATGGTCGGACAGGCTTTCGCGGACTCGTCGAGAGTCGTCCGGAAGAACTTTTTCATCCCGATCGGGGAACAGCCGCCGTGGACATACCCGGTGAGCGGCAGGAGTTCCTTCGCCTTGATCATGGCGATCGACTTCTCCCCGACCGCTTTCGCGGCTTTCTTCAGGTCCAGTTCCTCCGCGACCGGAACGATGAAAACGTAATTCCGTCCCGTCTTCCCGACCGTGACCAGAGTTTTGAATACGTGCTCCGGCGGTTCGCCGAGCAGAGCGGCCACTTTCACGCCGTTCGTCTCCCCGGTCTCGACATAGCAGTGCGCTGTGTACGGGACCTTTTTCTGTTCCAGTGTCCGCATGACATTGGTCTTTTCTTCTGCCATTACCGCTGCTCCTCTTCCCCGATCTCCCGCATCACGCGGCAGGGGTTGCCGACCGCGACGACGTTCGCGGGGATGTCTTTCGTCACGACGCTGCCGGCGCCGATGACGGAGTTTTCGCCGATGGTGACGCCGGGAAGGATGATGGCGCCGGCGCCGATCCACACGTTGTTCCCGATGTGGATGTCCTTGTTGAACTGCAGACCTTTCGCCCGCTGTTCCGGGTCCACCGGATGGGCGGCGGTCGTCAGGGTCACGTTGGGCGCGATGAGGACCTTGTCCCCGATGTAGATGTGTCCGTCATCCACCGCCGTCAGGTTGAAGTTGATGAAGACGTCGTTCCCGAGATGGAGGTGGGCGCCGCCCCAGTTGGCGCGGAACGGCAGTTCGATATAACAGTTCTCTCCGCACTCGGCAAAGACCTCTTTCATGAAGGCCTGCTTGCCTTCGAAGTCCGTCGGGCGCAGCTGGTTGAAGTCCCAGTGTTTCTCGACGAAGGGCAGCTGGACCTTCAGGATGTCTTCATCGTTGCAGTCATAGAGAAGCCCCTTCTCCATGCGTTCGAATTCGGTCATGGTCTCTCCTTATTTCTTCACTTTCAAGGTCTTCAAATACGTTTTCTGTTCGTCGGTGATCCGGTAGCTCTCCACAGCTTTCCGGATCGCCTTGTTGTGCGTCCAGGGGTCGAGCGTCCGGGCCTCGATCAGCGGCAGGACCGCGTCGTACTGTTTCGCGAGCGCCGTCGCGAAGTACCAGGCCCGCATCATGTTGACGTAGTATTCGTCGACCTCGTCACCGTTTTGGAACCGGACAGCCGCCACCCGCTCCGGGTACTCCGGCCGGAAGTCCTCATCGAGGAACCACTGCATCAGCATGCCCATGCCGAAGCGCACGGTGTAGGCGTGGTCCGACGCCATCCATCGGTCGATCTCCGAAAGCAGTTCGTCTTTGTGCTTCCCGAACACCTTCGGGGACAGCTGGTCGCAGGTCGCCCAGTTGTCGACGAACGGCAGGAACGCGTTCACTTGGGCGATGCACGTTCCGTAGTCCTTTTCCAGGCTGATCAGGAACGCGTGGAACTGGTTTTCGTCGAAATAGTCGTGCGGCAGATTGCCGAGAAAGGCCTCCGCGAGGTCGGGTTCCTGCTTCCGCAGGTCTTTCGCCAGCTTGCGCAGTTCCGGGGTCCGCACCCCGATGGCGCGGTCGGCCGGGACCGTCGGGATCAACTTCATCTGGAAGTCCCGGTACCCGGTGTCCTGCAGCGCGAACAGGCGCTTTTGCAGTTCGGTCATAACGTGTCCCTCCCCGGGCTCAGCCCCGGTGCTCTTCGAGTGTCTTGTCGATGAGCTCTTTCAGCTTCGGATTGATATATTTGGTCCCCTGAGCCGTCCCGATCCCGGTGTTTTTGATGATTGACCAGGGCAGCCAGTCACGGTCGTATTCCTCGAGTTTGCGGATCTTCATCATATTGCAGACCTTTCCCTTGCGGTTCGTGTAGGTGCCGCAGAAGGTCTCGGTCACGACGCACTTGTAGAGGATGGCGGACGCCGGCGCGCCGACGTACATGTACGCGATGTCGCCGGGTTCGAACCTGCCGCCCTGCTTCCAGTAGATCTCGTCCTGATGAGAGAACGCGTCCTCGATGTCATAGTACTTCGGGTTGGCCGGCACGAACCACTCGAGGGGCTCGCCGGGCACCCGACGGGAGGACGGTCCGGAGGACTTCGCCTTCCGGATGGACAGGGTCCGGCTCTCCTCGAGGAGTTCCATGATGTAGTCATCGGAGACAGAGCCGTCCAGCGCCACCGTGATCCAGTGTTTTCGGTTCATATGGTAACAGGGGTAAAAGCCGTCGGCCTGTTCGAGAAGCGGGATCTTCACGGGGTCCAGCTTGACGTTCAGGACCTCGATCTCGTCTTCCGGGTGCGCGTCGTTGTCCTGCGGAGTGCTCCCTTTTTTCTTCTTTTCCGGCGGCAGTTTCTCGCCCCGGTCCTTCGCGAGTTTCTCCGCGCTCAGCCGTTCGAGGCGAGCCTTCGAGACCGCCATGACGATGCCGTACCACTTCTGCGTCGGTGCATCGCGAAAGACCCCGACATCCGGGTACTTCGGGAAGGTGTGCTCGACGCCGTCCCCATAGGTTTTCCGGACCCGCCGGGCGATGCGGTTCGACTGGTCGAAGAGGAACGGCAGCGGACGGAAGCACCGGTCAGCGATGGGCGTCAGGATGGCCGCGTAGTCCTCCCGCACCTGGCCCACGAACGCGCCGATGGCCGTCGGGCTGCGCAGAGGCATGTACTCCTCCCCGAGGTCCGTGTCGATGACCTTCCCGGTGACGAACACATCCGGTTCTCCGTCCGTGTGGTCCCCGGGTTCCCGCACCGTCACTTCCGCGCGGAACGCGCCGTCCTGGAACTCCGCCGTATAGGTATAGACGTCCCCGTCCCGGACAAAGCCGAACGGCTCCAGGTTCTCGTAGACGGGTTCCATTCTGCGGAAAAAATCGGACTCGATGCTCAAGGTGAAAACTCCTTTGATTCAGTACCTGTATTATAGCATTGTGCATCGTTTTCGTGTACAATACTTTTAGCAATATCAGGAGGGATCCGCCATGAGACAGGTACCGTCGATGGACCGGTGGCTGAAAGAGGCCAAACGGGATGAGACCGCCGCGAAATGCGGCATGTATCTCGTCCACAACGGAGTCGTCCGGGAGGACGCGAAGGCAAAAGTCCGCTTCGGCGAAGAGGACGCGCCCGCCGTCACCGGCATGACGTTCTCGTACGACAAAGAAAAAGTGGAGGCCGCCATTCAGGAGACCTACAAAATGCCCGGCATCTTCTACATCCGCACGTGGCTCGCGGAGGGCGAACTCGAAGTCGGTGACGACATCATGTATGTCCTCATCGGCGGAGACATCCGGCCCCACGTCGTCGACGCGCTGCAGTCCCTCGTCGGGACCATAAAGAACACCTGCGTCGTGGAACAGGAACACCACTGATGGAAGCGGCAAAACAGGTCCACAACATCCCTCCGCTTTACGATGAGGATTCCCGCATCTTAGTGCTCGGGAGCTTTCCGTCCATCGCCTCCCGGGAAGCCGCGTTCTTCTACGGCCACCCGCAGAACCGTTACTGGAAAGTGATGCCCGCCCTCCTCGGCGAGCCGGTCCCGGAGACCGTCGAAGAGAAGTCGGCCATGATGCACCGGCACCACATCGCCATGTGGGACACCATCGGCAGCTGCACCATCACCGGGTCCTCGGACAGCTCGATCACGGACGTCGTGCCGAACGACCTGTCGGTCATCCTGGAGACGGCGCGCATCGAGGCCATCTTCACGAACGGCGCGAAGTCCACGGACCTCTACAAAAAATATATTTTCCCGGTCACCGGCATCCCCTCCGTCAAGGTGCCCTCCACCTCCCCCGCCAACGCGGCGTGGAGCCTCGAGCGGCTCTGTAAGGACTGGGGCGATGCACTGGCACCGTACTTACCACTTCTGGAACCTTTGGAAATGGAGGACAGACAATGAAGTATCGTCTGAACACCACCAATTACTGGGACTTCGAGACGGTCGAAGTCAATAAACTCCCGGGGAGGAGCTACTTCATCCCCTACCCGGACAGAAAGAAGGCCGACGCGGTCGCTCCGAAAGAGAAGCGCTACGCGTCGGAAAAAGTCCTGTGCCTGAACGGCGACTGGGACTTCAGGTTCTACCCGCGTCCGGCGGAACTCCCGACCGAGTTCGACACCGACGCCGTGTCGTTCGACAAGATCGACGTCCCGTCCTGCTGGCAGTTCCGGGGCTACGACCGGCCGTTCTATGTCAACATCCGGTACCAGTTCCCGTACGACCCGCCGCACATCCCGACGACCGACAAGGTCGGCAGGATCTTCTATATCCTCGGTGCCGACAAGGGTATCGGTCCGCGGACCGTGGACCCCGGTGAGGAATACAACTTTGTGGGCGTGTATCGCCGCAGCATCACCGTCGAAGACCCGGACAGGAACTACGTCATTTCATTCCTCGGCGTCGCGAGCTGCCTGGACCTCTACCTGAACGGGAAGTTCATCGGCTACTCGGAAGGCGCGCACAACACCGCCGAGTTCGACCTCTCCGGCGAACTCATCAGGGGTGAGAACGAACTGCTCGCGGTCGTCCACCGCTGGTGCAACGGCACGTACCTCGAGGACCAGGACATGTTCCGCAACAACGGCATCTTCCGCGATGTACTGCTCCGCGTCTCCGAACCCACGGACATCCGGGACATCAACGCGCGAACTGAAAAACACGGGGGCCGGTATTCCCTGACCCTGACGGCAAACACCTACACCGACACAGACGTCACCTTCACGATCAGGGGGCACGGCCTCGACGAAACGAAGACCGCGGCAGCTGTCGGAGGAGTGGCCGTCGTCACTTTCGAGGACCTCGACGTCACCGAATGGAACGCCGAAGACCCGACCCTCTATGACATCTACTACGAGACGAAGACCGCCTGCGTCAAGGAGCGCATCGGCTTTAAGACCGTCGAGATCCGGAAAGACCTCTTCCTCGTCAACGGGAAGAGAATCAAGTTCAAGGGCGTCAACCACCACGACACGTCCTGCACGAACGGATACACGATGACCCCGGACGAGATCGAGCGCGACCTGCTCCTGTGCAAGGAGCACAACATCGACACGGTGCGCACGTCCCACTACCCGTCCGATCCGCTGCTCCTCGAGCTCGCCGACGAACTCGGCATCTACATCGTCGACGAGAACGACCTCGAGACCCACGGCACGTCCGTCATGCAGCTGAAGGCACCCGGCGACTACAACGCCATCTCGCATGACCCGGCATGGCTGCCCCGGTACATGGAACGCATCCAGCGCCTCTACGAGCGGGACAAGGTCCACGCGAACACGTCGATCGTCATGTGGTCCCTCGGCAACGAGGCCGGCGGCTACCACAACACGGACGCCATGTACTCCTGGCTGAAGACGAAGTCCGCCCTGCCGGTCCACTATGAGAGCGCGGTACACTGCAAGCGCATCGCCTACGATGTCGGCTCCGACATGTACCCGCCGGTCAAAAAGCTGCGCGACATCGGCGAGCACAAGTGCAAACAGGCCCCGATGAACGACCGCCCGTACTTCATGTGCGAATACGCGCACGCCATGGGCGTCGGCCCCGGCAACACGGAGGCCTACTGGCAGGAGATCTACCGCTACGACAACCTGATCGGCGGCTGCGTCTGGGAAATGGTGGACCATGCGGTCCTCCACGCGGACGGCACCTACACCTACGGCGGCGACCACGGGGAGTATGTCCACGACGGCAACTTCTGTGTCGACGGCATGTTCTACCCGGACCGCAAGCCCTCCGCCGGCGCGAAGATCATCAAGTTCATCTACCGGCCCATCCGGCTCCGCCATCTCTTCGGCGATGTATTCGAACTGTTCAACACGACCGCCTTCTCGGAAGGCGACCGTTACCGGATGACCGTCACCTGGAACGACGGCAAGAAGGTCGACGTACCTGTCACGGCGGGCCCGCTGCAGAAGGTCCGTGTCACGGTGCCGCTCGGCGCCGAGGTGA
>ONJD01000139.1 GCA_900317985.1 uncultured Eubacteriales bacterium | reverse complement strand
ACAGACCTTAGTTGGTGGAACAAGTTTAGCCATTTTTATTGAAAATGGTCCACCTGGACTATGCTTCCTGCGCACTTCTAAGGAAAAAGGTGTACCATTTCTGAATGAACTATCTAGAACTGTTCCACCAACCGGAATCGGAACAGGGAACCGTCCTGCCGCAAAGTGGTTTCCTGCAGGCCGAAGGGCAGACCCGCCCTTTGGCCTGTTGTCTGCCCCATGCCGGCGGGTGGAAGTGCGGTCAAGGGCAGGCAACGCGGTGGGTAGTTGCCTGTCGCGGAGCGAGCGAGCCCCTTGACGGCGCTGCAAGCCGCTGGCACCCACGCCCGAAGGGCGACAAATACAAGTTTGAAAGTGTGGCGCAAAAAAGGACCCCAACGCAAAGGTCGGGGTCCGGCTTGTATTGGGGGCTATGTGTATGACGATCAGCGGTTCTTGAAGATGCGGACGAGCATGGCGATGCCGCCAAGGGCAAAGACCGCGCCGAGGCCGATGTAGATGAAAGACGTCGACGAAGTGCCGGCCGTCACATAGTTCGTTTTGTCCGGGTTATAACGTACCTTGATGGTGTCCCCCACCTTGTACTTCCCGGTCCCGTGGAACTGGAGGACTTCTTCGTGCTCGTCCGCCATCACGTAGTAGTGGACCCAGACGGTCTCGTTGACGCCGTTCGGGTCAGACGCGTCGGCGATCTCCTGTTCGACTTTCGTGACAGTCGCCTCTACTTCCGGGAAATTCTTCACCTGCTGCAGGTTGAGGAGCCCGAGGCCGATGAAGATGAGTGCTCCGACGAGCAGGATGCTGGGAACGATCAAACTGAGTCTTCTCATAAGAAACCCTCCTTTTCAATTCTCCTCCATTATACTACATTTTCCTGTTCAGGATAACGTTGGCGATCCAGTAAACGACGAGCATGAAGCAGATCGAGTAGCACAGCGTCTGCTGAACAACGACCTGTCCCATGAAGTACGCGACGACGCTGACGACGGCCGCCACAAGGATGAAAAGGTAACCGGTCCATGCCCAGGATTGCAGGCGGATGGACTTGTAGCGTTCATCGCCCGCCTCGATGTCGATCTTCTCCCGGTATTCCGGGTCTCTGCGGTACTTGATGTGGCGCCCGAGCTGGAGCCCGCCGACCACGGCCAGTGCCGCTCCCATGCCGGCATAGATGGAGTCGTTCAGGACTTCTGCTGTCGAAAGGACAACCAGGACCAGTCCGAGGACGAGCCAGAAAATGCTGAGGGCGAGTCTTTTATTGTTGTAATACATCATCATTCCTCCTCAAAGAGAAATACTTCTTCAATGGTCATGTCAAAATATTTGGCGATCTTATAGGCCAGCAGGATCGACGGGTTGTACCGTCCGTTCTCGAGGGAGCTGATGGTCTGCCGCGATACACCCATCGCCTTCGCGAAGTCCTCCTGCCGGATGCCGCGCGCGGCGCGGACTTCTTCGATTCGGTTTTTCAACTCATCACCTTACCTTTCCGCTGTGAGTCGCGATGTAAAGTTCACTTTACATCTACGTTATAGCATAAGCGAGCCTGGATGTCAAGCTCGCTTTACATGCTGTTATTCCACGCCGAACTTCTCGCGGATGAAGGCGAAGGCCATTCTGAGACCCTGCTGCGCTTCGGGGAAGAGTTCGTAGATGGGGAACGCGTGCATCATGCCGGGAGGCGCGAAGAGGGTGGCCTCGACGCCTGCCTCGTTGAACTTCTTGACGAGGAGTTCGCATTCGGACTTGAGCACTTCATCGCCGCCGACTGTGACAAAGATGGGCGGGTACGTGTCATCGTAGTAAGTCAGTGCCGGGGAGACGTAACGGTCGTCACGCGGTGTATCGCCCAGCCAGTTGTAGAGCTCGGACTTGTAGAGGAGTTTCTGGCATTCCTCTTTGGTCGGGGTGTAGCCCCGGACGCCGAAGACCGGGTCCACCTTGTAGTTGTAGACGTAGGAGTCGCCGCTGGCGGTCATGTCGCTCCAGGGAGAGTACAGGACAGCGCCGCGGGGCATGGGTTTGCCCGCGTCGTGGAGACGGAGCATGAGCTGGAGCGCCATGTTGCCGCCGGAGCTGTCGCCGACAACGATGGTGTTCTCCGCTTTATAGCCCTGGTCCAGCATCCAGTTCCAGATGGTGAGGCAGTCGTCGATCATGGCCGGATGGGTGTACTCCGGAGCGCAGCGGTAGTCGAAGTGGATGACGGTGCCGCCGCCGGACGCCTTGGAGTAGCGTTTGTTGAGAAGGCGATAATAGAACATCATGCGGGAGACGTACGCGCCGCCGTGGCAGACGAAGATGACGTTCTCGCTCGCGTTCTTCTTCGGCTTGAAGACTTCCGTCTTGATGCCGTTCACCTTGAGTTTCTTGTACTTGTAGCCGCGTCTTCCGAGGAAGATCGGGAACAGCGGTTCCATGGACCGCAGGTTCTTGACAAGGTTGATGTTCTTCTCCTCCACGAGTACCGGGTTTACATTGCCGGCCGCGCGGGCGATCTCACAGAAGATGGCGCCGAGGATACTGCTTCTTAACATAGGGGTTACTCCTTTCATGCTCTCTTATCTTTTTCATTCCGTTTTGCCCCTGCGCCGCCGCGCAGGATTCTGTTTACATTATACACCGAAACCGGCTCAGTCTTTACTCCGAAGACTGAGCTTTTTGTCTTATAACAGC
>ONJD01000140.1 GCA_900317985.1 uncultured Eubacteriales bacterium | reverse complement strand
GTACGGCACCGGCGCCATGTACGGCGCGTCGGTCTCGAGGACCAGTTTGTCGAGCGGGACTTCGGCGGCCACCTCGATCGCTTTGCGGGCGTTCTTGAACGTGACCACTCCGCCGAGGCCGATGTACAGGCCGAGCTTCGTGGCTTCCTTCATCATCTCGACACTGCCGGAGAAGCAGTGGAGGACGCCGGCGGGCTTGTACTTTTTCAGGCACTCCATCGTGTCCCCGTGGGCTTCCCGGTCGTGGATGATGACCGGCAGGCCGAGGTCGTTGGAGAGTTCCAGCTGGCGGCTGAAGAGGTCCACCTGCGTGTCCCGCGGGGCGTTCTCCTCCCAGTAATAGTCGAGGCCGATCTCACCGACGGCGACCGCTTTCTCCTCTTTCTGGAGCAGTTCGGCGATCATGTCTAAATCGCCCTTGCGCTCCTCGCCCGCCTGTTCCGGGTGGATGCCCAGAGCCGCGTAGACGTAGTCGTACTCGTGGGCAAGGTCCAGGACGCGGACGGAGCTCAGAAGGTCCACGGCGCAGTCGACAACGCGGACGACACCGCCCTCGGGCAGCAGGGTGCCGAGGACGTCGGCGCGGTCTTCCTGAAAGGCCTCGTCATCGTAGTGGGCATGGGTGTCAAAAATGTTGGTCAGCATGAAGTGCTCTCTTTCTAACGGCTTTCAAAAAACTCCGGAGCTCGTCTGAGTTCCGGAGCTTTGAGTTGTTTATCGGATCTTCGCGCCGGTGTTCAGGTCGTCGACGAAGAGGACCTTCACATCGTCTTCCGCGTTGTCGGCCGCGAGGATCATGCCCTGGGACTCGACGCCGCAGAGCTTCGCGGGCTTCAGGTTCGCGACGATGATGACCTTGTGACCGGTGAGGTCTTCGGGGCTGTACCAGGGCGCGATGCCGGACGCGACGGTCCGCTCGCCTTCCCCGTCATCGAGGGTCAGCTTCAGAAGCTTCTTGGCGCGTTTGATCGGCTCGCAGGCTTTGATCTCGGCGACGCGCAGTTCGACTTTGGCGAAGTCGTCGATGCTGATCTCGGCGAGGGTCGCGACGCCGGCCAGTTCTTCCTTGACCTTGGCATTGTTCGCGGTCTCCGCCTCGGCGTTGGCCTTCTGGCGGGCTTCGATCTTCTCGAACATCTCGTCCTTGTCGATGCGGGCGAACAGCGGGACCGCCTTGCCGACGGTGATGCCGGGCTCCAGAGCGCCGAAGCTCTCAAGGGAGTCATAGTCCTTCGCGTTCATGTTGGTCTGCGCGAAGATGGCCTCCGTGGTGTCCGGAGTGAACGGAGAGAGCAGGATGGCGAGGAACCGGATGGCCTCTAACAGGTTGTAGAGGACGGTGCCGAGGCGTTCCTTCTTCTCCGGGTCTTTCGCGAGGACCCACGGTTCGGTCTCGTCGATGTACTTGTTGGCGCGCTTTGCGATGCCGAGGACGGTATCGACCGCGTCGGCCATATGGTAAGTGGCGAGAAGGTCGTCGACCTTCTTGACCGCGTCGAGACAGGTCTGTGCCAGGTCGTCGTCCACGGGCTCTTTCGCGGTCGGAGCCTGGATGACGCCGTCGAAGTACTTGTTCGTCATGGCGATGGTGCGGTTGACGAGGTTGCCGATGGTGTTTGCCAGATCGGAGTTGTACCGCTCGATCATCGTCTCATAGGTGATGGAGCCGTCCGCCGCGTGCGGCATCTCGGACAGCAGGTAGTACCGGGTGGCGTCGACGCCGAAGAGCGTCGTAAGGTCATCCGCATAGATGACGTTGCCGCGGGACTTGGACATCTTGTCCTCGCCGAAGAGCAGCCACGGATGGCCGTAGACCTGCTTCGGGAGCGGCTCGCCGAGGGCCATCAGCATGATGGGCCAGTAGATGGTGTGGAAGCGGACGATGTCCTTGCCGATGATGTGGACGTCGGCCGGCCAGTACTTGCGGTACTGGTCCGAAGACCCTTCCGGGTCGTACCCGATGCCGGTGATGTAGTTCGAGAGGGCGTCGATCCAGACATAGATGACGTGGCCCTCATCGAAGGTGACCGGGATGCCCCATTTGAAGGACGTCCGGGACACGCACAGGTCCTGGAGACCGGGCTTGATGAAGTTGTTGAGCATCTCCTTCTTCCGGGCTTCCGGATAGATGAAGTCCTCGTTCTCTTCGATGTAGTCTTCCAGCTGTTTCTGATACTTCGACAGCTTGAGGAAGTACGCTTCCTCTTTCGCCGGCTTGACCTCGCGGCCGCAGTCCGGGCACTTGCCGTCGACGAGCTGGGACTCGGTCCAGAAGGACTCGCAGGGAGTGCAGTACAGGCCTTCGTATTCGCCCTTGTAGATGTCGCCCTGGTCGTACAGCTTCTTGAAGATGTGCTGGACCGATCTCTCGTGGTAGTCGTCGGTGGTGCGGATGAATTTATCGTAGGTCGTGTTGAGAAGGTCGCAGATGTCGCGGATCTCGCCCGCCACCTTGTCCCTGTCCGTGTTCGTCGGTACCGGTGAGGAAGAAAACATCGTAGCCCTGCATTCGTTTGTACCTCGCGAGTGCGTCGGTCATGACGATCTCATACGAGTTCCCGATATGGGGCTTCCGAGATGTGTAGGCAATGGCAGTCGTGATGTAATATTTGCCTTTGTTTGCCATAGAAATCTCCTCCTTCTTATAAAAGTAACTGGAATATTTTAGCATAAAAAAGGGAAAGACACAACAAAAGCACCTCGAAACGAGGTGCTTTTCTGTCGTATTCAGTCCAGAACGCCCTGCTCTTCGAAGAACTTGCGCGCGTCTTCGAGGATGCGACCTTCTTGTCGATGCGGTTCTGGATCATGTAGTTCGATTCTTCCTTAAAACCGGGAAGGATCTTGATGTGCAGGCCGGTCTCTTCGAGGACTTCGCGCATAGCGGTCTCCTCGAACGTCTCTCCGGGCTCGATGTGGCCTTTCGGGAAACTCCAGTGGGCACTGCGGTTGTTCTTGATGACGAGGAAGCGGGGCTCCCCTTTCACCTTGCGGCAGACGATGGCGCCGCAGGACGTCTCATAGTAACAGCGGATGCTCTCCGGGTGGAAGAAGTCCATCGCCTTCGAGACATCGTGGTTGATGTAGCGTTTGCTTTTCGGCGCGACGACAAAGAAGCGTTCGCCGTTTTTCTCGACCGACGCGATGACGCGGCCGTCGAATGTTTTCACGGGGTGGTCGATCCCCATCACGAACGCGTTCAGCGTTTCTCTCTTTCGGGCGGTGACAAAATTGATTTCCCCATAGTTCAGCCCGTATGTGAACCCCTGTTGCGGGTGTTTGGAATGAATCGGAGATGTCACCTTGACCCTGACATACCTGCCAAGCATATTAACCTCCGAGTGGTGCTACGCACCTAGATGAATTGCTACCGATTATACACTCATTTCCGGCGGTATTCAAGGTTTCTGAAAGGGTTTTTATCTCTTTTTTCGGAAGACAAATGCCAGGGCGCGTTCCCATGCTCACCATCCATTAACCTTATAACAACTCAGCACTTAACAACCTCTAATCTGTGCGCCCGCGCACACCATTCGACGCAGTCGGGTGCAGTGAACGGTTCGAGAGCCCGGGCACTGGCAGCCCGGACTCCGAACCTGCGGCGTTCACCCGCCCGCCTGCTGAACTTTTCTCCTGCCCTACAGACCTCTCCAGGACTCTTTTTTATGTCGGTGGTACAATCTTTCTTGTTTCAAGCGAGAATGTACCACCAACTTGTCTTTTTGAAAGCAGTTCCACCTCTCCGGTGGTACATTTCT
>ONJD01000064.1 GCA_900317985.1 uncultured Eubacteriales bacterium | reverse complement strand
GGTTCTTCTATTACAGGCTCCTCCACAATAGGCGTCTCCTCCACAACAGGTGTATCCTGCACAGGCTCCTCCGTAGGTAACGCTTCCTCTTCAACCTTCTCGTCATATTTCTTGTCGATATCGGTGAAGTCCACGTCATCCTTCAGAATCACCGTCTCAAACTGAGCAAAGGGACGATTGACCAAATTCTTCATCGCCGCATCCGGAGTGAATGACACCTTGTCTCTTCCCTCTATCAGGATACGTTGACCTGTATTTACGTCTATACTCTCCCTTGAACTGACACTCGTCAGCTTAAAGGTACCCAGTCCTTTGATTTTCACCTGTTTCTGAGCATGCAATGCCCCTTTAGCAATATCAAACAACAGTGATACGAACATCTCCGCCTCCTTATGCGAGATGCCATGTTTTTCAGCCAGCAGACTGGCCAAGTCCGTAATCTTACTCATCAGCCTGTCCTCCACTCTTTAATCGTTCCTTAATTGAAGAAGCAGGCTTGAAATTCAACACCAGCTTCGGCGGGACGAGCATCCTTTGTCCTGTTCCGGGATTCACGAGAATACGCTCCAGTCGCTTCTTCACGTCGAAGGTACCAAATCCCGCAATAGAAACAGGCTCGTTGACTTCAAAGCATTTTCCCATCGCATCGATGACGGTGTTCACCATCTTCTGGGTTTCATCCTGCGTGTGTCCGCTTCGTTGAGCCAGTTCTGTAATAAGTTCTTTATTATTCATATTACTTCAGCATATAAATCAAACTCTGTAGCATCGGTTATTCTCACCTGATGGAAAGAACCGATTCGCAATCTTTTCTCGTTAGCATTGACAAGCACTTCCGGGTCTACTTCTGGGGAGCAGAATTCACTACGACCGATATAATACTCACCTTCCTTCCGGTCGATGACGACCTTCATCGTCTGGCCAATCTTGGCGGATTCGATTTCCGCACTGATTTCTTGTTGTAAAGCCATCAGTTCGCTCAGCCGTTGTTGCTTCACTTCCTCCGGAATATCATCCTTATAGTGTATGGCACTGTATGTGCCGTCTTCCTCTTTGGCCTTTGAGACGGGAGCGCCCATCCGGTCTTTCAGGATGCCGGTGAGCACTCTGTCTCCCTGGGGAGAGTCCGGGCTGAGGCCCGCGACGGAGACGGGGTCCTTCCCAAGGGCGCCGGCCGCGAGGAAGTACCCCGCGTTGGACCAGTCGCCGTCCGCGACGAGGGTGCCGGGACTTTGGAAGGTCTGGCCGCCGGGGACGAGAAAGCCCCGGGGCAAAGCGCTCGTGCGGATGCCGAAACGGCTCAGCGCGTGGAGCGTGATGTTGACATAAGAGGCGGACTGGAGGGGAGACGTGAGACGGATCTCGGAGTCGCCGTCCAGTGCCGGCAGGGCGAGCAGGAGTCCCGTGATGTACTGGGAACTCACGTTGCCCGGCAGTTCGAAGGTGCCGCTCTGCAGGCGGCCGGTGAACGAGAAGGGGAGTTTGTCCGCCGAGACGGAGATGCCGTTCGCCTTCAGGACGTCCAGCAGTTCTCCGACGGGCCGCTCCGGCAGCCGGCCGGAACCTGTGAAAGAGGGCTCGTCACAGCGTGCCGCCGCCACCGGCAACAGGAAGCGCAGGGTCGAGCCGCTCTCCCGGCAGTCGAAGGTCGGAGCGTTCGGTACGGTGTTCGAAGGCGTGACCGTGTATCGTCCCGGTTCTTCCCGGACATCGGCGCCGAGGCCGCGGAGGACCCGGGCCGTCGTCAGGATGTCGTCTGAGAGAGGCGACCGGTCATTCATTTCGATGGTGACGGGACCGTCCGCCTGTGCCGCGCAGAACAGCAGGCGGTGGACATCGCTCTTGGAGGCGATGGAGTGGACGGTGCCGCGAAGGCTCGCGGGACTGAGTCGGACGTTCAAACGGACGTCTCCTTTCCGAGTTCGATGATGTGTTCCAGTTCGTCGACCGGAACGGTGTGGGTCATGCATTTTCCGAGCTTCTCGGGAATGATGAGGGCGATGTTGCCGCCCATGCGTTTTTTATCGGACAGCGCGCCGTCCAGCAGGGACTTCGTGGAGAAGTCGCAGGAGACGGGAAGGCTGTTTCGTTCGCAGATGGCGATGAGCTGTTCCGTGGTGCCGGCCTCGGTGATGCCGAGGGCTTCGCCGGCCCGGCTGATCATGACCATGCCGATGGCGACACAGTGGCCGTGCATGAGACGGTACTTCGCTGTGCGCTCGATGGCGTGCCCGATGGTGTGGCCGAGGTTCAGATAACGGCGGACGCCGGTGTCGAACTCGTCGTTCGCGACGTAGTCCGCTTTGATCTGCACGCTTTCGGCGACCACTTCCGCGATGTTCTCTTTCACCGCGTCCGTACCCTTCGAAAAGATCTCGAGGAGGCGGGGGCTCTGGAGCACACCGTACTTGATGCATTCGGCGCAGCCGTCATGGAAGACGACATCCGGCAGCGTTTCGAACGTGTCGATATCGCAGATGACCCGCAGGGGCGAGGTTCTTGCCGGAGGGGATGTCGACCGCCGTTTTGCCGCCGACTGAGGAATCCACCGCGGCCAGCAGGGACGTGGGCATCTGGACGTAGTCGATGCCGCGCAGGAACGTGGCGGCTGCAAAGCCGGTCAGGTCTCCGGTGACGCCTCCGCCGAGGGCGACGAAGAGGTCGGTCCGGGTCAGTCGCCGGCTCGCGCAGAAGTTGAGGACGGCGCCCATGACGTCGAGGGTCTTGGACGACTCTCCCGCGGGGAATGTGAAGATGACGGTCTCAAAGCCTTCCGCTTCGAGAGACTTCTGTACGGTCTTCCGGTACAGGGGCGCGACGTTGCTGTCACAGACGATGCAGACTTTACAGGGCGCGTGGACTTCTTTCACCAGCGTTCCAGCATCTTTCAAAAGGCCGCTCCCGATGAGGACATCGTAGTCCCGGGAGGCGTTGACATGTATGGTCTTGGTGCTCATGACGGGTCACTCTTTCTAACAGTTTCTCAGCAGTTTTCGATGGGCTCGGTGACCTTGAGGTCGCGGCCCTCTTCGAGGAGTTTCTTCAGCTGTGCCGGGTCGTCCGCTTTCAGTGCGTCGAGGTACCCGGTCAGGTTGTCGACCAGCTCCTGGAGTTCGTCGATCATGTGGTCCCGGTTCACCATAAAGAGCTGGGTCCACATCTCGGGGTCCAATCGGGCGACACGGGTCATGTCCTTATAGGAGCCTGCGGTAAAACCCATCCGCTGACGGCTCGTCGGCGATTTGATGTAGGCGCTCGAGGCCGCGTGGGCGAGCTGTGACGTGTAGGCGATGATCCGGTCGTGTTCCTCCGGAGTGGAAAAGACGATCTCACCAAAACCGAGGGACAGGAAGAACGCCTTCAGGGTGTCGATGGACTCCTCATCCGCGCTCTCATCGGGGCAGAGGATCATAGAGGCGTCCCGATAGAGTTCTCTGTCGGAGTTCGCGAAACCGGAGACCTCTTTGCCCGCCATGGGATGGCCGCCGACGTAGAGGAATCCATTTTCCCGTGCCAGAGGCGCTATATGTTTATAAATATACCGCTTTACACCGCAAAGGTCTACCAGGATGGTCGTGGTCGGGATGGCGTCGGCATGGTCTTCGACCCATTTCACGAGGGAGCGGGGAGCGATCGCGATCAGCAGAATGTCGCATTCCTGCAGAGTCTCCCGTGTCAGGGGCGCGTCGATGGCACCGGCATCCGTGGCGAGGGCCATGGCCTCGGGGTCGAGGTCGTAACCGTAAACGGTCGCGATGGTGTGTTTCTTGATGGAGCGGGCCATGGAGCCTCCGATGAGGCCGAGGCCGACGATGCCGACGGAATGGATTGCTTTCATGATGTTTTTCACCTCTGAAGTGTGTTTGGAACTAAAAAAGACCTGCAGCAACCGCCGCAGGCCAAATGATCTACAAAATATCGGGAAACGCGATTTTGTATTCAGCTGCACCGGTCGAAAGCCTTACCGAAATAATAGGTAAAGCCGTAAAAGCGGTATTCAGCTGTGAGGAGAACGTACTTCATGACGGTCCCTCCAACAGAAAAGCGTTTTCCTTCTTTGAAAAAGGTTGCAAAAATAGTATCACAAAGCCTACGGTCTGTCAACGAATGACAATGTTTTGATATTGTTACTGTTTATATAGCGGTTTGGCAGAAAACGTGCTATAGTGGGAGGAGATTTATGAGATGAGAAAGCGGGGTGACGCTCATGGTCGAACGGTATGCCGATCTCGCGGCCTATTTTGTCCACAATGTGGAAGCGCTGCGGGATGCCTACGGACGGGAAGAGGGGATGCTCTACCCGGTCTGTGCCGCCATCCTTCTGGAGCGGGAACGCCCCATCACAGCGGCGGAGCTGAAAGGGCTTCGGGACCATATCCGGATGGATGACGACTTCACCGGAGATTTCAAAGGCCCCGCGGTCGTGCCGGTCGCCTGCATGCTGGCGGCGTCTCCGGAACCGGAGAACCTGACGCTCCTGGCGCCGGAACTCTACCGGCAGATGACGGAGTTCGTGCCCCGCAGCGCGTTCCTTGCCATGACGGTCCTCGGCGTCGTCGACGTCATCCCGAAGACCGAGTGGAAGCGGTACATCGACAAGACCGCGCGCATCTACGATCTGATGGAGGAGAAAGGCCTGCTCGACCACGACGGCGAGACGTTCGTGGCGGCACTGCTGGCCATGACGGACAAACCGCCGGAGCGGGCAGTCTACGAGATCGAGGAACTGCTGGGCCGGCTGAAACCGCTGTTCCCGCTGCGCTCTTCGGCGAGAGCTGTCGGAGTCACACTGTCGATCGCCGGCGGGTCCAACAACCAGAACATGCGGCACATCGAACGGTTCCTTTCGGCACTCCAGACCGCCGGTATGAAGTTGGGCGGCAACCATTCGATGGGACTGCTCGGTGCGCTGAGCTTTTCCAAGTATGACACGAAACGGTTCCTGGAACGCATGCGGGAAGCCGACATGGCTCTGGCGCAGCAGAGCGGCTACCGCGGCCTGTTCGCCGTTGCCCGAAAACGAAGGCTCATCCATGCTGCCATCCTGGTGGCGTGCCGTGCCCGGAAACGGGACCATAAGAACACCAATTTCGACATCGCCTACCGAGCCGCGCTGATCATCATCCTGGCAGACGCGCTGTCCGCATTGTAATACGAAAGGGAGGACCACTATGCAGAGCAGAGTCAACGATTGCATCATGAGGCACGACATGGGGTTCAACTGCGCCCAGTCCGTGGCCTGCACCTATGCAGACCTCGTCGGCTGCGACGAACAGACCATCTTCAAAATGACCGAAGGCCTCGGCCTCGGCATGGGCGGCATGCAGGGCACCTGCGGCGCTCTGTCCGGTGCCTGCGTCCTGGCCGGTATGAAGAATTCCGGCGGAGACCTGCAGAACCCGACGACCAAGGCACAGACGTACCAGCTGTCCCGGGAGATCGTCCGCCGCTTCCAGGAAAAGGCAGGCGCCACCATCTGTAAGGACCTCAAAGGCGTCGAGACCGGCGTCATGATCCACTCCTGTCCCGACTGCATCCTCGATGCCGCCGCCATCGTGGAGGAAGTCCTGTTCCCGGGTGTCTTCGAATCATAAAGATCTAAATAACAATATAATAAATCGCCCCTGCCCGAATACGAGCAGAGGCGTTTTTATTTGTGATCAGATCTGTCCGGTTTTCTGAAGGAACTTCTTCGTGGTCTTCCAGGTGCGGTCTGCCTGGTTCTGCAGGAAGCAGTGCGCGCCGTTCAGGAACACGTGCTTGTCGGCCTGGCCGGGCATCTTCTTCCACATCTTGAAAGCGACGTTCGGCATGACGAAGAGGTCTCTTCCGCCGAAGATGAGCTGGATGGGGACCGTGACCTTCCCGAGTTCGTTGATGTCGGGCTTCGACGCGACCGCGGTCATGTAAGCGGCACCGCGGCCCATGTGCTTGACCTGGAGCGCATCGCGGTAGACGCCGGCCGGCATCTGTTTCGTGTACTTCCAGTCAAAGGTCATGAGGAAGCCGACCGTCTTCCAGATGACATCATAGGGAGTGATGAGCGGCAGGATGAGGTCGAGGAGCGGACCGACCGGAGCGTTCAGCATGAAGTCCCGGAGGAACTTCGGGGAGTCCGCCATAAGGAGGGGAGCGTAGAGGACCAGAGAGGCGATCTCGGGGTCATTCGCGCCGGCTTCGTCAATGGCCATCTGGGTGGCGACCGAACCGCCCATGGAGTGGCCGAACAGGATCCAGCCGCTGCCGTCCTCGTCGAAGTCTTTCATCATCTGCGCGAGGATCTCGGTCTGGGGGATGTAGTGGATGCCTTTATATTCTCTCGTCGAGAATCCGAAGTCGGGGAGGTCCACCCGGAGACAGGAGATGCCTTCGGCAGTCAGCTTCTCCACGAGTTCGTCATAGAACCGGGTGTTGCAGGCGAATCCATGGATCATGAACGCCTTTGCCACCGGGGTCACGGTCTTGGCCGGGTCGACGCGGTAATGGATCTTGTAGTCTCCCATTTCAAAGTATTCACTGTTCGGGAACGGGTCGCCGGACACCGTCCGGAACGGGAAGGGTTTTGCGATGAATTTCATAGTTCAAACTCTCCTTTGATTTGTTTTAAAACAAACAATTGATATCTTTTCCATTATACACGACCGTGGAAATGTAAAAAAGACCTTTCAGAACAACCCCGAATAGGACTGAAAAAAGATGATGACCGCAAAAATCAGTTCAGCAAATCTGGATACGTGTATAGTTTTTTGCTGTTTTTTCTTTTTTATGTAACATATGTAACTGAATGGTGTATAATTTAGCTATAAAATGTTCACGACTTGTTCACGAGTTGAAAGGAGACCACCATATGACTCCCGAGCAATTCATTCCGTTTTGGGACGCGCTCACCATCAATGACCGCAATCGGATCAAGGAAAACCTGCAAACGGCGGCTAACCCCGGCAGCGGTTTTTTCTCGAGTAAGCGTTTCATGAGAGGCGGCATCGTATTTCTCCTGCATGGACATCTGCGGATCTTCCTGTCCTCCGACGAGGGGAGAGAGATCACGGTCATGACCATGAAAGCCGGAGAAAACTTCCTCGTCCACCCGGGCGAAGCATCCCATAACCGAAAGGGCCAGCTGCGTTTTGAGACTTCGGAGGACTGCGAGTACGCGTTCCTTCCGAAAAACGTCATGGCCGAGGTCATGAGACGGAGTCCGGAAGCACTGGAATACGTGCTGGAAACCGAAGAGCTGCTCATTCGGCGATTAGCGGACAGCCTTTCTTATTCCGCCTTTGTCACGGTCCGGGGCAACCTGGCCCGGACATTGCTGGAACGAAGTGAGCTGAAGGGCAAAGTCCGTCTGACGCACGAAGAGCTTGCCAACGAACTGGGCACGACCCGGGTCGTCATCAGCCGGGAACTCAAGAAAATGGAAGAATTCGGTCTCATCAGACTCGGCAGAGGAGAAATCGAGATCCTCTACCGCGACGGTCTTCGCGAACTCGCTGAATAGAGATCAAGTACGTCAAGAGAGAAAACAGTACGAATCAACAATGGAGGAAAGTAATTTATGTATGGATAAAGGATTTTACAACGGCCTGGAACGCAAAAACCTGATCTTCAACTGGCACGACATCGAGGAGCAGGGCTTCTATCACAGCAACGGTAACTATGAATCCGGCTGCACCACCGTTCCGGCAGAAGACATCGAGAACAAACACGCAATCGTCATCGGCGCCGGCATCGCCGGTCTGGCAGCAGCCTGCTTCCTGGTCCGCGACGCGAAGATGCCCGGAAAAAACATCACGGTTTACGAGGCCCGTTCCGTCTCCGGCGGTTCCTGCGACGGTATGATGATCCCCGGCAAGGGCTACGTCATCTCCGGCGGCCGTGAAATGGACGACCATTTCGAGTGCATGTGGGACCTCTTCAAAGACATCCCGTCCTGCGATGACAAGAACGTCTCCATCCTTGACGCTTACAAGCGCCTGAACGAAGTCGACCCGAACTACTCCAACTGCCGTGTTTCCGTCAACCGCGGTCAGAACGCTGCTCCGGACAAGAAATTCAACATGTCTGACAAGGCGCAGATGGAAGTTCTGAAGGTCATGCTCATGAAGAACGACGACCTCTATGGCAAGTCCATCGACCAGTTCTTCACCGATGAGACCTTCAACTCCAACTTCTGGTACTACTTCAAGACCATGTTCGCGTTCAAGAACGAGCATTCCGCTCTCGAAGTCAAACTGTATCTCCAGAGATTCATCCATCATCTGGAAGGTTTCACCGACCTTTCCTCCCTTCGTTTCTGCAAATACAACAACTATGATTCCATCATCCTTCCCATGGAAAACTGGCTGAAGGAGCGCGGTGTCAAGTTCGTGTACCATGCCATGGTCACCAACGTCCTCTTCGAGAAGAAGGGCGGCAAGAAGACCGCGAAGACCGTCGAAGTCACCATCGAAGGCAAGGAAGAAAAAGTCGAGATCGACGAGAACACCTTCGTCTTCTTCACCAACGGTTCCAACACCGCCAGCATCAGCCTCGGCGACCATCACACCGCTCCCGAGTTCCGTACCGATGTTTACGGTTCCTGGAAGACCTGGCAGAACATCGCGAAGCAGGATCCGTCCTTCGGTAACCCGGACGAACTCCTTGCTGACCCCGAACTCACTCAGTGGGAATCCGCGACCCTGACCACCATGAGCGACGAGATCGTTGACTACATCACCAAGGTCACCGGCCGCGATCCGAGAGACGGTAAAGTCGTCACCGGCGGTATCGTCACCGTCAAAGACTCCGGCTGGGTCATGTCCTGGACCATCAACCGTCAGAAGCACTTCCTCGATCAGGACCCCCAGAAGAACACCATCGTCTGGATCTATGGTCTGTACACCTCCAACATCGGTAACTACGTCAAGAAACGCATGAGAGACTGCACCGGTGAAGAGATCGCCAAAGAGTGGCTGTACCACATCGGCTGCCCGCTCGACAAGATCGACGAGCTGGCTGCTACCGGCTGTAACTGCATCCCCTGCATGATGCCGCGTGTCACCACCTACTTCGTCGCCCGCAACAAGGGCACCTATCCGGAAGTCGTTCCGGCCGGCGTCACGAACTTCGCGTTCCTCGGCAACCATGCCAACGTCGAGCGTGACTGCTCCTTCACGACCGAAAAATCCATCCGCTCCGCGATGATGGCTGTTTACAAGTTCGCGAAGGTCAACAGAGCTATTCCGGAAGTCTACGGTTCCATCTACGACATCCGCTGGGTCCTCAAGGCATTCGTCGACATGCGTGACGGCAAGCCGCTGAACGATACCAAGATGTTCGAAGTCCCGTCCTTCCTCGAGAAACCGATGGCTATGGGTCAGAAGCTCCTTCTCGACAAGGTCATCCTGCCGGCAGTCGACAAGACCGACATCGGCGTCCTGCTTCGCCGTCTGAAAGTCTTCGACTTCTCCGGTGTCAAGACGAAATAAGATCTGTCAGGTTCTTATGTAACGATTTTCTTTCGCCGCCTTCCCAGGAAGGCGGCGTTCTGTTACAATAGGAGGCGTATCCGACGATTGTTCGAACGTCTCGTAAAAGGAGGACAACGAAATGAACAAGTACCCGACCGTTTTCGTCCACGGCTTTATCGGCTGGGGCGAAGAAGACGGACTGACCAGCAAACTCGGCATCGACTATTTCGGTCTGAAGCACGGTGTCCAGGACTACCTTCGGGAGGAAGGCTTTGAAGTCTATACGCCGGCAGTCGGCCCCTTCAACAGCCTGTGGGACCGCTGCTGTGTCCTGTACGCGCAGCTCTACGGCGGCCGTGTCGACTACGGTAAAGTCCACAGCGAGAAGTACGGCCATGAGCGTTACGGCCGCACCTATCCCGGCATCCTGAAAGACCTCGGCAAGCCCGGCGACCATGAGAAGATCAACCTCGTCGGCCACAGCTTCGGCGGCCCGACGGTCCGACTCTTCGACTACCTGATGGCCTACGGCTCGGCAGAAGAGCGTGCCGGCACTCCGAAGGACGAACTCTCCGGCCTGTTCAAAGGCGGGAAAGGGGACTGCATCCATACCGTCACCACGCTCTCCGGCGTCAACAACGGCACGACTTACGCCGCCTGGCACGGCATCCTCGTCAACAAGTTCCTCTGCTACTATGTCATGTACTTCGTCACCCTCCTCGGCAACAGCTGGGTCGGCAAGTACTACGACCCGATGATGGAACAGTGGGGCGTCATGAAGAACCCTGAAAAGGTGAAGATCCGCCGCTTCCGTCTTCCGGTCCGTGAGTGGCTGAAGATGTACAATTTCGCCAACAACGAGTTCGACAACAGTGCATTCGAACTGGGCATCTATGTCATGGAGAAGCTGAACAAGGACATCCATGCGCATGAAGGCACCTACTACTTCGCCCACAGAGCCTGCCGGTCCCACAAGAGCCTCTTCGGTCTTCAGACCCCGGACAAGGAGATGTCTCTGTTCTGCAAAGATGCCGGCTATATCACGAGCCACATCATCACTCCGAAGATGCGCCGCCACGGCATCAACAAAGACTGGCTCCCGACCGACGGCTATGTCAATACCATCTCGACCGGTGCTCCTCTGACCGAGGAAGCCACCGAGTGGAAAGACGGCATGACCGCGACTCCCGGCCACTGGTACAACATGCCGGTCGCCAGATTCGACCATGTCTCCTGGAACGGCCTCAAAGAGACCAGCGACGACATGCGCAAACTGTACAAGGACCTTCTGACGAAGTTCCGGAACCTTCCGTAAATCGCCCATAAAATACAAAAAATCGCCCCGGAGCTTTCCGAGGCGATTTCGTTTTTTATGAGTTTATTGTTCTTTTGCCGCGCGTCTGTGTCCGCCCCAGATGGCGACGAACATGATGAAGGCGAGGAATAGGAGGGCGAAGGCCATCCAGCCGAAGAAGCGGCCGTCAAAACCGGTTTCCGGTTTGAACATATCCCAGTAGCCTTTGAGGTACACGGCGATGATGATGAGGGGAAGGACCCAGGTCATGTAGAACTTCGAAACGGCGTTCGCGGGCATCTTGATGCCCTTGCCGGCATTGACTTCGGCGATGAAGTTTTCAAAGCCCCAGCCGTTCTTGCTCGTACAGAAGAGGACGAACGCCAGTGAGCCGAGCGGCAGCAGGTTGTTCGAGACGATGAAGTCTTCGAAGTCGAGGACAGAAGAACCTTCTCCGAGGAGCTGGATCTTCGACCAGATGTTGAAACCGAAGACGCAGGGCATGCTGAGCAGTGTGATGGCGATGCCGCTGACGATCGTACTCTTTTTGCGCTCCCAGTCGAAACGGTCCATGAAAAAGGCGATGATGCCTTCGAAGACGGCGACGACCGTGGACATGGCGGCGAAGGTCAGGAAGATGAAGAAGACTGCGCCCCACCAGCGTCCGCCGGGCATCTGCGTGAAGAGGTTCGGGATGGTGATGAAGATGAGGCTCGGGCCCGCACCGACTTCGACTCCGTAGGCGAAGCAGGAGGGGATGATGATGAAGCCGGCGGTCAGGGCGACGAACGTGTCGAGGCCGGTGATGACCATGGATTCACCCATCAGGCTCCGGCTCTTACCGATGTAGGAACCGAAGATGAGCATGGAACCGACACCGATGGACAGCGTGAAGAAAGCGTGGCTCATCGCGTTGAAGACGACTTCGCCGAGACCGTGGTCCGCAATGTTCTCAAGGTTCGGGACGAGGTAATAGCGGACACCCGCGTCTGCGCCGTCAAGGAAGACAGAGTGGACCGCCAGGACGAGCATCAGGACAAGCAGCGCGACCATCAGGTACTTGGTGACGCGTTCGATGCCTCTCTGGATGCCGAAATAGCAGACGGTGAAGCCGAGCAGACAGAC
Organism: uncultured Eubacteriales bacterium; assembly: GCA_900317985.1. GTDB lineage: Bacteria > Bacillota > Clostridia > Oscillospirales > Acutalibacteraceae > RUG420. The sequence continues at coordinate 3,880 of ONJD01000064.1, read as the reverse complement.
GAGGACCGTCCAGAAGGTCAGTTCCAGAGGGTTGCCCAGCATTTCGCCGAACCCGCCGGTGACTTCATCCGGCGTCTTGCCGACGAACGTTCCGGCGATGTGCTTGAGGCCGTAGTTCATCATCCAGCCGGCGACCGTGGTGTAGTACATCATGAGGAGGGAACAGCCGATGATCGAGAACCAGCTGTACCAGTGCCATTTCGTTCCTTTCGGTTCGAGGACGTCGTAGGCGCGGGCGGCACTTCTCTGAGAACCGCGGCCGATGGCGAACTCGGTGGTCAGGATCGGGATGCCTAGGATGACCAGGAACAGAAGATAGATGAGCATGAAGATGGCGCCGCCGTACTGCCCGCAAATGTACGGGAACTTCCAGACGTTGCCGATGCCGATGGCACATCCGGCCGAGACCAGGATGTATCCGAGTCGGGAGCCGAACTGCTCACGGGTGTTGTTATCCATAGATGATTCTCCTTTTACTCGATTTCTCACAATCGTAAAGAATAGTTTAGCAGTTTAAAGAGGAAAACACAAGAAGGAAACAATTCTCTGCAGAGGCCGGAATTTGATAAAAAATGATTGAGCTTAGCCTATTCTTTTGGTACAATGAAGGCAGGGAGAATTGTTCGAACAAGTGAAAGGAGTACGTTTATGTTTGGAAAACCGAGATGGCAGCTCCAGGAGGTCCCGCCCAAGGGGAAAAAAGGGCGGAAACAAGCTGCTAAAGTCCAGGCGAAAGCTCTGAAAGGCGCGAAACTGGAAGCGGACCCCAAGATGAAAAAGGCAAAGAACGGCGTCCCGCTCTCCAAACTCCGTTATCCGGTCCCGACTCCGGAAAAAATGGTCGATGACAAAGGCCGTGTCGCTGTCGGTACGTTTGATAAGGAGTTCCCGATCATCAATCTGCTCGACGCAAAAGACGTCGGTGTCCCGAAGTTCCTGAACCGCGCCAAAGTGACTCTTTGGGAAGCGCTGGAAGTGAACTTTGAAGACATCTCGTTCCTGACCGCCATGTCCGTCATGGGCGGCGCGGTCACCATCGCGCTGACGCTCGTCTATGACAAGAAGACCGGAGAGATGACGTCCTTCATGGCGCCGATGCTCGCGAAGAACGGCTACATGTCCGAGAACCTGCTGGACGGCAGCGCGACCGTGGCGAAAAGCAAACTCAACAGCGTCACGTTTGAGAACTGCCAGAACCAGGGCAGGGCCCATGTCTACGGACAGGGGAAAGGACGCAGCAAGTCCGTCTCCTATGACCTGCAACTGACCCGCTGGTCCGACCCGGCCGTCGGCTCCATGCCGTTTGGCGGCAACATCAGCCTATATTCTCAGAAAGATATCTTCACCGTCGAAGGTTCTGTCATCTTCAACGGCAGGGAGTACAAGGCCAATGACGCCACCATGGCGATCATCGACGACCACCGCGGCTATTACCCGAAGAAAGCGCATTACGACTGGATCACCAACATGGGGTATTGCACCGTCAAGGGCAAGCCGGTGAAGTTCGGCTTCAACCTGACCCGCAACCAGTCGATCGACCAGGATGACTACAACGAGAACATCCTCTGGCTCGGCGATAAGAACGACCGCCTGCCGCCGGTCTACTTCAAGCACTATGACTATGACCACTGGCGCATCTACGACGAGTACGGCACCATCGACCTCGATTACCAGGTCCGTGACCGGAACCTCGTCAAGTTCAACGTCGGCATCGCCTGCTCCGACTACTCCATCACCTTTGGCGACCTAAAAGGGTTCATCATCGGTGAGGACGGCACGAAGTACGAGATCGACGACGTCGGCATCGGCGAAGACCGCAGCATGAAACTGCTTTGAATCGCCACAGGACACACAAAAAAAGCACCGCTTCGCAGCGGTGCTTTTTTATTCTGTCGTTGTGCAGCTCGGAGAGCCGTTTATTTTGTAAACGAGACCCAGTCGTTGCCGACTTTCATCATCAGGCTCTCGCCCTCGATGGTGTACTCGTAATCTTTGTTGTTGTCGGTGTCGGTGAGTTCGATGGAACCCCACATGATGTTGGTCTTCTTGCCCTTCGCGTCAGTGATGACACCGGTGTGGTCCTTCTTCAGGACGACGGATTTGTAAGCTTTGTTGTCCTTGTCGGCTTTGTAGGTGCCGGGGAAGTAGGAGTACATGGTCTGGTCTTTGAAGCCGTCCATGTATTCGATGGAGTCGATGACGCCGGAGATGGCATCGCTGACGGCCATGTCGGTCTCGTCGTCGCCGCTCATGTGGCTCGTGACCGTGAACAGAAGGACGCCGCCGTTGTATTCACCGGCAATGGCAGTCTGACCGAGGCGGGAACCGTCTTTCGACGCCGGGAGCTCTCTCCAGTAGCCCCATTTGTCGTCGGTGCCGGGGAAGATGCCTTCGGAGCGTTTGACCGCTTCCTGGTCGTTGGTCCAGGTGGAGGTCAGGTCATAGAGGACTTCTTCGGGCTGCTTGTCTTTGATGTAGCGGATCTCGACCATGTTCGTGCCGGCGGACTCACCGACATAGACGAACTGAGCCGCGTGATCGTCGACTTCCATGCTTTCGATGTCTTTCGCGTTGTAGACGACGCGCCAGCCGTCGCTGCTGATGAATTCCATATCATCGTTGTCTGTCGCGGTCTGGAATTCTTCGGATTCGGTGGCCTTAGTGGCTTTGGTGGTTTCGGTCTTGGCCGCGTCATTCGCTTTGTTGCAGGCCGCGAAGGCGAGCATCATGGTGAGCGCGATGAGGACGGCAATGATGGATCTGACTGCTTTTTTCATGTGGGTTCCCTCCTGTGCTAGTAAATATCCGATAGCTGTTGTGTACTAACAACCTTAGTACACATAGACTATATCACGGACGATTTTGATTGTCAACACCATTTTAAATAATTTTTTTGCGTTTTGGAATGGGGCAGAAGGAGAATCTTGAATAAAGAAATCTTTTTTGTTATAGTATACACGAATTCTGAATAGCAACAGTCAGTTTAAACGGCAAAGGCGTCGCTTAAATAGCGATGCTTTTTCTATATTTACAGGAGGTTCACTATGTGTGGAATCGTAGGATATGTCGGTAAGGAACAGGCGGCTCCCATTCTGTTGGAAGGCCTGACCAAACTCGAATACCGTGGCTATGACTCGGCCGGCATCGCCGTGCGCGATGGAGACTCTGCTCCCGTCACCGTGAAGGAGAAGGGGCGGATCGCCGACCTCAAGGACAAGATCGGACCGGTGGAGAACATCGTCGGTACCTGCGGCATCGGCCATACCCGCTGGGCGACCCACGGCGCGCCCTCGGAGACCAACGCGCATCCGCACCATTCGGATGACGACGCGGTCATCGGTGTCCACAACGGCATCATCGAGAACTATGAGGAGATCCGCGACAAGCTCAAGAGGAACGGATACAAGTTCTACTCCCAGACCGACACGGAGTGTGTCATCAAACTGGTCGATTACTATTATAAAAAGTATGGAGAGGGCCCGCTGCGCGCCATCTCCCGCGCCATCCTGCGTGTGCGCGGCTCCTACGCGCTGTGCCTCATGTTCGCGGACTACCCCGGCGAGATCTTCTGCGCCCGCAACGGCAGCCCGATGATCATTGGCAAAAAAGGGAAGGAAGCGTTCATCGCCTCCGACGTCCCGGCCATCCTCAACCATACGAGAAAAGTCTATTACATCGATAATATGGAGATGGCCCGTCTGAAAGAGGGCAGCATCGAGTTCTACAACATCGACTGCGAGCCCCTCGTCAAGACGCTGACCGAGATCACCTGGGATGCCGAGGCTGCCGAACGCGGCGGTTTTGAGCACTTCATGATGAAGGAGATCCACGAACAGCCGAAGGCGGTGGAGGACACCATCCATTCCGTCACGGACGACAA
>ONJD01000038.1 GCA_900317985.1 uncultured Eubacteriales bacterium | reverse complement strand
CCTGAAGGGCGACCTCAGCTACTACATCAACCTCTACGACATCTGGTCCTCCTATGAAGTCGAGACCGAAGGCGTCGCCATCTTCTACACCTCCGTCTATGGCCACACCAAGACCGCTGTCGAAAAACTCGCGAAGAAGCTCGAGGCGAAGGGCTGCCCGAAAGTCGTCGTCAACGACCTCGCCCGCGAAGACATGGCTGAGTGTGTCGAAGACGCGTTCCGCTACGGCAAGATCGTCCTCGCCACCACCACCTACAACGCGGACATCTTCCCGTTCATGAAGACGTTCATCGACCACCTGACCGAGCGCAACTTCCAGAAGAAGCACATCGGCCTCATCGAGAACGGTTCCTGGGCTCCGCTCGCCGCGAAGACCATGAAGAAGATGCTCGAAGGCTGCAAGGACATCGTCTGGTGCAAGAACACCGTCAAGATCCTCTCCTCCATGAACGAGGAGAACGAGGCGCAGATGGACGGCCTGGTCGAAGAACTGACCATGGACTATCAGGAGCGCCACGAAGAGATGGCCACCAAGAACGATCTCACCGCTCTGTTCAAGATCGGCTACGGCCTCTATGTCGTCACCTCCAACGACGGCAAGAAGGACAACGGCGTCATCGTCAACACGGTCACTCAGGTCACCGACGACCCGAACCGCATCGCGGTCTGCATCAACAAGAAGAACTACTCTCACGAGATCGTCAAGAACACCGGCATCATGAACGTCAACTGCCTGACGGTCGAGACCCCGTTCAGCATCTTCAAGCAGTACGGCTTCCAGTCCGGCCGCGACGTCGACAAGTTTGCCGGCATGGGCGAGCTGCCCCGTACCGACAACGGCCTCATCTTCCTGCCGATGTACATCAACGCGGTCATGTCCCTGAAGGTCGAGCAGTATGTCGACCTTGACACCCACGGCATGTTCATCTGCACCGTCGAAGAGGCCCGTGTCCTCGGCAACGAAGAGACCGCCACTTACACCTACTATCAGAAGCACATCAAACCGGCTCCCGACACCGAAGGCAAACAGGGCTGGGTCTGCGTCGTCTGCGGCTATATCTATGAAGGCGATGAACTGCCCGATGACTTCATCTGCCCGCTGTGTAAACATGGTGTCGCCGACTTTGAAAAGATAGGCTGAGAAAACTATGGCTGAAGAAAAACAGATGTCGACCGGAAAGGTCAAGGCATTTCTGCAGAAAAAAGACATTGAGATCTCTCTGAGACGCTATGGCATCGACGCGCTCGGTGCCATGGCACAGGGACTCTTCTGTACGCTCCTCGTGGGGACCATCCTCTCCACACTCGGGACCCAGTTCCACGCGCTCGACTTCCTCGTGAAGACCATCGCCACGGTCGGAGCGACCGAATACAGTGTCGCTTCTCTGTGCACGGCGATGGCGGGCCCCGCTATGGCGGCCGCCATCGGTTACGCGCTGAAGTCTCCGCCTCTGGTCCTGTTCTCGCTGATCGTCGTCGGCTTTGCCGCCAACGCGCTCGGCGGTGCCGGCGGCCCTCTGGCCGTCCTGGTCATCGCCATCCTCGCGTCGGAGTTCGGCAAACTGGTCTCTAAAGAGACGAAAGTCGATATCCTGGTCACGCCGCTCGTCACCATCGGCGTCGGCGTCGCGCTGGCCGCCTGGTGGGCTCCCGCCCTCGGCAAAGCGGCCATGTGGGTCGGCGACCTCATCATGTGGGCGACCAACCTGCAACCCTTCCTGATGGGTATCCTGGTAGCGGTCCTCGTCGGAATGGCATTGACGCTTCCTATTTCCTCCGCCGCCATCTGCGCGGCGCTGGGCCTCACCGGCCTCGCCGGCGGCGCTGCCGTCGCGGGCTGCTGTGCCCAGATGGTCGGGTTCGCGTTCATGTCGTTCCCGGAGAACAAGTGGGGAGGACTGGTGTCTCAGGGCATCGGCACCTCCATGCTCCAGATGGGCAATATCGTCAAGAACCCGCGGATCTGGATCGCCCCCATCGTGACCTCCGCCATCACAGGGCCCCTCGCCACCTGCGTCTTCAAGATGCAGATGAACGGCACCCCGGTCTCCTCCGGCATGGGCACCTGCGGCCTGGTCGGTCAGATCGGTGTCTACACCGGATGGGTGAGCGACATTGCCGCCGGCACCAAAGCGTCGATCACGGCCATGGACTGGACCGGTCTCGTCCTCATCTGTTTCGTTCTGCCCGCCGTCCTCTGTCCGCTCATCAATTTCGGTCTCAAAAAGGTCGGATGGGTCAAAGAGGGAGACATGAAACTCGACTGAGTTCCCGTTTTTCGTCCCAATATCTTTGTCCCAATATCTATTGTTTTGAATATATATTTAATATATAAAAGAGCGCTTACAGCCGCCGGTTTCCCGGCGGCTGTAATTTTTTGTCATTTTAAATTGCATAAAAAATGGACGTTTTTGTTGTGCATGTTGTCGAAAAGACGGTTGAAATGCGGTTGAAACGCCGTGGAAAGCCTCCAAAAATTACAAAACAGTTCGAAAATAGGTTGATTTTTGCTCCTGAAATCTATAAAATGTAACACGTTGTAACTCTTTTGTAATTTCCGAGGAGGAAATATGGACATCAAACACATCAAAAAGAGCAAACTCATTTCCATCGCCATTACATTCGTACTTCTGGTCGGCCTGACCATCGGCGTCGTCAACATGACGGGCAACAAGGCACAGGCGAGCTGCTCTGCAGGCATCATGAACAACGGCCTTAACGGCATCTATATCGATATCAACTCGGCACCTTATACCACTCTTGCCACGACCACCGGCGTCGCGTACCGCAGAGGCGGCTGTGCCTGGTTCGCTTCTTCCCGCGCGAGAGAACTCACCGGTAAGAACATCATCATCCACGGTCCGGCTAACTGGCTGAACTCCAAGTATGCGCTGTACGGCTTCACGAGAGGCAGCCAGCCCCGTGCGAAGTCTCTGGCGATCTACCCGAACCATGTGTTCGTCGTCGAGGAGATCAACGGTGACATGGCCACCGTCAGTGAAGGCGCTACCCCCATCTCTGACCCCGCACACGGCTACTGCGTCATCCGGACGCTTCCCGTTTCTTCCCTTGCCGGCCTTTACGGCGGCATCCGCGGTTATGTCTACCTCGGTGTCGGCGGCGGCTCCAAGTCCAACGCGACGGGCACTGCCAAGAACGGTACCGGCTATTACAAAGTCGACGCGGACGGCAGCAACCTCAACATGCGTTCTTCTGACCGCGCTTCTGCCAGCATCCTCGGCAAGGTCCCGGACAACACCCGTGTCTATGTCTCCGACATCAGCAACGGCATGGGCAAGATCGTCTACAACGGTCTCACCGGCTGGGTCCAGCTGAGCTGGATCACCAAAGCGTAACGAACGACGCTCTCAACACACAATTTATGTAATAATTGGCGACCCGCAGGAACCTCTGCGGGTCGTTTTCGGTTGCATTTTCGCGCTCTGCGCGTTATAGTAATGGAAACATTCCGGTTGCAGAAAGAAGGTTTGTTATGAGTCGAAAGAAAACCACCCGCACTCAGACCGGGTACTACGCCAGCAGTTACAGCAAAGACTATAACGGACGTGGTCCCTCCTACGGCAAAGGCCGCGGTCCGCGGCGCTCCGATCGCCGTTCTTCCCGGTTAAAGGAAGTGCTCGCCATCATCCTGGCGCTCCTTGTCCTTGCAGCGGCCATCTTCGGACTGGTCAAATTCATCCAGTACCGCCAGGTGGAGAAGGGGACCGGACTCAAGACCTCTTCTGTGGCCACCTCGGAGACCACGACCGCCAATGTCGGTACGGCCCGTGTCCTGACCGACGCGGAAAAGGACATGCTCCGCAACAGTGAAAAATACAAGAACATCATGGCGCACAAAGAGGACTATCCCGAGTACCTCATCGACGACCTCGAGATGAACCCTGAGATCCTCGACTTTGTCGCTGCCTATCTGAAGACCGAGCCGGTCGGCCACGGCGGCCTGACCGCGGCGGAGAAGAAATCGGCTCACCCGCTGTTCGTCCAGTGGGACAAGCGCTGGGGCTATTCCACCTATGGAGAGAGCTGCATGGCCATCTCCGGCTGCGGACCCACCGCGCTGGCCATGGTCGGCTACGGCCTCACGAGAAACGAGCAGATCGACCCCTTCAACGTCGCGCAGTTCGCGATGCAGAACGGCTATTACGTCAACAACGTCGGCACCTCCTGGACGCTCATGACCGAGGGCGCGCAGCACTACGGTCTCACGGTGACCTCACAGTACCGGTATACCGAGGAACAGATGAAGGAGGCGCTCGACAAGGGCGGCATGATCATCCTGTCGGTCGGCAAGGGCGACTTCACGGTCCACAGCGGACACTTCATCGTCCTTTACGGTTACAAGAACGGCAAGTTCCAGGTCAACGACCCGTTCAGTTACACGAACTCGAGCAAGCTCTGGGACTACGAGACGCTGTCGAAACAGACGAAGAACGCGTGGATCTATTACAAGGCCGGCTCCGAAGCGGCTGCCACCGCCTCGACGACCACGACCACCGCGGCCGCTGCGGCGACCACGACAGCAGCGGCGACGTATGCTGCGACGACCGCCTCGAACACGACCGTATTCACGACAGCCTACACCTATACGACGACCGGCACCATCGGTTAAAACGAAACAGACAGAAAAACAGCCTGCATCTTTCGATGCAGGCTGTTGTGTTTCGCAGAGAGAAGGTCACGCTTTGACCGGGGCGGGCTCGGTCGGGTTTTCGTTGGGCTCCGCCTTTTTCTTTTTCTTCTTTTTCCAGGTGTATTCGGGAAGCTGGAACGTCTCCTCGAAGTCCGCGTAGTTCTTCTGGTACTCGGCGTCGTTGCCTTTTTTGAGCCGGTTCAGGTACTTGTGCGCGTCGCGGTTCGCGTTGCCGGTCTGGATGATGGTGACGGCGGTGTTCGAACAGTGGTCCGACACACGGGAACAGAACGTGACATAGTCGTCGAGGACGATACCGGTGTCGCCGCGGCAGTCGCCGTAACGGAGGCGGTCGATGTGCCGGTTCTTGATGGTCTCGGTCAGGTTGTCGATGACCTGCTCGAGGGGCTCGACTTTGGCGGCCAGAGCGACATCGTCGTGCTCGAACGCGTCGACGGTCATCTGCAGGATCTGACGCACCGCGGCGTTCAGGACCGCGATCTCTTCATAAGCCTTGTCAGAGAACACGACTTTGCGTTCGACCATGTTCTTCGCGTTGTTGACCATGTTGACGCCGTAGTCGCCGATCCGCTCGAACTCACGGATACAGTAGAGGATCTCGTTGACCTCGTTGTTGACTTCATCGGTCAGTTCGCGGGCCGACAGGCGGATGAGGATGGAGTTGAGGCTGTCCTCGAGGATGTCGAGGCGTTTTTCACACTTGTTGATCTTGTCGAGCTTTTCCTCGGTGTATTCCTCGAAAGCGGACAGGGAAGTGGAGAAGGACTCGTAGGCGAGATGCGCCATCTCGATCGTGCTATCCTTACACTGACTGATGACGATGTTCGGAGAGTTGTACAGACGCTCGTCGATGACGAGACCGCGGAACTTTTCTTCGGCCTCTTCGCCCTTCTTTCCACGGACGATCTTCTTGATCAGTTTGACGATGAGCTGGTTGAAGGGGAGCAGGATGAGGACCATCGCAATGTTGTAGACCGAATGGATGGCGGCGATGGCCACCGGGTGGATGGTCTGCCCTAAAATGGGAAGGTCCATGAACTGCCGCACAAAGTAGAACGGGATGAAGGCGATGATCGCCCCGAGGACCTTGATGGCGATGTGGATGCCGGCGACCCGCTTCGCGTCCGTGCTGACGCCGATGGAACTGAGCAGCGCCGTCATACAGGTGCCGATGTTGAGGCCCATGATGAGCGGGATGGCGGCACCGTAGGTGATGGTGCCGGTCAGGGACAGTGCCTGCAGGATACCGATGGACGCCGCGGAGCTCTGGATGATACCGGTGAAGACCGTGCCGATGAGCAGGCCGAGGAGCGGGTTGTTGAACGCGGTGAGCATGCTCGTGAACTGCTCGCTCTCCGCCAGGGGTTCCACCGCCTGAGACATGAGGGTCATGCCGAACATCAGGACGGCGAAGCCGCAGAGGATGGCGCCGATATCTTTCTTTTTCTGCTGTTTGGCCTCCATGATGAGACCGACGCCGATGAGGGCGACGATGGGCGAGAAGTTCGCCGGTTTCAGCAGGGACATGAAGATGTTGTCGGACTGGATGCCGCTGAGGGACAGGATCCACGCCGTCAGCGTCGTGCCGATATCTGCGCCCATGATGGCTCCGACGGTGTTGCCGAGCTCCATGATGCCGGAGTTGACCAGACCGACGAGCATGACCGTGAGGGCAGAGGAGGACTGGATGGCGATGGTGATGGCGGCACCCAGCGCGAGGCTCTTCCAGAGGTTGGACGTGAGCCGCTGCAGGACGACCTCCAGCTTACCGCCGGCGACCTTTTCCAGGTTGGATGACATGATGTTCATGCCGAACAGGAAAAAGGCCAGACCTCCGATCATCGTCAGGACTGAAAAGATGGTCATAATATGTCTATCTCCTTGTAAAATGGTCAAAAAAACAAAATGGGAAAACATTGACTCTTGTTAACCCAATATCAATTTTGACTTAAAAACGTTTTAAAATCAACTCAAACTTTATAAACAATACCGTATTTGTTTATAACTCCTTTGATAATCAAAGAAAGACTTGAAAGACTACACTCCCATATGCTAAAATATTTACAAATTGTTACGAAATCTCATCGAGAAGATTACAAACGCACTACAAAGAGCTTGTGAGGAGTTATCCCAATGAAGAAGAAAGTCCTGTCCATTCTGGCTGCGTTCCTGATGGTCGTCGGTATTGCAGCGGGTGCCGTGTTCAGCACGCCTGACTCGGCGGCGCTTGCCCCGTCCGGCATCATGAACAACGGTCTCAATGGTATCTATATCGACATCAACCGTGCCCCCTACACCACACTGGCAGAGACCACCAGCTATGCATACCGCCGCGGCGGCTGCGCCTGGTTCGCTTCTTCCCGTGCCAGAGAACTGACGGGCAAGAACATCTCCATCCACGGTCCCGCCAACTGGTGGAACACCTACTATGCGAACTACGGCTTCACGAAGGGCTACACCCCGAGAGCCAAATGCTTCGCCATCTACACGAACCACATGCTGGTCGTGGAACGCATCGACGGCAGTGTCATCACCGTCAGTGAAGGCGCCACGCCTCAGTCCGATGCCGACCACGGTTACTGCATCATCTATACGACCACCCGCGAAAAACTCGAGGGGAACAACGGCGGAGACTTCGTCGGCTACATCTACCTCAACGTCGGCGACGAGTGCAACACGAACGGCCTGACGACCGCGAGGACCAACTGGTGGGATCGCTTCCATCCGACCACCACGACGACCACCCGCACCACGACCCGGTACAGCACCACGTCCAACCAGACGCTTCCGAACGGCAGTACGACCAGCGGCGCCATCACCACGACACCGGCTCCCGGCACTGCTCCGTACACCACGGGCACCTACGTCGTCAACACCGGTTCTTCGAACCTGAACATCCGTACATCGCCGGATGACACCACCACCATCATCGGCAAGATCCCGGGCAACACCCGCGTCAATGTCACGCAGGTCAACGGCAACTGGGGCCGCGTCACTTACGATGGGACCACGGGCTGGATCAGCCTCGACTGGTGCGTCAAACAGTAAAACAGAAAAGTTAACAAAATCTTAACATTTACACTTGTAAACCGACTTTCCGCATGGGAAGTCGGTTTTTTGATATCATACGGACAAATCCTGTTGTACGCACATGTTCTTTTTTTAAGAATAACTAAAGAAAGCTGACATATGTTAAGTTTATCTTGTTGTCATCTTTTAGGAGATGACCATGGAAATGAGACAAACAAAAACAGGAGGCTCACTAATGAAAAAAAGAACACGTTCACTCATCGCTCTGGTGCTGACCCTGGCACTGGTCATCGCCATCGGTATCCCCGGCATTGCGGCCGGCATCGGGATCTTCCCGGCGGACGACAACCGTTATACGATCCAGCCGGTGAAGCATTACGACACCTATACGGTGTTCGGCGACAGCATCACCGCCGGCGTCAACTGCAACGACTATTACCGGTACTACAACGAAGACGGGACCTATGTATCATCCGGCTCCTTCGATTCCAATAAGGCAGCACAGTATGCCTACTGGGACAGAGGGGACTTCCGCCGGGTCGAGGGGACCTACCCCGCGCTGGTCGAGGACATGATCACGGCTGACACCGTCCACCATTTCTCCCGGATCGGCTACCGTTCCGACGAGCTGCGCATCCTGCTCGACAACGACTACTACGGCGACGACCTGACGCCGACTCTTCTCGAGTTCCTCGGCGAGACTTACAGCGTCGACATCGATGGCTGGATCAAGAACCGCCCCGCGTTCCAGCAGGCAGCGGCTGACGCCGACATCATCACGCTCGGCATCGGTTCCAACGATGTCCTGATGACCGTCTGGTTCAAGGCGATCGGCATGCTGTATGGCGAGAACGCTTCTCTCGGCACCATCATGAACGCGGTCGGAAGCGTTGCGCAGAGCGCGCAGGACCCCACCAACATGATGTCCGCTGTCCTTCAGCTGATGAACGGTGCCCTCGGCGCCACGAAGACGCTGGCGGAACTGGCGCAGGCCATGCTGGAGGCGGAGATCGATTTCCGCACCAACTTCAAAGCCATCACCGACCGCATCTATGAACTGAACCCGGACGTCGAACTCGTGGTCGTCGGTCTTTACAACGGCGCCAAGGAGATCCGCGTCTCGAAGGACATCGATCTTCAGGCCGGAAAACTGGGTGACGCTGCGTTCATGGCCATCAACAACTACATGGCCAACCTCTGCCCGAACCGTATGAAGTATAAGTACGTCGATGTCTGGAACATCACGCTGGGCGCGGCTCCGAGCCTGCTCGACATGATCCAGAACATGGGCCTCATCGGCACGCTGATGACCGTCGATCATCCGACGGAGACCGGCCATGCGGAGATCGCCAAAGAGATCCGCGCGGTCCTTCCGAAGACCGGTACAGAAACCGAAGAAACGACCGCGGAACGCGTGGTCAAAAAGGCGTACGACGACAAGTGGTACTGCTTCCTCGGCGACAAGATCGACACGACCTTCACCGGCATCGTTCAGAACAAGTACGGCTGGTGGAAGTGCACGGACGGCAAGGTCACGTTCAAAGAGACCGGCATCTTCGAGAACGAGTACGGCAAGTGGTATTGCAAAAACAGCAAGGTCGACTTCAGCAAGACCGGCAAGGTCCGGTTTGACGGGAAGACCTACACCGTGATCCGGGGCAAAGTGCTCTGATCCGCGGCGGACCCTGCTGCAGACAATAAAAACCCCGCCGGTGAGCGCGATGCTCATCGGCGGGTCTTTTTGTTTATTGTTTCTATGAGCCGGTCATTCGCTGTAGAGCGAGTCGACGTCGGCCTGCCACTTGAGGTACGTGGTCTTGTTGTAGCTGTCCGGGATGTCCTGGACGAGGTCGTAAGCATCCTTCATGTCGACGAGGACGGCGCGCAGCGCGTTGACGACGGCGGGCTTTTTGACACCCATGCCGAAGAAGCCGCGGCCCTTCGATGTGATGCTCGGCAGGACGCCGTGCATGAGGTCGGACAGGAAGTCTCCGTCGATGAGTTCGGACTGGAACAGAAAGTTCTGTTCTTCGACGTCGGTAGAGAAGAGCCAGGAGCGGAACACGTCCGCGGCGACCTCTTTGGCGATGTACTCCCGGCAGAACCGGACCTGATACACATAGAGGTCATCGGTCTCACAGCTGTCGTTGACCGCCAGGACCTCGCAGAGGATGCGTGCGGCATCCATGGTGTCCGAAAGGGGAGGGGTCATGACCGGGATGGTCATGTACGGGGTGGAACCCAGGATGACATAGCCGGGGACCACCATCTTGCTCATGTACTGACGGACGGGGATGCGGGCCTCGACCGGTTCCTTTTCCTCTTCGATGCCGATGATGGGGTTGTTGTCCCGAAGGTCGTTCACGGTCTCCGTGACATCGTCTTCGGTCACGCCGCCGAATCTGCCGACGAGGACATCGGCACAGTAGTCGCTGACGTCAGACACACACCAGGCAAGGCCGGGTCTCCCGCCCTGCCGCAGGTACATCTTGTTCGTCTGCTTCGGCATGGGAGCGCCGTCGCCCCACTCATAAAAGCCCCGGTGGACGTACAGCATGCCGTCCGGGTCCGGCGTCGGAGAGATGCCGTAAAACTTCGGCAGCTGCTGACGCAGCTCGGAAAGGGGACCGGTGCAGTCGATCGTGAGGTCGGAAGGCATGAACACGCCGTCGACACGGACGCCGGAGACATGGCCACTGTCGACGACCAGTTCCGTGGCTTCCGCTTCGAAGTGGAACGTGGCGTTGATTTCCGCGAGCGACATGAGGTACTCCGTCAGCTTGCGGCGGTCGATGAGGACTTCCGGGGACTCTTCCGGTCCGTAGGCCACGACATTGGTGGCGCCGTCCGGCGAGAGGAAGGCCCAGTTCTTCTTTTTTCGGTAGCAATCGGAGGGGGGCGGGTCGAGTTCCAGACGGTCGAACACGGAGAGGTCGAAGTTCTCCGACCAGTCGCGCGTGACGTCCTCCCGTCGCAGCCTGTCGAACATTTCGACGGTCCAACCCGCTCTTCCGAGCAGGATGGCAGCGGTGAGTCCGCCGAGGTTCGCCCCGATGATGTTGACTTTCTTCATGGATGGTTCTCCATTTCTGAAACGGGTTTCGTGGTGATTGTGGTTCCCTTAACATCCAATTATACTAAAAGAGCTATCCTTTGTAAAATCATAGACGACAAAGCCGTTTCGATGCTATAATTTATGGTTGGAAAATGTTTTTTGAAAGGGAGAGCAGCATGAACGAATTTGTGGAACTCATGACAGAGCGGCGCAGTATCCGCAAGTTTCAGCCGAAGATGATCACCAACGCGGAACTGGACCAGGTCCTCTATGCCGGTCTCTTTGCTGCCAGCGGGATGGGCCGGCAGCCCTGTTACTTCATCGCGGTCCGCGACCCGGAGACCCGCCATCTTCTCTCGAGCATGAACGCGCGCATCCTTGGACAGCCGAACATGGACCCGTTTTACGGCGCGCCTGTCGTCGTGGTCGTGTTCGCGGACACGACGTCTCCGACGTACCTCTATGACGGCAGTCTCGCCCTCGGCAACATGATGAACGCCGCCCACGCGGTGGGACTCGGCAGCTGCTGGATCCACCGCGCCAAAGAAGAATTCGAGACCCAGACCGGGAAGATGCTCCTGCAGGAGTGGGGGCTTCCCGAGACCGTAGAGGGCATCGGGCATCTCATCCTCGGGTACCCCGCGGAAGACGAGCATCCGGAGGCGGCACCGCGCAAAGAAGACCATGTCGT
>ONJD01000118.1 GCA_900317985.1 uncultured Eubacteriales bacterium | reverse complement strand
CTTGAAGGTGAAGTTCGACACCATCCAGATCAACAAGGACTTCCAAATCATCAACGGTACGGCCGTAAGCACCGCCACCGATTCCTCCACCTATCTTTCCGCCCTAATGAACGACCTTAACCTCAGCGATTGGTCCGCTGATGACATCAACCGCATCGCATCGCAATTCGGGGAAATCAACGAGGTGAAGGCCTATTACGACAAATTCCAAGAGTATCAAAAATACGCGGAGAAATACGGCAAGAAGTACGGCGGCATTGCCGGTCCGGTCTTTGCCTCTCGAACAGTGGCAGAGGACAGCCCCTCCGTCGGCATCCAGCAGGTCCCGGAAAAAGCCGCGGAACATCGCGATGCCTTCCTCGCTCCGGATCATCGTGCGGTAATTCGCCCGGTAATAATCGCCCACCAGGTCTCCGTCACGATCCAGCGTGATCAGGTCATACATGAGGTCGTTCCCCAGCCGCAGTCCTTCTGCCGTTCGGAGCAGATACGGGAACGGTGAATAGGGATAGTTCCGGTATTCCGCTCCCGGCAGTTTCGGGTCGGCTCGGTCGTCACTGATCTCGAGATCAGTCCGGAAGTCGACGATCTTGACTACGTGGTACTTCTTCGTCAGCTTCTTTTTGTCGGCGGCCGTCATCCCGGCCAGCTCACCCGACCGGAGCAGCTTTCCGAACTTCACGGTCCGGCCGTCCTTCGTCCGGTAACCGCCGAGTTCCCTCGCGTTGGAAACACCGGCCAGACCGATGCTGTGCCGGTCATAGGCGAGCGCCTGTGCTCTGGCACTGTTCCCTGCCGCAAATGCGGGGATCATGGCAAGCAGCATGTTGAACGTCATCAGTAACGTCAGCAGAGGTGCGAACAGTCTCTTTTTCACGGTGGATCGACTCCCTTTTCCATTCATAACTGTCGCCAATTATACGGATTTCAGGGGAGCAGTTCATTCACCTTTGTCAAGTGTAAAACAAATCGACCCGCCGTCCGGGCGGGCCGTTGTTTATTTCTCTGTGGCGATGGACCAGATGAGGTCGTTACGCTGTTCGGTTTCGATGTCGTACCGTTCGAGGATCTCCTCGAACTCGGGCCGGGGCGCGGTCAGCCCGCGGCCATCCGCTTTGAGCGCCGCTTCGAGGCGGGTCCAGAGGTGGAAGAAGGTCAGCGTCCGTTCTGACCAACAGTATACCACAAAAAGTGCCCGCCGAACCGGCGGGCACAGGTCGTTGATCACTTTGCGGGAGTCAGATAAGCCTTCCGCAGTTTTTTGATGTCTTTTGAAGTCAGGCCAACCTTCTTTTTCAGGAAGTTGTCGACGGACCCGTAGTAGGTCTCGATCGTCTGGTAGGACGCTTCGATCCATCTGCGTTCGACACCGTCCTTGGAGGCGATGTCTTTCGCGATCCGCTTGCTTCCCGTCAGGCTCAGAACCCGGTCATAGGTCTGTTTTTGGTCTGCGCGAGTATAGTCATTCGTCAAAAGAAAATCCTGGATGATGGTCTCTTTCTCGACGCCCAGCACCGTCAGGAGAAGCATCGTCGCGTTCCCGGTCCGGTCCTTTCCGCTGACACAGTGCCAGAGGACGGCTCCGCCGTCGGCGTCCAGGAGTTCCTTGAAAAATCCGCGGAACATCTCGATGCCGTCAGTCGTCAGATACATCTGCCGGTACCCTTCCAGAAAATAGGTGCTGAGAAGGTCTCCCCGGTAGTCCTCCCGAATGATCTCTTCCAGGAGATCGGTCCCGATGTCAATGCCCTCCGTCGTGAACAGAAGATTCTTCATGGAAGAATACGGGTAACGGCTGTAAGCGACGCCGTCCAGTTCAGGATCCTCCCCATCGGTCAGGATGTTCCGCGCCGAGCGGAAATCGATGTCCTTGACGAGGTGATACTTCCGGACAAGTTTCTTTTTGTCAGCCGCGGTCATGTCGGTCAGTTCCCCGGTCCGGAACAGTTTCCCGAACTTGATGGTGCGGCCGTCTTTCGTCCGGTAGCCGCCCATGTCCCGGGCATTGGGCACGCCGGTCAGGCCGAGGCTGTGCTTCTGATACGCCAGCGCCTGAGCGCGGGCATCGGGAACGGCGAATGCCGGTGTCACCGGCAGGAGGGTCAGCATCATCACCAGAGCGAGAAGGAAACGCACCAGTCGGTTTCTCATGTTCTTCACATCGCCTTTCAGGATAGTTTTTTCAAATGTTAAAAGCATTATAAGAAAAGAACCCTCGAATTACCACGACAAAAAGTTGACAAATGTTAAAAACCCGCACATCGTTTTGGCGATGTACGGGTTTTGGGTTTTCGATCAATAGACTCCGTCGGCCTTCATGGCTCTCAGGATCTTCTTGGCGATCTGCTGGTGGCCGGTATAGTCCGGATGGCAGTGGATGAGGAACGTCATGTAGAACATGATGTTGTCGACCGGGACGGAGGGCCAGACTTCGACGTGTCCGACGTTGACATAGTGGACACGATTCGCGTACGGGCTTCTTCTGGCGACATAGTCTTTCAACTCGGCGGAGAGTACATCGCCCTGGTTGCGGAACTGAACAACGATGTCGCTGTCAGCGGGCTGGACGTCGGCGAACGTGTTGTACATGCCGACATAATAAAGCTTGACGTCCGGGTTGATGGCGAGGATGTCCTGGATGAGGCGGTCATAGTTCTTCTCATAGACCACGACACGTCTCGCGAGTTCGGTGAAAATGTCGCTGTAGCCGCCGGCCATCTCGACGAGCTGGTCAACAGAAGTGACCGCGTTCAGGTGGCCTTTGAGCATGGTCAGCGGGACCTGGCCTGCCATACCATAAGCATAATACAGCGTGCGGAACACCGGACCGAGCAGAGCCGCCGTAAAGGTGTCGTTGTTGCCGATACCGATGGTGATGACGTCCGCTTCCTGAATGTAGCGGACCATGTTTTCTTTCAGGACCGGAAGGTCCGAAAAGCCGCCGAGGACTTTCGGCATGATGGACGTGCACTCCGAAAGGAAGCGCTCGTAATAGTTCTGCGGGTAGGTCATTTCGACGTCGTACTCGTGGTCGATCATCCGCAGGTAGTTCGTGGTCGTGAAGGACTCACGGGCGGTGTTGACGGTCGTCGTGGCGCCGAGGGCTTCACTGACGATCTTCGGGTAGGTGCCGTCGACGAGTTCGCCGTGGTGCAGGGTGAACTGGTTCCCGAGGTCATCGGGGTTGCCGTTGTTCGGGTGCATGCCGTAGCCGGCGGCGATGCTGTCGCCGATGATGAGGTAGTTGAGCCCGTTCTTCTTCTGGGTCTCCTCCCCCACCTCGAAGGCAAAAAGAGAACCGACCGTCGCGAGCATGACCATAGCCAGAACGACAGCCAGTAATTTCGAAATACGCTGTTTCATTTCATTCTCCTCCTGATTCTGTTGTGTTTGTGTTTACTAAGTAGTATACTCCCGGGTCACACAGTAACGCAAGCATTTCTGTTCATAAAAAGGTAAAAATATAGTAAAAAGCCCG
>ONJD01000128.1 GCA_900317985.1 uncultured Eubacteriales bacterium | reverse complement strand
TAGACGGAGGTGTAGAAGATGGCGACGCCTTCGGTCTCGACTTCATAGGAGGACCAGATGTCGTAGAGGTTGATGTAGTAGCTGAGGTCGCCCTTCAGGACAGGACCGTGCAGGGAACAGATGGTCTCGATCTCGAGGCCGGCGGCCTTCTTCAGGACGTTCTGGACCTGCTGGCCGTACTTGCCGACGATGCCGATGTAGTACCGTCTCGCCTCGCATGCCCAGTCTTCCTCGACGTCGTTGGCGCCGAACTTGCCGAAGCCGTCCGCGGCGAAGAGGACTTTGTCATAGGCATCGTAAGTCATCATGACTTCCGGCCAGTGGACCATCGGAGCCGCGACGAACGCGAGTTCATGCTTGCCGAGGTTCAGGGTGTCGCCCTCTTTGATCTCGAGTTTCTTCTCTTCGGGGATCTCCTTCTCTTCATGGAAGTTGTGGAGCATGGTGAATGCTTTGGCAGAGGCCACGATCGTGACATCCGGATAGGTGTTCAGGAACGCCATGATGGAACCGGAGTGGTCGCATTCCATGTGCTGGATGATGAGGTAGTCGGGTTTGCGGCTTCCAAAAACGGCGGCGAGGTTCGCGAGCCATTCTTTCGTAAAGTGTTTATCGACCGTGTCCATAACGGCGATCTTGTCGTCCATGATGACATAGGAGTTGTATGCCATGCCGTTCGGGACGACGTACTGACCTTCGAACAGGTCGATTTCATGGTCGTTGACGCCAACATATTTGATGTCGGCAGAGACAGTCATAGTACGATCTTCCATAATAGTAGTTACCTTTCTATTTGCATTTATTTAACTGTTTATCTTAACGACACTCAGCCGTTAATGACTTTGTTGACCGCATCCAGAAGCTGCGCGTTCTCAGGCAGGACGGCGGCACCGTAGTGCTGTCCGGCGAACCGGTCGGGCAGGATCTTCGTGGAGGCATCGTCGTACCCGTTCAGGATGCTGACGTCGACCGCGATGACATCGATGTCTCCCCGTTTGAGCGCCTTGTACAGGCCTTCATACGAAGAGTAGGACGCGAACTGCGGACTCACCTTCAGCTGGTTCGCTGTGGCGATGTAGTTCGTCATGTCGTTACGGGTCGTGGAATTCTTCGCGACACCCACGATCTTACCGTCGAGGTCCGCCAGGGACTTGATGTTCTTCGTCCCGAGGGAGTTGGCGTCCTCCGGCGTGTACCGGACCATCAGGCCGATGTAACTCGTGTAGTAGCTGTCAGACAGCGCGAACTTCTTCGCGCGTTCTTTCGTCTTGGTGTACGTCGCTAACATGAGGTCGATGTCGCCGTTGACTTCGAGACCGGACCACTCCCCCGTCTCCTTGTCGTAGTAGGAGAGTTCGGGGACGTCGGTCTTGACGCCGACCACGAGTTTGCCCTTGTCGCGGATCTCGTCGAGATAGTTCTCGTTGATCTTGACGGGGTTCGTCGGGGTCTCTTCGGTCGCCTCTTTCGGCTTGCAGCCCGAGAAGACGGTGAGGCACATCGCCAACAGGAGGGCGAGCGCGAAGATGTGTTTACAGGGTGAGTTCCGGAACATTCTCCTTCACCTCCGTGGAGTTGAACACGTTCTTGTCGAGAGACTTGTTCTGGTGGGCAACGATGGTCGTGACGACCGCGTCGCCGGTGATGTTGACGGCGGTCCGCATCATGTCGAGGATCCGGTCGACGCCCATGATGAGGGCGATGGCTTCGACGGGGATGCCGACGGAAGCGAAGACCATGGACAGGGTGACGAGGCCGACAGACGGGATACCGGCGGTACCGATGGACGCGAGCGTAGCGGTCGCGATGACGGTCAGGTAGCCGGAGAGGCCGAGGTCGATGCCGTAGGCCTGCGCCGCGAAGACGACGGCGACGCCCTGCATGATGGAGGTGCCGTCCATGTTGACGGTGGCACCGAGCGGGATCGTGAAGGAGGAGACTCTCCGGTCGACACCGATCTTATCTTCGAGGGTCTCGATGTTGAGCGGGATGGTCGCGTTGGACGTGGAGGTCGAGAACGCGAACGCGATGACCGGGAAGAACTTCTTCAGGAAGCGCAGCGGGTTGAGTCTGGTAAAGATGAACAGGAGCAGCATGTAGACGATGCACAGCTGAACGGCCAGACCCGTGGTGACGGAGCCCATGTACTTGAGCAGCGGAACGAAGGCGTCGAAGCCCAGGTTCGCGAAGGTGCGGGCGATCATGCAGAAGACGCCGATGGGGGCGAACTTCATGACGAGGTTCGTCATCTCCATCATGAGGTCGTTGGCCTGCGTCAGGAAGTTGGCGATGACCGAGCCGCGCTCTTTCATCTTGGCGAGCAGGATGCCCACGAGAAGCGCGAACAGGATGACCTGGAGCATGGTGCCCTGCGCCAGTGAGGCGAACGGGTTCTCCGGGATGATGTTGAGGATGGTGTCGACGGCCGAGGTGCTCTCTGCGACCGTGACTTCACTGCCGGCGATGGACGACATGTCGAGTCCGATACCGGGGCGGATGAGGAGCGCGACGCTGATGGCCACGGTGACGGCCAGCGCGGTCGTGCAGAGGTAGAACACGATGGTCTTTCCGCCGACTTTTCCGAGGGTCTTGGTGTCTCCGATGGAGGAGGAACCGGTGACCAGGGAGCAGAAGACGAGCGGGACGACCAGCATCTTCATGAGGCGGATGAAGCCCTGGCCGATGACATAGAAGATGCCTTCGACGAAGATGGTGTCGCGGACATAACTGCTCGGGATGAGCAGGTTGAAGATGATACCGACGATGAGACCGCCGATGAGGCCGATGAAGATCTGAGACGTCAGACCCATTTTTTTACGGGGCTTTTTCTCCTTCGGCGCGTTCATTACTTTTTCTTCTGCCATACGTCACGCCTCCTTATGTCTGGCTACATAGGCATCGAAATCGTCTGTCCAGTGGGGCATTTCGTAGATGCCTGTCATTTTCATCATAAGGTTCTCGAGCAGGGTCGACATGGCTTTGTCGGCGGCGAACACGCCTTCCGCCAGACGCTCGTCGTAACCGTACGCCTTGAGGATGGCCTGGGCAAAGGAACGGCGGGAGCAGGAGCCTTCGCAGGACGCGTGGAAAATGCCGTACTCGGGGTGGTCGATCATCAGCTCGACGAACTTCGCGAGCGTCAGCGCGCTGGTGGGCGTCGAGATGACATCCATCGGCACTTCGAAGGACTCGCCCTTCTTTGCGTGGTCGAGGACCTTCGTCATGAAGTCGGCCTTTCCGGTACCATAGACCCAGGAACTGCGGATGATGAGGTGTTTCGGGTTCAGTTCCCGGACAAACATCTCACCGGCCAGTTTGGACTTGCCGTAGACGTTCTTCGGAGTCGGGATGTCGAACTCGGTGAGACGGATGCCGGTCTTCCCCTCGAAGACGTCATCGGTCGACATCTGGATGATCTTCGCGTTGATGCGCTGAGTGGCCATCGCGAGGTTGCGGGCTCCCAGGGTATTGATCTTGAACGCTTCGACCATATTTTTCTCACATTCATCCATGTCAGACATGCTGGCACAGTTGATGACCACGGTCGGGTGGTAGACATCGATGGCGGCGTCGACGGCGGCCAGGTCCGTAATGTCCACTTCATCCTTATCGGTCCCGATGACTTTGTTCTCGATGTCCTGGCTGAGCAGCTGGACGAGCGCGCTGCCGAGACGACCTTCCGCACCGGTGACCCAGATCGTATTTTTGGTCATAAGATTCACTCCTGTCTAACTTGAAATGTCCCGAAAAAATGGGCATAATATCAGATTCATTTTAACATATAAAAGGAGCCCGCAACAATTGGCAGACTCCATAAGGTTTATAAACTTTTTTTGACATGTGAGCAAGGGCGCTTCGCCCGGACGCCGGTCCGTCCGTTACCAGCCGGCGAGTTCCCCTTTCTGCATGGCCGCGATGACTTTGTTCGAAAGGCCGGGGTACATCGCCTCCAGGTCCCGGACGATGCCGTCGACGTTGGCACGCTCCGTTTTGTGGTCGATCGGGCAGACGTTCTTGACGACGGGGAGCTGTTGACGATTGACCGCGTTCAGGATCTCCTGCTCCGGGGCGAATACCAGCGGCCGGATCATGGTGAGGTCCCTGCGGGACAGGTACGTGACCGGCTTGAAGCAGTCGAGGGTGCCGAGGTCGAGGAGGTTCATGAAGAACGTGTTGACCGCGTCGTCCCGGTGGTGTCCGAGGGCGAGTTTGTTGCAGCCAAGCTCTTTGGCGAGCGTATGAAGACGGCCCCGCCGCAGGTTCGCGCAGAGACTGCAGGGATTCTTCTCGTCCCGGGTCTCGAAGACCACGTGGCCGATGTTCGTGCGGTCGACGATGTACTCGACGCCGAGCTCTCTGCACATGTCGACGATGGGCGTATAGTCCATTTCTGCTCCGTCGAAGCCCGGGTCGAGCGTGATGCCGACGACCTCGAACCGCTTCGGATAGTACCGGCGCATCTGGGCGAGACAGTAGAGGAGCGCAACAGAATCCT
>ONJD01000040.1 GCA_900317985.1 uncultured Eubacteriales bacterium | reverse complement strand
GGGAAACTGATGACCGGCCGGGACGTCGCGATCGCCTGCATGCTGGGCGCCGAAGAGTTCGGATTTGCCACGACGCCGCTGATCGCCATGGGCTGCGTCATGATGCGTGTCTGTAACCAGAACACCTGTCCGGTCGGCATCGCGACCCAGGATCCACGCCTGCGGGCCCGCTTTGCGGGAAAACCGGAATACGTCATCAACTTTATGATGTACATCGCCGAAGAGCTCCGTGAAATCATGGCAAAGCTCGGGGTCCGTACAGTCGAAGAACTCGTCGGTCGCACAGACTTCCTGAAAGTGAAAGAGAAAGCGATCACACACCGTGCTGCCATGGTGGATCTCTCGAATATCCTCGGGAACCATAATGCGGACGGCTGCAATGCAGTCCACCACATCGACGGCGATGAATTCGATTTCCGGCTGGAAGAGACGCTCGATATGAAAGCACTCGTCCCGGCGTTCCGCAAAGCGCAGAAAGCGGGAAAAGGCATGGATCTCTCCCTGGAGGTCACCAGCACGGACCGTTCGTTCGGTACCATCCTCGGGTCCGAAGTGACCAGAGCATATGGCATCGACGCTCCGGAAAACCTCTGCACGATCCAATGCAAAGGCGGCGGCGGGCAGTCCTTCGGAGCGTTCCTGCCAAAGGGCGTTTCCATCCGGCTCGAAGGGGACAGCAACGACTACTTCGGGAAAGGTCTCAGCGGAGGTTCGCTGGCCGTTTATCCGCCGGAAGATGCCGCTTTCAAGGCAGAAGAAAACATCATTATCGGCAACGTCGCACTGTACGGCGCCACCGCCGGTAAAGCGTTTGTCCGCGGCATTGCGGGCGAGCGGTTCTGTGTCCGGAATTCCGGCGCGGAAGCCGTCGTCGAAGGCTTAGGTGACCACGGCTGTGAATATATGACCGGCGGCACGGTCGTCGTTCTGGGACGTACCGGCAAGAATTTCGCGGCCGGTATGAGCGGAGGGACCGCTTTCGTCCTCGACGAAGAACATGACCTGTACCGCAGACTCAATAAGGAAATGGTCGAAGTGAGCACGGTCAGCCGAAAGGCCGACGTCGCCAAACTGAAGGAGATGCTGGAGGAACACGTGGCCGCGACCGGTTCGGAACTCGGACAGCGGATCCTCGACTCGTTCGACGACTATGTTTCGTCCTTCAAAAAGATCATCCCGCATGAGTACGCTGTCATGAAAGACAGGATCTATGAAGAACTCAGTAAGGGCCTGTCGCAGGAAGAAGCCGAACTCGAGGCATTCAACGCGCTGATGGGCGCATAAAGGAGGGGAGATACGATGGGTAAAACAACAGGATTCCTGGACTATGACCGGAAGACCAACCCGGCAGTCGCTCCTCTTCAGCGGCTGAAGGATTTTCACGAATTCCACCCGCCACTGCAGGTGGAAGAACGGGAGGAACAGGCGGCTCGATGCATGAACTGCGGCATCCCGTTCTGTCAGTCCGCCGTGGCGTTCGGAACAGGACCGGCGGTCTCCGGCTGTCCGCTCCACAACCTCATTCCCGAGTGGAACGACGAACTGTATAAAGGGCATTTCGAGAGCGCGAAAGATCGTCTTCTGAAGACGGCCAGTTTCCCCGAATTCACCGGACGCGTCTGCCCGGCTCTTTGTGAGGTCGCGTGTACCTGCGGACTGAACGGAGATCCGGTCACGGTCCGCGAGAACGAACTCTTCCTCATCGAACGGGCCTACGCCACCGGAAACATGCAGCCGCATGTGCCGGAAGTCCGTACAGACAAAAAGGTCGCAGTCGTCGGCTCCGGGCCTTCCGGCCTTGCCGCGGCCGATGCTCTCAACAGACGCGGGCACAATGTCACCGTCTTTGAACGGGAAGACCGTGTCGGAGGGCTTCTGATGTACGGAATCCCGAATATGAAACTCGAAAAACAGATCATCGAGCGTCGAAAGGCGCTGATGGAGGCCGAGGGTGTCGTGTTCCGCACGCGTTGCAACGTGGGGGCAGACGTCTCCGCAGAAGAGCTGCTTGCGGAATACGATGCCGTGGTCCTCTGCTGCGGCGCCAAACAGGCCCGCACTTTGAACGTCGGGGAAGAACAGGTCGGGAACGTCTTTCCCGCCGTGGACTTCCTGACCCGCCAGACCCGGACCCTGCTCGCCGGAAACCCGATGACAGAGGCAAAAGGGAAAAAGGTCATCATCGTCGGCGGCGGAGATACCGGAAACGACTGCGTCGGTACCTGCCTTCGTGAAGGATGTGCGGCAGTCACGCAGATCGAAATGATGCCGAAACCGCCGGCGGAACGCCCGGCGAGCAACCCCTGGCCGGAATGGCCGGTCAAGCTCAAGACGGACTACGGTCAGGAAGAAGCAATCGCCGTGTTCGGCATGGACCCGCGCGTCTATCAGACCACCATCAAAGAAGTGGTCCCGAACAGGAAGGGCGACATCAAAGCGGTGAAGACCGTAAAACTCGAGTTCGAAAGGGACCCGGAGACCGGACGAATGATCCCGCATGAAGTCGAGGGCTCGGAAGAGACCCTGCCCTGTGATCTTCTGTTGATCGCTGCCGGATTCACCGGCTGTGAAGCTTACACGCCGGGCGCGTTCCATGTGGAATGCGGTCCCCGGAACACCGTTCAGACTTCCGCCGGAAGCTATGCCACCGGCGTCGAGAAAGTCTTCACGGCGGGCGATATGCACCGCGGACAGTCACTGGTCGTCTGGGCGATCGCCGAAGGCCGTGCCTGCGCCGTGGAAGTCGACCGATATTTAATGGGTTATACCAATCTCGCATTGGTCTAATCTGTT
Organism: uncultured Eubacteriales bacterium; assembly: GCA_900317985.1. Lineage (GTDB taxonomy): Bacteria > Bacillota > Clostridia > Oscillospirales > Acutalibacteraceae > RUG420. The sequence goes on along the minus strand of ONJD01000040.1, from coordinate 11,188 downwards.
AATATATACTCCATTCTTGACAGGAAAAAGCCACCCGAAAGGGTGGCTTTTTCCGTGATGCCTGTATGTCTTATTTCTTCAGGTATTCGTCGTAATCTCTGTAGATCTCTTCGCCGTAGACGTTGTTCTCGTTCGGGCTGTGGTCGATGTACCAGACCTGAGCGAAGAACGGGTTCTGCTTGGCGATCTCGTCGTATCTCCAGGGGAACGGATCCTGTGCGGGGGACCAGTGGCCGCCGCGAAGGACGGTGTTCGGCGTCATGTCGAACTGGTTGCCTTCGGCATCTTCCCAGGTGACCGGAGTGTACATATCGACGATCTCTTTGGAGATGAGCTTACCGCCGCGGAACGCAGCTGCCTTCTGAAGGTCTTCAACGGTCAGTTCGTCGAAGGGCTTGGTCTCATCGTAACCGTGGTCAAGGAGGACCGGAGTCTTGGACGGGATATGGATGTCAGCCTTGTCCCAGGTGGTGGGAAGGGTCTTGTAATGCTCCATACCGGCGGTCTTGGTGTCGCCGTAGAACGCGGTCAGACGCTCGGTGTTGTTGTTCTTGACCCAGGTGCGGGTACCGAAGCGTTTGTTGAGAGCGATCATGCCGAGGCCTTCACGGGCAAGAGTGGAGATGACAGGAAGTCTGGTCACGATGGACAGCTGATAGAACCACTCGACCTGCTTGGCCATGTTCTTGAAGTAGAGGTCGATCGGGGTGTTGTGACGGAAATGGAGTGCCTCTTCGAGGACATCGCCGTCCGCATACCACTGACCGTGGAAGTTTCTGTCGACGAACCAGTTCGGCTTGAAGACGCGCTTGGTGGCGTCGTGGCCCATGCCGATGGCATTGAGGAGAAGGTCCTCGAACTGATAGTTGGTGATCCGGTACTGGTCGCCGGAACCGATGTTGTAGAATCTTCTGAAGAAGTCATCGGGGATGTTGTCGTTGCAAAGACGCTCCATGAGGGTGGCGGAGTCTTCGACAGTGGCCCATTCCAGAACACCGTTCAGCGGGACGTGGAACATGATCGGGTCCATGTTCTTGAGGATCTGCGGATAGAGGATACCGGACTGACGGAGGGAGACCCACTTTTTCAGACCGGACTCGGCGAAGACGCGCTCCGCTTTGACCTTGGAAATGGCATAGTGATCGTAGATGGAGATTTTGATCGGGTCTCCGCAACGGCCCCAGTGGAGAGGCTCACAGCGGTTGCCGGTCTCGGCGACGGTGCCGATGTAGCAGACGACGATGTCGTCGGGGTTCTTCTGAGCCTTGACAGCCTTGACGATGTTCTCAGCGGCCATGACGTTGGTCTTGAGTGTTCTCTTCGGCCAGTAGTCAGCCGCGGGGGAAACCATGCCGCCGATGTGCAGGACATAGCTGGCGCCGGTGATGCCTTCAAGGATGGCATCGTAGTCGCCGAAGTCGCCCCAGACGATCTTGACGCGCTTGTCGTTCATGTAACCTGCGAACAGGTTGCGGTTCTTTTCAGAGTCTCTGATCAGGACGACGATGTCGAGGTCGGGTCTGTTCAGATAGATCTCCTGGAAAGTCTGCCAGCCCATGTGGCCGGAAGCACCGGTAATGAATACCTTTTTGTTAGTGGTTGCCATTGGGATCAATCCTCCTTGGAATCAATATTATTCGAACATTTTTATTATACAGAGAAACAGAAACGCACGCAAATTGTATTTGTATAATAAAACAACAGAACCCTGACAAATTGTCAGAGTTCTGCAGAAATCTTGAAAAATGTATGATTTGAATAACTTATCAAATCGTGAAATCTTCGACGTTGTAGTCGCGCCCGAATTTCGGCTGATCTTTCCTCCGGGGTTTCCGTGAGGGGAACAGGATGAGCAGGGCGATGAGGATGAGTGCCAGTGACGCAAGCACCGCGAAGTAGTTGATGCGGTGGGTGAGGGCGTACTTCGCGAGTCTGCCGAGTCCGGCGATGCGGTAGACCGCTTTGCCGAGGTACTGGTCGGCCGTGACGTCATAGGTGGCGCCGGTATTGTCCGCAGCCACGATGTAGTTCGCGCCGTCTCTCGTCTCTATGGCTTCCACGGAACCGAAGGAACGGTCTCCGTAAGTGGAGAGGATGACGTTCGAGGGCTGGAGCTTCTCCATGGCCACTTTCTTTACGACGATGACGTCAGTCTGCTTGACGTTCGGTGCCATGGCGTCGTTCTGGACAGTGTAGCAGCGAAGTCCGGCGATGGTGGCGTCGGGGAGGTTGTGTGCGAACAGTCCGACGATGCCGCTGATGAGCGCCAGCAGAAGGACGAGCGTCAGGAGTGTGGAAAGGATGCCGCGGAGCGCTCTGCGTCCCGGAGAACCTTTCCGGTGGGACGTGCGGGTCTGCTGCTGGGGAGCCGGTGCTCGCTTGGCGCGTCCCTGGTTCGAGTTGCGCATGGCGGGACCGACTTCGGGTTCCTCGTCCGGCTCGTCGAGTTTCAGCGCTTTGAAGCTTACGGTGTTGCCGGTGCGGGTGGCGTTGGCGAGTTCGGTGTTCTGGATGGTCTCGAGAGACGGGGCGGCGATCTCATCGGCGAAGAGTTCTTCTTCCTCCGGTTCCGCCGCGGGCTCCAGCACGATCGGGAGCTCGTCCTCGATGTCTTCCAGGGTCTCCTTGAGCTCGTTGGCCTGGGAGACTTCTCTCATGTTCTGATTTTCGATGGTCAGCGCGACGATCTGCTCTTTGAGAGCGGCGATCTCTTCCGCATACTGCGTGTTGAGTTCCTTCAGTCCGTCGACGTCCTCATCGAGGATGCCGGAGACCTGGATCTTCTTCAGCTTTTTCGCGAACGTGACACAGTCTTTGTAAAGTTTCTGGTTTGTGTATTTGAGGTCGGCGATCTCCTCTTCCAGGGAATTGATGCGGCCGTAAAGTCCATCCTGCTCGAGTCTGTTGTCAGGCATGAGTGACCTCCTCTTGTGGTGATAAATGAAAAACGTTCTGTAATAGTTTATAAAATTCTCGGGCGATTTACAATATCTATTCTTTAATTTATCCATTGTATTGAAACAATTTGCCTTCTGTTGTAGAATGACGGGAGAACATTTAAATGGAGGAACTTCCATGAATTATACAGTCTTTCAGCGGATCGAAGACGCCTATTACGGCCTCTCGAAGAGCCATAAAAAGATCGCCGATTACATTCTCGAGAATTACGAGAAAGCGGCGTTCCTGACGGCTGCCAAACTGGGCGAGACGACCGGCATCAGTGTGTCTACCGTCGTCCGGTTCGCCACGACGCTCGGCTATGAGGGCTACCCCGAATTCCAGGACGCGCTCCGGGAGACCATCAAGGGGAAACTGACGTCCACCCAGCGCATCGAGGTCGCCGGCAATCAGATCCAGGACAACGATCTTCTGACCTCCGTTCTCCAGAAAGACCGGGAGATGATCCGCAACACCATGACGGCCGTCTCCAAGGAAGACTTCGAACAGGCGTCCCGCGCCATCAACGGCGCCCGCCGCATCTACATCGTCGGTGTCCGAAGTGCCGCGCCACTCGCGAACTTCATGTACTTCTACTTCAAGATGATCTACGACGATGTCCGTCTCATCAGTTCGAACAGCTCGAGCGAGATGTTCGAGGAGATCTACCGCATCGAACCGGAAGACGTCTGTGTCGCCTTCAGTTTCCCGCGGTACTCCATGCAGGTCCAGAGCGTGGTCCGTTACGCCCATGACAAGGGCGCGAAGACCATCGCCATCACCGATAACGACGATTCACCCATCGCCGAGCTCGCGGATTTCATCCTGGTCGCGAAGAGCAACATGGTGTCCTTCATCGACTCGCTCACGGCTCCGCTGAGCCTGGTCAACGCGCTCATCGTCTCCTCTGCCCGGGGAAGACGCAACGCGACCAAGCAGAACCTCGCGGAACTCGAGAAGATCTGGGCGGAATACAACATTTACGAAAAACCGGAGGAAGCCCACAGTGACGAATGATGTCGTGGTCATCGGCGGCGGCGCGGCCGGCGTCATGGCCGCCTGTACGGCAGCGGAACAGGGGCACCGGGTCCTCCTCATCGAAAAGAACGAACGCATTGGAAGAAAAGTGATGATCACCGGAAAAGGGCGATGCAACGTCACCAATGCCACGTACACCGTGGAGGAGCTGCTCGAGAACATACCGGTGAACCCGCGTTTTCTTTACAGTGCGTTCCACTGTTTTATGCCCGTCGATACGATGGAACTGTTCGAAGGCCTCGGCGTGCCGCTGAAGGTCGAACGGGGCAACCGGGTGTTCCCGGTCTCCGACAAAGCGGTCGACATCGTCGACGCTCTCGACAAGTGGCTGAAACAGACCGGGGTACATCGCCTCCATGACACTGTGAAGCACATTCTGGTGGAAGACGGTGTGGTGACCGGGGTGGAGACGGAACAGCACGGACGCATCGATGCCTTCGCGGTCATCCTGGCCACGGGCGGGCTCTCATACCCCCGGACCGGCTCGACCGGCGACGGCTACCGGATGGCGAAGGAAGTGGGGCACACGGTCACCGAGATCGTCCCGTCCCTCGTCCCGATGACGTCTGACGACCCGTCCTGCGCCGACATGCAGGGGCTGTCCCTGCGCAACGTCTCGGTGTCGGTCGTCGATGTCAAAACGGGGAAGACCGTCTACTCCGACTTCGGGGAAATGCTCTTTACTCACTTCGGAGTCTCCGGACCGGTCATTCTCAGCGCGAGTTCCCACCTGCATGAACTGCAGAAAGGGGAGTACGAACTGCGGATCGACCTCAAGCCGGCCCTGTCCGATGAACAGCTGGAGTCCCGTCTGTTGCGGGACTTCGAGGCGAACTCGAACAAAGATTTCCGCAATTCGCTCGGCGATCTGCTGCCAAAGAGCATGATCCCCGTCTTTCTGCGGAAAACCGGGGTAAACCCGTACAAGAAAGTCAATCAGATCACCCGCGAAGAACGGCGGGAGATCCTGCATACACTGCGGGAATTCACCATCCCGCTCTCCGGGTTCCGGCCAGTGGAGGAAGCCATCGTCACGTCCGGCGGTGTGCAGGTGAAGGAAGTGGACCCGAAGACCATGGAGTCGAAACTTGTCGAGGGACTGTACTTCGCAGGAGAGATCCTCGATGTCGACGCCTATACGGGCGGGTTCAATCTTCAAATAGCGTTTTCGACCGGTCGTCTGGCCGGCCTCAGCGTATAGGAGGTACACTATGTTCAATATTGCGATCGACGGTCCCGCCGGGGCCGGCAAAAGCAGCATCGCCCGCGCGGCGGCAGCGAACCTCGGGTTCATCTACGTGGACACCGGAGCGCTGTACCGCACCGTGGCACTGGCGGCCATCCGCAAGGGTCTCGGACCCGGGGAGAAGGACGCGATCATCGCGCTCCTGCCGGACATCGACGTCACCATGGGCTTCGTGGACGGCGAACAGAGAGTGTTCCTGAACGGGGAAGACGTCTCGGAAGATATCCGTCTCCCGGAGGTCTCCGCCGCTGCCTCCACCGTCTCCGCCATCCCGGAGGTCCGGCAGTTCCTGTTCGACCTGCAGAGAGACATGGCGAAGACCAATGACGTCCTGATGGACGGACGGGACATCGGCACGGTCGTGCTGCCCGATGCCCAGCTCAAGATCTTCCTGACGGCGACGCCCGAAGAGCGCGCGAGACGCCGTTATGAGCAGATCAAAGACAAGAGCGACATCACCTACGAGGAAGTCCTGAAAGATCTCAATCAGAGAGACTATCAGGACACCCACCGGGAGATCGCCCCGCTGAAACAGGCGGACGATGCCGTTCTGCTCGACACGACAAATATGAGTTTTGACGAGGTCGTAGAGGCGATCGAAAACCTCGCGAAGGAGAGACAAGCATGAGTTCCACCAAAGTAAAAGACATTCCGTTCCTGTCCGAAAAACCTTACGATTTCGACTGGAACAAAACGCTGGTCGACCGACCGCTGTTTTATAAATCCTGGCTGCCGCTGGCGCATATCCTCCTGAACCGTGAATTCGAACAGCTCGACTTCTACGGAACTGAGAATGTGCCGCAGAACGGACCGTTCATCCTGGTCGCGAACCATGTCAACGGCTTCGACCCCATCACCATGGTGTACGGCATCCGTGCCCGCCGTCGCTTCTATTTCATGGCGAAGGAAGCGTTTTTCCGCACCTTCTACATCCGCTGGCTCCTCGAGCCCCTCGGCGGTTTCCCGGTCAAACGCGGCACCGCGGACCGCGATGCCATGAAGTTCGCGCAGCGCGTCTGTGAAGACGGCCGGTTCGGCCTCGTCATCTTCCCGCAGGGCACCAGAGACCGTCAGCGCAAACGTCCGGAACTGGATACGGCTTCCAACGGCTTCGTCATGGTCGCCCGTGAGAGCAAAGTCCCGGTCGTTCCTGCCTCCATCCATCTCGAGTCCGATCTCGAGAAGAAGCACCCGAAGTGCATCGTCCGGTTCGGGGAACCGATCTCCTATGAAGAACTCGGATTCACCCCGGGTTCCCGGAAAAAGAAGGAACTGAACGCCGCGGCAGAGATCATCTGGGGGAAGGTCCAGGAGTTATGGGACAAAGACGAGATGTAAAGATCATCGTCGCGGAACACGCCGGATTCTGTTTCGGTGTGGAACGGGCGATCGACCAGATCGAAGAGTACCTGAAGACACAGCCCAACGTCTACGCGATGGGCCAGGTGGTACACAATAACGCTGTCAATGAGCGCCTCGAGGGGATGGGTCTCCACTTCGAAGAAGATGAGACGAAGATCCCCGACGACGCTCAGGTCGTCCTGCGCACACACGGTGTCCCGAAGCGCATCTACGAGTACTATGACGAGCGCAATATCCCGTATCTCGATGTGGCCTGTCCGTTCGTGAAACGCATCCACAAGATCGTCGAGGAGCTCGATCCGGAAACCGATATCCTCATCCTCGCCGGGACCGTCGGCCACGCCGAAGTGACCGGAACGCTCGGGTTCGCTTCCTGTCCGGCATACGTCGTCCACGATGCCGGGGAACTGGAAACGATCTATCGGGAACACGAGGCGGAATGGGCCGGGAAGAAGATCAACCTCATCGCCCAGACGACATACAGTCTTGAAGAATGGGATAAGTGTTTAACATTAATAAAATTATTATGTACAAACTATTCCGTTTTTGGTACAATATGTAAAGCTACCGAAGAACGCCAACATGAAGCTGAAGTACTTTCCAAACAGGTAAACAGGATGATAGTTGTCGGTGGCAGGCACAGTTCGAACACTGTCAAACTCTACGATGTTTGCAGGAAAAACTGTGAGACTTTGCTCGTTCAGGACGCGTCCGAGTTCGACCCGGCGTTCCTTGAGGGAGCCGACACCATCGGTGTCACTGCAGGAGCGTCTACGCCTTCTGCGACAATAAAGGAGGTACTTGAGTCCATGTCCGAAGAAGTAAAAACCATGACCGAAGAAAACGAAGATTTTGAAGCGATGCTCGAAGAGAGCCTCAGCAACATGTCTACCGACGGCCGCGTCGAAGGCACTGTTGTCGGCATCACCTCTACTGAGATCCAGGTCGACATCGGCAGAAAACAGACCGGTTATATCAAGTATGACGAGTACAGCTATGACCCGACTGTTGACCCCGCGACCGACGTCAAAGTGGGCGACACCATCAACTGTGTCATCATGAAGACCAACGACGCCGAAGGCACCATCATGCTGTCCAAGAAACGTTTCGACAGCGCCAATGCCTGGAGCGAGCTGGAAACGGCTGCTGAGGAAGGTACCATCATCGAAGGTACCGTCACCGACATCAACAAGGGCGGCGTCATCGCCACCACCGATAAGGGTTCCCGCGTCTTCATCCCCGGTTCTCTTGCCACTGCCAGCAGAGGCGAGCCCCTCGAAGACCTGCGCAACGCCCGCGTCCGTTTCAAGATCATCGAGCTTGCCAAGCCGAGAAAACGTGCTGTTGGTTCCATCAGAGACGTTCTCAAGGAAGAGCGCAAGGCGGCCCGCGAGAAGTTCTGGGAGACTGCTGAGGAAGGTCAGACCTTCACCGGCGTCGTCAAGTCCCTCACTTCCTATGGCGCTTTCGTCGACATCGGCGGCATCGACGGCATGATCCACATCTCCGAACTCTCCTGGAAGCGCATCAAGCATCCTTCTGAAGTTCTGAACGTCGGCGACACCGTCGAAGTTTACATCAAATCCCTCGAGAACGAGCGCATCTCTCTTGGCTACAAGAAAGATGAAGACAACGCCAACATCATCCCCGGCATCGACGGTCTCATCCATATCTCTCAGATCGCCAACAAGCGCATCGAGAAACCGGACGATGTCCTGAAGAAGGGCCAGGTCGTCACCTGCCAGATCACCGACATCGACTACGACAAGAAACGCGTCAGCCTTTCCATCCGCGCTCTCCTCGATGACGAGGAAGACCTGACGGACATCCTCGAGACCGAGGAAGAAGCTCCGGCTGCTGAGGAGGCCGTCGAAGAGGCTCCCGTCGAGGAAGATGTCGAAGAGGCTCCGGCTGAGGAAGTCGTCGAAGAGGCTCCCGCAGAGGAAGCTGTCGAAGAGGCTCCGGCTGAAGAAGCTGTCGAAGAGGCTCCGGCTGAGGAAGTCGTCGAAGAAGCTCCGGCAGAGGATACAAGACCACCGACTGTTGTCGGTGGTCTTTTTCTGTGGTATAATACGTCACGACTATTATATGTATGGAGGTACTGCTTTTGCGCAAACAGGAGCAGATCCTTTCTGTAATAGCGCTCGTCTTACTGGCCGGAATCATACTCTATCATGTACTCTCTTCGCCGCTTCGGTATGAAGTGACGGTGGAAGAGGAGGTCACTACGGAAACTGTTGTCGCGACGACATCGGTTTCTTTGTCTGTCTCGAGTGGATCACCACCGGAGGCGGAAACACCGCCGGAAACGCCCTCAGAGCCCGTTTCCGAGGCTCCCACGGCGGCGCCCGGGATCGATGACACCGGGAAAGTGAACCTCAACACGGCGACGCTGGAGGACCTCAAGACCCTGAAAGGGGTGGGGGACTCCAAAGCACAGGCCATCATCGATGACCGGACCGAGAACGGGGCCTTCGCGACCGTCGAAGACCTGACCCGCGTCAGCGGCATCGGTCAGAAGACTTTTGAATCTTTGAGAGACCAGATCACGGTTTAGAAGGATGTGTCAATAACGTGGTCTTTTCCAGTTTATCATTCCTGTATATCTTCCTGCCCATCTGCATCCTCGGCGCGTTCTCGCTGCCGAAACTGCAGTGGAAGAACTACTTCCTCCTGGCAATGTCCCTGTTTTTCTATGCATGGGGCGAGCCCAAGTGGATCATCCTCATGATCATCTCGACCGCGGTCGAGTATGCGGGTGCCCTTGTGGTGGACAGGAACCGGGGGACATGGAAAGCCAAAGCGGCCGTCGGCGTCAGTGTCGGCGTCGCCCTGAGCTTCCTCTTCATCTTCAAATATTTGGACTTTTTCACCTTCAACTTCAATACGCTTTTCCACACGCACGCGAAGCTTCTGGGACTGACGCTGCCGATCGGCATCTCGTTCTATACGTTCCAGATCATCACGTACATCGTCGATGTCTACCGGGACAAGGCTCCGGTACAGAAGAACTTCGGCTACCTGCTGCTTTACGTCAGCATGTTCCCGCAGCTCATCGCCGGACCGATCGTCAAATATGTGGACATCGAAGCGCAGATCCGCAGGCGGACCCTGCACGGAAAAGATGTTGGGGAAGGTGTTTTGCGCTTTCTGGTGGGCCTGTTCAAGAAGGCCGTCCTCGCGAACGTCGCCGGTGAAGTCGCCACCACGTTCCTCGACGGGAACCTCTCGACCCTCTCGGTCCTCGGCGCCTGGATCGGCATCCTGAGCTACACGCTGCAGATCTACTTCGATTTCTCCGCCTACTCCGACATGGCGATCGGCCTCGGCCGCATGTTCGGCTTTAAGTACAAGGAGAACTTCAACTATCCGTACATCGCCAACAGCATCACGGACTTCTGGCGGCGCTGGCACATCTCGCTGACCACGTTCTTCCGGGAGTACCTTTACATCCCGCTCGGCGGAAACCGGAAACACCAGGTCCTGAACCTGTTCATCGTCTGGGCGCTGACCGGCTTCTGGCACGGAGCTGCCTGGAACTTTGTCGCATGGGGCCTTTACTACTTTGTCCTCATCCTCGCGGAAAAGCTGTTCCTCGGCAAAGTACTCGAGAAGATCCCGCGGGTCTTCGGGCACATCTACACGCTGCTGCTCGTCATCCTCGGCTGGGGACTCTTCTACTTCGATGACATGTCCCGGCTCCGTCAGTTCTTCTCGGTACTCTTCGGCTTCGGCGCCTCTGCCGGTGCCACCGCGGGCGATGTGTCCATCCTGCTCAACCACCTCTTGTTCTTCCTGTTCGCCATCGTCGCGTGTCTGCCTGTCTCCCGTTACATCAAGGAGCGGTACATCGCCTTTGGCCGCTCCAGCGTACCGAATTCCAAGCTGGCTGACGCAGGAGTCGTGGTCTATGCCGCTGTGCTGCTGTTCCTCAGCACGGCTGCCATCGTGGGGTCCACTTACAACCCCTTCCTTTACTTCAGATTCTAAGGAGTTTTTCCCTTGAAACACAGACAAACTGACCCGAACGCGCTGCCGCTGCTGCGCTACTCGCGGGTGGGCGTGGGACTTCTGGCCATGCTCCTCGCCGTGACCATGATCTTTTTCATGTTCTCACTGTTCGACACCGACGCCACCGTCTCCGAACAGGAAAACCGGAAACTGGCCGCGAAACCTGCCTTCTCGGTCTCGAGTCTTTTTGCGGGGGAGTACATCCCGAAAGTGGAGACGTACTACTCTGACACGTTCCCGATGCGGAACTTCTTCCTGACCGTGAACCGGGGCATCTCAAAAGTGACGAGCCGCATGTCGTTCCGCTCGGATGACGTGGTCGTCGTACAAAACAATCAACCGGACGATTTTGGCGGACAGTCCCTGCAGGATGTGACCTCCACTTCCGAGACAGAAAACGAGGGCTGACCGCATGCAATACATCATCCTGGACCTGGAATGGAACACCGCGTTCGACAAACGCCGCAAGGAGTTCGTCAACGAGATCATCGAATTCGGCGCGGTGAAACTCGACGAACAGCTCGATGAGGTCGATACGTTCTCGAGCTTCGTCAAACCGGTCATCGAAAAGAAACTGACGTCCCGGGTGCGCAA
>ONJD01000065.1 GCA_900317985.1 uncultured Eubacteriales bacterium | reverse complement strand
GAATGGATGCTCCGCAGTTTCGAAGGTGAAGAGGAAGTTCTGACCAATGACATATCCATTCTCTTCGTACAGACGGATCTTGTCGAACATGCTGTGCTGGTACCCCTCGTCGTCGACCATACCGAAGTGCTCAAAAACCACTTCTTCCCGCGTGACGGGATCAAGTATCGTGAAGTCAGGGTAACGCCAGGTTGGCCGTCCGTTATCGATCAAGTCGAGACGCTTCTCATAGAGATAGTCATACCCATGGTAAAACATGTAGTCTGCCTGCTGCGCCTCTGTCTTGGAACAAACCATATCTCCTTTTTCTGTCGGAAAGGGATGGTCATTCTCAACGATCGGTTTCCTGGCGTAATCCTGATTTAGCCAATCCTGTCGAAATACTTCATCGGAACGCACTGCTGGAACAATGAAGATCTGTTTCTCCGGCAAACACTGGTCAAAGACATCTTCGAGTTTCGGCATTTCGTTATAGTTCAGAAATGCCTGCAGTTTGCGAAGCTCCTTTTTCACGATGAGAAGCGCCTTTTTGTCATATTCCTTCTGAGCAAGCGCAGCAATCGTTTTCTGCCGGGACTTGTCGAGGTAAACGCGGCTTCCATCCTCCATCACAAGGTAATAACCGGCAAAGATGGCACGCGCATCTTCATTTGAAAAAGGCACCATTTTCTTCCGGCTGGTGGAAAGGCGGCCTGGCGGAGCAGCGGCGAGGCTTCGTTCCAGTTTAGCTTTCGTTTTTTCCAGAAACCGCTGCCGTTGGAGCAGTTCTTTTCGGGTGGGCATGGTGATCGACTCATGATAAAGAGACATAAGGGTTTTCCTTTCATTGTGAGATTGTAAGAGCCATTACACAATGATCGTTTATCATGGGCCACTTGGTGTTTCTGCTTAGTGACTTCCGCTTGGTCACTTCCGCTTGGTCACTTCTGCTTAGTCACTTCTGCTTAGTCACTTCTGTTTGGTCGTTTCTACAGATTCACTCCGGCGGGTTTCAGCGTAGCATGTTTTGTCGTTTTATGTCAATCGGACGTTAACTATGATTGGCAGAAAGACCCCGGTGCCTTCGCTCCGGGGTCTTTCTGCAAAGAAAAAAGCATCACAAAACCTTAAATTAGTCTTAATTTTTTGTTGACTTTGGGATTCACAAATGCTAATCTATTCGTGGCAAGGATATTGATCCATACCTTACCTGACCTGCCACACATAAGTGGCAATCCATAAAACTCTCTTTTATTCTCAAAACTCTCGCAAAGTATTTGACTCAAAAGAGCCCGGTGGACGACCGGGCTCTTTTGGGTTTTATTGTTTCGTTTTGCTTTGCTTGTTTACTTTGTTTGCTTGTTCGCTTATGTGCTTTGCTCTCTTATCTGACGGTGAAGACCATGCGGTTGTATTTCTTCCGGGACTTTTCCAGCCATTCGGGTGAGATCTGGTTCCGGATGGACTCGCCTTCATGGAACGGCACGTTCAGGAACGGGTTCAGAAGTGCCAGCGCAGCGTCCGACAGGAACTGGACGTCAAAGGGAACGCCGGCGAGCATGCAGTCATAGAGGTGGTCGAAGGCGCCTCCGGCCACGAAGACCACCGTCTTCTTGACCTGCTCGATCTGCTCCTCCTCTTCGACCTGGATGGCATTGGTATTGTTGACGAGCCAGTCGATGCCGTGCTTCACGACCATCTCGGTGTTGCCGCGGTCCCGCAAGATGTCCATACGGAGCGAATTCATGCGCTCGTTGTACATCGCGTAATAGAACTGGCAATAGCCGATGGCGTAGAGCTCGCCCAGCTCGTGTTCATACTTGATGTCGAGGTCTTCGCGGACGATCTCCGTGACCGCCGCCAGGCTCTTGTCGATGAAGTCGTGCACGAACTGTTCCTTCTTCGGGAAGTAATACTGCACGAGGGACTTCGAGACGGAAGCCTCTTTCGCGATGTCCGAGAATGACGAGTTCTCGAACCCTTTATTGGAAAAGACGTTGAACGCGACATCGCGGATGCGGTTCCGTTCTTCCGGTTTTTTTGGTCTTGCCATTTGATTTTCTCCTTTATCTCAACAGTGCATCTATGTAAACTATACACATATACTATACGACAGGTCTATTATAACTCATAGAAAAGACTCCCGCAACGACTTGTTGCGGGAGTTTTATCTAAAGTAGTTTTTTGAGGCCCGGGATCTGCTTCAGCACCAGTGCCAGCAGGTACGCGGCAAGCAGCACGACGACACAGTAGAGGAGTGTCGCGGGGAAGTTCGGCAGGTGGTCGACCATGACCATGCCGAAGTCGTAGAAAGCTTCCCGGAAGATCTGCTCGACGAGGTAGATGCCGAAGACGCAGCTGCCCATCGACAGAGCCAGCTTCTCGAGGCCGGGGTGCAGGGTGATGCCCTTTCCGTCGTCCGTGTCGAACAGTTTGCGGACGGTCAGGAAGACCGTGGCCGCCGGGATGCAGATGAGCATCTTGAAGAACGTGCCGACGCGCGCTTCGCTGAGCTGGTGCGCGTAGCCGATCTTGTACTCGGTCATGAGGCAGGTGTAGACGACGCACAGGAGCGACAGTCCCCACATGACGGCGAGCTGTTTCCAGGTCGGCTTCGGCTTGTTCACAAGGTAATAGCCGAGGGCCGGGAACACCAGTAAATCGCCCGTGACATAGGCAATGTTGAAACTGATATTCAAAATGGTGTGCCATTTCGTCACGATGTACTCGATGATCGGCAGAGCGCCGGTGAAGATGATGTACAGGAGGAACAGGTAGTGGAACTCTTCCTCTTTCAGGTTTTGGATCATGCGCCGATATAGTGGCAGCATGACGAGGAACCCGAGATACTCATACAGGAACCAGTACGGCACGATGATGTTCTCCGACAGCATGGTGACGAACCATTCCCAGACGCTGAAGCTCTCCCGGAACCCGTCCTCTGCGCGGAACGAGATCCACAGGTACTGGACGAACGTGAAGATCACGATGACCAGCGCGTAGCGCAGCACCCGTTTTCGCCAGACCGTCCCGAGGCTCTCCTCCTTGCCCATGAGCAGGGACCCGGAGATCATGTAGAACAGCGGGATATTCATGACGGTCAGTGCCGAGCACGCCATGAACAGCCAGTAGCGGTAGCCGCCGCCCAGCGTGGCGAAGTAGTGGAAGCCGTAGTCGCCGGTGTGGTTGAAGATGACGAGGTACACCGCGAAAATGCGGATGATCTCCAGCCAGACCTTCTTTTTCTTTGGCGATGTACTGTCCTGTGCAAGACCCACCGCCGCGGAAGTATTCAGTTGGGGTTCTGACATCCTGTCATCTCCCTTCTTGATGGTTTGATGGATCCGTTACCGGATGTTGCCGACCGTGCGCGGGAACAGGATGACGTCGCGGATGTTGGCCATGCCGGTGACATACATGACGAGGCGCTCGAAGCCGAGGCCGTAGCCGCCGTGCGGGACGGTGCCGTACTTGCGCAGGTCGAGGTAATCGCCGTACGCGGACATGTCCATGTTCCGTTCCTTCATCGCCGCAATGAGCTTGTCATAGTCGGCTTCTCTCTCGGAACCGCCGATGATCTCGCCGACGCCGGGGACCAGCAGGTCCGCCGCCGCGACCGTCTTTCCGTCGGGGTTCTGTTTCATGTAGAAGGACTTGATGTCTTTCGGGTAGTTGATGACGAAGACGGGCTTCTTGAAGACCTCTTCGGTGATGTAACGCTCATGCTCGGTCTGGAGGTCCATGCCCCAGGAGACCGGGAACTTGAAGTCGGCGTCGGCCTTTTCGAGGATCTCGATGGCCTTCGTGTAGTCGAGGACTTCGAAGTCGGAGTCGACGACGTTCTGCAGCTTGTCAAGGAGACCTTTCTCCATGAACTTGTTGAAGAATTCGAGTTCGGTCGGGCAGCGCTCCATGGCCGCCTTGATGACGTATTTCATCATGTCTTCGGCGATCTCGAGGACGTCCGGCAGCTCCGCGAACGCGACTTCTGGCTCGACATGCCAGAACTCGGCGACGTGGCGCTGGGTGTTGGACTTCTCCGCGCGGAAGGACGGGCCGAAGGTGTAGATCTTGCCGAAGGCCATGGCTGCCATCTCGCCCTCCAGCTGTCCGGAGACGGAGAGGCCGGCCTGCTGGCCGAAGAAATCGTCGGCATAGTAAGCGTCGGCGTCTTCATAGTTCGCTTCGTCGCCGTACGCATGCGTGGTGACCTGGAACATCTCGCCGGCGCCTTCACAGTCGGAGCCCGTGATGAGCGGCGTGTTCACATAGACGTAGCCGTTCTGCTGGAAGTACTCGTGGATGGCCGCTGCCAGGACGGAGCGCACATGGAACACCGCGTTGAAGGTGTTGGAGCGCAGACGGATGTGAGGCATGGTCCGCAGGAACTCGAGCGTGTGGCGTTTCTTCTGCAGCGGATAGTCCGCCGGGCAGTCGCCGAGGAGCTCGATCTGAGTCGCGTTGATCTCCACGCCGCCTTCCTTGTTGACGGCGGACGGCACGACCGTACCGGTGACACAGAGTGCCACGCCGAGTCTCAGGAATTCGGGGAGTTCTTCGCCCTGCGCGAATTCGGTTTTATTGATGACGATCTGGATGTGTTTGAAGGTGGTGCCGTCGTTCAGTTCCGCGAACGCCATGGTCTTGGAGTCGCGCGATGTACGGACCCAGCCGCAGACGGTGACTTCTTTGCCGATGAGTTCGGCGTCGGTCATTACATCCTTGATGTCGATGTGTTTCATGGGTCAATAGCCTCCGGTTATTTCTGTTTAATGCCTTTCATTGTAAGCGAAATGCGTTCTTTCTTCAAGTCCACGCTGAGGATGCGGACGGTGACGACGTCGCCGACGGAAAGGACTTCTGACGCGTGCCTGATGAACTTGTTCGCGATCTGCGAGATGTGGACGAGGCCGTCCTGGTGGACGCCGATATCGACGAACGCGCCGAAGTCGACGACGTTGCGGACGGTGCCCTGGAGCTCCATGCCTTCCTTCAGGTCCTTGATGTCGAGGACGTCCGAGCGGAGCATGGGCGGCGGGAGTTCGTCGCGCGGGTCGCGTCCCGGTTTCAGGAGTTCTTTCTCGATGTCCTTCAGGGTCGGGACACCGACGCCGAGGTCCGCGGAGAGGGCTTCGTAGCCGAGCTTCGCGGCGCGGTCGTGCAGTTCATCCAGCTTGCCGGCCTTGACGTCCGCGGTCGTGTAGCCGCACTTCTCGAGGAGGCCCTTCGCCGCGTCGTAGGATTCGGGGTGGACGCCCGTGTTGTCGAGGATGTTCTTCGACTCCGCGACACGCAGGAAGCCGGCGCACTGTTCGTACGCCTTCGGGCCGAGTTTCGGCACCTTCTTGAGCTGCGCGCGGCCGGTGAACTCGCCGTTCTCCTCGCGGTACGCCACGATGTTCTTCGCGATGGTCCCGTTGATGCCGGCGATGTGCGACAGCAGCGCGGGAGACGCGGTGTTGAGGTCCGCGCCGACCGAGTTGACGCAGTCTTCGACGACGCCGTCGAGGGCCTCTGTGAGCTCTTTCTGCGGCATGTCGTGCTGGTACTGTCCAACGCCGATCGCCTTCGGGTCGATCTTGACGAGTTCCGCGAGCGGATCCTGCAACCGGCGGCCGATGGAGATGGCGGACCGGATGTTGACGTCGAAGTTCGGGAACTCTTCCGCCGCGAGCTTCGAGGCGGAGTAGACGGACGCGCCGGCTTCCGACACGACCATGTAGGAGACGCTTCTGCCGGTCTCCTGTTTGAACTCGCCGATGGTCTCCGCGGCGAAGATCTCGGTCTCTTTCGAGGCCGTGCCGTTGCCGATGGAGATGACGTCAACGTTGTCTTTCTTCAGTAGTTTCTTGACGGTGTCCTTCGCCTGCGCGTACTGGCGGTCGCCGTGCGTGACGTAGATGACCGTCGTGTCGAGGACCTTGCCGGTGCCGTCGACGACCGCGGTCTTGCAGCCCATGCGGTAGCCGGGGTCCAGAGCGAGGACGACCTTGTTCTTGACCGGCGGCGCCATGAGGAGCGGCCGCAGGTTCTGGGCGAACACCTTGATGGCGTTCTCGTCCGCCCGGTCTTTGAGAGTCGAACGGATCTCCCGCTCCACGCTCGGGTAGATGAGGCGGTCGTAGGCGTCCTCCGCGGCCGTCAGGACGAACTGCAGCGCGGCGGCACAGCCTTCTTCGTTATAGGGAGACGGGGCGGCGGCAGGCGCGGGTGCTTCGGCGCCGGCCTTTTTCTTTTTGTTGACGCCCCGGTTCTTTTTCTTGATCTTTCGGTCCGAGTGGATCATCGTGCGGTCGATGATGCGAAGCGCGTCTTCCTTCTCGATGTCCACGGAGACTTTGAGGAAACCTTCCTTCTCGCCGCGGTTCAGCGCGAGGATGCGGTGGTCCGCCACTTTGGAGACGGCTTCCGCGAACTCGTAGTACTGAGCGTAGACACTGTCTTCTTCCTTCGCCGCTTTGGACGAGATGATGCCGGACTCGGTGAACGCTTCCTTCAGGGCTTTGCGGACGTCCGCGTCGTCGGAGATGAGCTCCGCGATGATGTCCGACGCGCCCTGCAGCGCGTCCTCCACGGTCTCGACGCCCTTCTCGGCGTCGACATACGGGGCAGCGGCCTCTTCCAGAGTCGCTTCTTCGATCTTGCGCTCCCAGAGGTACATCGCCAACGGCTCGAGGCCTTTCTCCTTCGCCATCATGGCGCGGGTGCGGCGCTTCTGCTTGTACGGGCGGTACAGGTCTTCGAGTTCGGCGAGCACGGTGGCGGCGTCGATCTTCGCCTTCAGCTCGTCCGTGAGTTTCCCCTGCTCCTCGATGGAATTCAGGATCTCCTCGCGGCGCTTGTCGAGGTTGCGCAGGTAGGTCAGGCGGTCGTTCAGTTCGCGCAGGACCTGGTCGTCGAGCGAGCCGTGGGCCTCCTTGCGGTACCGGGCGATGAACGGGATGGTGTTCCCCTCATCGATGAGGTTGACCGTGTTCTCCACCTGCCAGGGTTTCAGGTCGAATTCCGAAGTCAGTGTTGCGATGATATCCAAAGTCAGTTTCTCCTTAGTTTTTGAGCTGTCTTACGTCGCGTCCGGCGAACTCGAGCGGCGTGTAGTTGCCGATGATGCGGCTGTACACGCGGTTGCCGTACTTGTCCGAGATCTCGTCGTACCAGAGGTTCGTCGAGATGATGGTCGGCAGGCCCTTCAGGATGCGGGTGTTGATGATGTTGTACACCATGCTCACCGTGAAGGACGTCGAGAACTCGGCGCCGAGGTCGTCGAGGATGAGGAGGTCGGCGTTCAGGACGTTGTCCTCCGGGGAGTCGTCGGTCTTGAGGCGGCCGAAGTGCTCCTTCTCGATCTCCGAGAGGAGGTTGTGGGCCGAGCCGTACACGACGTTGAAGCCCTTCTCGATGGCCTTGTTCGCGATGGCCAGCGAGAGGTGGGTCTTGCCGAGGCCGGTGTTGCCGTAGAGGATGAGGCTCGGCGACGACAGGCCGAAGTCCTCCGCGTAGGCTTCGCAGTACGAGACGATCTGTCCCATCCGCGCGTAAGCGTCCACGCCCGTCTCCGGGTCCGTGACGCCGCGGTAGTATTCGAGGTTGAAGTTGTCGAAGCTCGAGTCGCCCGCCGGCGAGACCGCGTTGAGGTTCTCGGTCTGCAGGCTCTTCACGAGCCGTTTGAAGCAGTCGCAGTAGTGGTTGCCCACGATGCCCGTGTCGTTGCAGACGGGGCAGGTGTAGTGGACTTCCAGCGCCTCTTCGGAGGAGCCGAGGGACTCGAGGATCTCACGGCGGCGCTCCTGGTCCGCGAGGTTCTCATCGCGGAGTTTGTCCAGCGCT
>ONJD01000097.1 GCA_900317985.1 uncultured Eubacteriales bacterium | reverse complement strand
CACTCTTTGGCTTCCCCTTCCCCGGAAGCGAGGCATATCAAGTAAAGAGAATGAAAGCCCGGTCACGGGGCCGGGCTTAGACGTGCAAATACAAGTTTGATGAGCTGTGATAAAGCGGACTGTGTTCGTGTGCAAATGAAAAAGCTCCTCCCGACAGGGGAGGAGCTTTTGGTTGTTGAGGTTCGGTCGAATGTCAGCTGAGGGTCGGCTGAGGGTCTGTCGATGATCAGTCGAGGTTCAGCCGGTTCTTCATGATCGACGTGGTCGCCCAGTAAAGGACTGCCGTGACGATGATGAACAGGACCGAGTTGCCGAGCAGGGTGCTCTGCATGGCCGCGCCGTTGGTCGCGACATTGTTGATCACCTTGCCGAGGACGCTCATGAACACGGTGGAGACCAGGTTCGAGGCGATGGCGAGGCCGATGTACGCGCCGATGGCGCCGAGCACCTTGTGGTTCTTCGCGATGAGCTGGCCGAACGCGATGGCAAAGTACCAGGAGATGGTAAAGCGGGCAAACCAGCAGAGAAGGAAGAACAGGAGCTCTACGACGAAGAGCCAGATGGGGACGCCCAGCTGATCGTGGATGGCGTCCTTGTTGTTGAGGAAGAGCTGTACGATCGTGTCCCAGATCTGGTTCATGATGTCGCGCAGGCCTTCGAGATGGCCGACGGCGAGGAACCAGGACAGGGCGGCGACGCCGATCGTGATGAGCATCCAGATGAGGGCATTCAGAAGCTTCGAGAACACGAGGTTCACGGGCCGGGTCGGCAGCGTGTTCATGAGGTAACCCTCGTCGGTGAAGATGTTCTTGTAGAACCGGTAGATCACCCAGAAGGCGGCCATGAACAGGATGGCGAGCGGGGCCAGGACGAATGCCACGGTCAGGAGCGAGGACAAGAGGCTGATGATGTGCGCGAAGGCGGGAGCCGCGGAGTCCATGATGGCTTTGCGTGTGGCGAGCCAGGTGACGAATCGCCCGAGCAGCGCGATGACCAGCATGACGATGTAAGCCGGCCCAAGGAAGCGGGCGTTCGAGAGGAAGTCGTGTTTGATGAGTTTGCCTAGCATCGGAACACCTCCCGGAACAGACTGTCGACCGTTTCGCCCTGTTCGACGACAGAGGCGACGGTGGAATGGCGGATCATATCGCCTTTGCGGATGAAGACGAACTCGTCCAGGACGGGCTCGATGTCCGCGATGAGGTGGGTCGACAGGATGACAGTCGCATCCTTGTTGTAGTTCTTGATGATGGTGTCGAGGATGTAGTCGCGGGACGCGGGGTCCACGCCGCCGATGGGTTCATCGAGCAGGTAGAGTTTCGCGTCGCGGCTCATGACGAGGATGAGCTGGACCTTCTCGCGGTTACCTTTGGACAGCGCCTTGAACTTGGTCTTCGGGTCGATGTCGAGGTGGGTGAGCATCTCGCGCGCCTTGTCCAGGTTGAAGTCTGCGTAGAAATCCTGCATGAACTTCAGCATCTGCTCGACCGTCATGCGGTCCTCGAGGTAGTTGCGTTCCGGGAGATAGGCGACGATGCGCTTCGTTTCCACACCGGGCTTCATGCCGTCGATGAGGATCTCGCCGGAGGTCGGTTGCAGCAGACCGCTGGCCAGTTTGATGAGCGTGGTCTTGCCCGAGCCGTTGGGACCGAGGAGCCCGATGATCTTGCCCTCAGGCAGTTCGAGATCGATCCCGTTCAGGGCCTGGACGCTGCCATACTTCTTGACAAGCTGTCTGCATTCCAGAATGGCTGCCATAGCAGTGCCTCCTAAAACAGTTTTATTAACATGTTTATTATAGCCGCCTCGTGCCGAGTTTCAAGGGGTAAATCGCCACAGAACGGCGAGCCTAGTAAACCACCCCAGCTTTAACTTTACCTTAAAGGTTTTTTGGGCGATGTACCGCGCCTTTTCGGTTGACACTCTGTGGAAATTCATTTATTATTATCTGTGAATATACGTAAATATCTGGCGTTTCCAGAGAGGGGATACATGAAATGGATATCAAAGGATTACTGATCAACGTCATCAATACCAGACTCGATGCCAACTTCGAAGCGCGCCGTCCCGCCGTCCAGGCCGCGAAGGACCGCAAGGCCATCGTCAAACAGGAGATGGCTCAGCTGAAGAAGGACCAGGCCGCTCTGGACAAAAAGATCAAAAAGCAGCGCAACAAGCAGGCCGAGAAGATCTACAAGATGCGTCAGGCCGGCGACTATGAAGGCTCCATCGAGGCCATCGATGAGGCCGCGTTCGCCAATTACAAAGAGATCGCTGCCAACGAGCTGAAGAAGGCCGAACTTCAGGCCAAAGCGGAAGCCGCCATCGAAGAGAAGGTCGCTGCCAAGGCCGAACAGGTCAAAAAAGAAGCCATCAAGTTCGTCGAGAAAGAAAACGCCGCGAAATAAGGCTGACCATCCCAATACTGCAATCAAACCTCCGGACATCGCGTTCGGAGGTTTTTGTTATCTTTACTTGACGGCCGCCATTTGTACGCGTACAATTGAGGGTGGAAGGCTCCCTCCGTGGAGCAATGTGTGAAGACTATGCAGAAAGGAGAAAAACGCATGAAAAGAACCATTGCCGCGGTCCTGACCGCTCTGGCCATGGTCGTCGCGCTGGTCCTCCCCATGACCGCGTTCGCGGATGACAAAACGCCTCAGAACGTCAAGCCCTACGAGGAGAAGTATGAGGCGACCGGAACGGAGAAAGACTATGACGTCGTCGTCGAAGACTTCGATGAGGAAGAAGACGTCACAGTCGAGGAGGCCGCGGACGAAGATGTCTCCCTTGTCGTCGACGTTGACACGGACGCGGCGCTGCCGGAACCGGCCGTCAAGGTCAAAGGTCTCGATATCGACCTCGCTGACGGGGACTATGCCATCGACTATGACCTCTCCGGTAACGGCACCATGAAACTCGTCGAACCGGCGAAGCTCACGGTCAAGGACGGCAAAGCATTCGCGAGACTCGCGTGGAACGACCCGGAGGTCGACAAGCTCATCCTGAACGGCGTCGACTACCTGCCCGTGGACTTCACGAAGAGCCACAACATCCAGGGCAAACTCCCGGTGTTCCTGCTGCCGCTGTCCCAGTTCGGCAAAGACCTCGACTTCAACGTCCATTCGAGAGGCGTGAACCTGGAACTCGACAGCTACAAGTTGAACATGAAGAAGTACGACCCGAACTTCGACGCGACCGCGCTGAACGAAAAGGTCGCGGAAGGCATCCGCGGCGCGCAGCCCGTCAAGTTCTACAAATGGCGCACCGGCATGAAGAGCAGCGTCTGGGGCCCGTTCGCGTTCCTCGCGGCGGTCGCGCTCGGACTCTTCGGCTGGAACAAGTTCTGGAACAAGAAAGACGAATAATATAGGAGGAAACATCTATGGGATTCTTACAGACTCTTATGGACTTCTGTCATTTCGGCGAATTCGGCCTCGATGCCAGAGTCTTCATCTTCGCGCCGGTCGCCGGTCTCGGCTGGCTGTTCGCGTACATCGATCTCATCCGTCTCGGCTTCAAACAGAAGACCTACGGTATGCCCATCGCCGCCCTGGCGCTGAACATCGTCTGGGAAGGCCTTTACGCCTACATGTACTGGGCCCATGACGGCATGTTCTACGGCGGTTACATGATGGCCTGTGTCAACACGGCATGGTTCATCGCCGACTGCCTCATCCTTTACACGCACCTCAAGTGGGGTAAGAAAGACTTCGAGAAGGTCGCCGACGGACGACTCTTCCTGCCGTGGTTCGCGCTCTGCATGATCATGGCGGTCGTCGTCGAGATCACCTGGCTGCAGGCCTACGGCGTCCGCGCCAACGGCTGCACCGCCATCGTCCAGAACCTCCCGATGTCCATGCTGTTCATCTTCCTGCTCTACCTCCGCAAGGGCACGGAAGGCCAGTCCATGATGATCGCCATCGGCAAGATGCTCGGCACCATCGGCGCGTGGCTCGCCATCGCCGTGTACCCGTCCCTGCAGGACCCGCTGAATATCTGGTGCGGCGTCATGTGCACGATGTTCGACCTCGTCTACTGCGTCCTGCTCTACAAGGCGTTCAAGGCAGAGGGCAAGAACCCCTGGAAGCCGCTGGCTCCCGCAGACCCGGCCAAGAGAGACCTCACCAAGTCTCCTGTCTTCAACCCGAAGACCGATACCATCGTCGACGACAAGATCGTTTCGAAAGTGGTCGGCAGCTAATAATCATAAACGTAAAGACTGTCGTGCTTCCTCACGGCATTTGGAAGAAGGACCGTCCCGTTCCGGGGCGGTCTTTCTCTGTGCGGCGCTCTGGAACTTTTTGGTTAGCATAGGGCAACTTTTTCGTGAAAACCTATTGACTTTCTTGATAGAATGTGTACAATTCAATTGTAAACAACAAAACAAAATCGCCAAAACGGCGTAAGTACGTACTCGAGAGGAGAGTAATTATGGGTTTTTATGATTTCACTGCCAAAGACGGCCTCGGCCAGGACGTCCCGATGAGCGACTACAAAGGCAAGGTCCTGCTGGTCGTCAACACCGCCACCGGCTGCGGCTTCACCCCGCAGTACGAAGGCCTCGAAGCGCTTTATGAGAAGTACCACGACCAGGGCTTTGAGATCCTCGACTTCCCGTGCAACCAGTTCGCCAACCAGGCGCCCGGCACGGACGAGGAGATCCAGCACTTCTGCAAAGCCCGCTACAACGTCACCTTCAAAACCTTCAAGAAGATCAAAGTCAACGGCCCCGATGCCGACCCCATCTACAAGTGGCTGAAGGAACAG
>ONJD01000098.1 GCA_900317985.1 uncultured Eubacteriales bacterium | reverse complement strand
GGTGGCTGTGAGTTTGTAACAGAAAGAAGCCGGAAGCGTGAGCTTCCGGCTTTGTTGGTATTTTACGAGTGTTCGTTTAGTTGGTGGGCAGTGCGACCGGGTCCCAGCCGTAGTCGTGGTACTGGGTGACCTTGAGGCCGTTGGCCTTGACGTAGTTCGCGATCTGCTGGCCGCGGGTCGCCGCTTTCGCTTTGTCGTCGCTCGTGTACTTGGCGAAGGCATCGTAATACTCGCCGAAGAGTTTCTTGGCGGAGTCGGTGTAGTTGGAGCCGTCTTCGACCTGGTCAAACTTCGTGACCTTGTAGCTGTCGCCGACTTTCTTCATATGCATGACACCGGGATCGTTGCCGCCGGAGACGAATTCCAGTGTATCGCCCTTGATCTCATAGTTCTCGAGCCAGAAGTCACCATAGGCAGTGACATCGCCGTTGTCCGCCACTTCCGCGCGGATGATGTAGACGGTCGGGATGCTGGCATCCGCCTTGTCATAATACTGGCCGAACTCGGTGGCGATGTAGTCTGCGGCTACCTGTTCGATAACCGTCGCGTCCGCATCCGCGTCCGCGTCAGTCGCCTTCGGGGCCGGAGCCGATTTAGTACATGCCGTCAGTGCAAGAGACATCACAAGCAGCGCCATCATTAAAATGCTTACGAACCGTTTCTTCATAACTAGCACCTCCTTGGTTCGCTTTCAGTATAGGTTCGCCTCCCCCGCAATGCAATAACAATGTTTGTAATCAGTATGACAGTTTTGTAACAACTGTACTAGTTTGCATATTACGGTAGCTGTGGTATAATAAATATGACATAAATTTATTAGGAGGTTGTCCTATGGAAAAAAGTTTGAAAATCCTGAAGATCTTCGGTTTTCTGGAGCTGGCCCTCGGCATCATTGGCGCCGTTCTCGCCATTATGGGGAACGACTGGACCGCATGGCTGAATGTGGCTGTCGAGTTCCTGACCGCTTTCCTGTTGCTGAGCGCAGTGAAGGACCCGCCCAAGTACATTGACTCGGCCTGGGCCGTCACGCTGCTCGCCTTCATCCTGAGCCTTCTGGACCTTCGTCTCCTGCGCGGAGAAGTCGATACGCTCACGCTCGTGGTGTACCCGATCGTCGCGGTCCTGAACCTCGTCGTGTTCCTTGCGGCGCACAAGGTGAGAAGGACCGTCAAAGGACAATAAAACCATAGAATACTGACTGGCAGCCGGAAACGAACGTTTCCGGCTGTTTTTGTGAGTTTACGGCTCTTTTTTGTCTGCTTTTCTTATCCAAAATTGTTAATTCTTTAATTATGCTTAATTTGTACGCTCAACTCTGTTATATTGAGGGTGAAGAAGGTGGTGGTTCAAGTTCATATTCAAGGGAGATGATTGTGGAATGTATAAGCAGATCATTGGCAAGCGAGATCTTCTCGAAAAGACCAGCGACTATCCGTTCATTGTGGTGCACGGGTTCCTCGGCTACGGCGAGGAGACGCTGTTCTCGAAGGTCTTCCCCTACTTCGGCTTCCGGCCGGACCGCAACGTCATAAAGGCGGCCCGCAAAGCCGGCTTCGAAGTGTACCAGCCGAGTCTCGGCCCGTTCAACTCCATGTGGGACCGCGCGTGCGAACTGTACGCGCAGATCGTCGGAGGTAGCCTGTGAACTGTACGCACAGATCATCGGCGGCACAGTGGACTACGGAAAAGTCCATTCGGAGAAGTTCGGCCACAAACGTTACGGCCACACCTATGACAAACCGCTCGTCCCGGACTGGGGCAAGCTTGACGCGGAAGGCAAGATCAAGAAGATCAATCTCATCGGTCACTCCTTCGGCAGCCCGACGACCCGCACGCTCATCGAACTGCTGTATAACGGTTCGGAGGAAGAGCGCGCCGGCACGCCGGAGAACGAGCTGTCCGACCTGTTCAAAGGCGGCAAGACGAACTGGGTACACAGCTGTACACTGCTCGCCGGTTGCAACGGTGTCTCTCTGGCAGTCCAGTTCACGGAGACCCCGAACGCCTGCCGCCGTACGCTGACTGCCGGTGCCGCGCTGTTCCAGGCCAACGGCAATACGCCGTTCATCAAGATCTACGACTTCAAGATGCCGCACTGGGGCATCACCGACCCGGACTACAAGGGCGGCCTCAAAGGCATGAAGTGGAACCTGAATTCCGAGAACTGGAAGCTGGCGAAAAACTTCATCAACGCACAGGAAGACAACATCGCCTACGAGCTGGGCTGGCCCACTTATAAAAGGATGACGGAAGGGTACTCTCCCAAACCGAACATCTACTACTTCACCTACTCGGGCGACACGACCATGCCCATCGAGGGTTCCAAGGAGCGCCGGGCCATCCCGGGCACCTTCAAGCCCATGGCTCTCTTCGCCAACATGGAGGGCAAGTACACGAACCCCGCGCTCGGCATTCCGGACGAGACCTGGTTCCGGAACGACGGACTGGTCAACACCATCGTCGCGCCGCATCCTCCGGGAGAACCGTTCAAAGACTGGACCGGTGAAGACTGCATCGAACCCGGCATTTGGATCCAGTTCCCCGTCGAGCAAAAGCACCATATGTCTTACATGGGTGTCGGCGAACCCGTGTTCTCGTACTACACGTTCTTCTTCGAGATCATGAAGCGGGCGTGTTCCCTGCCGACGATCGATATGGAATAAAAAGGCGATAAATCGCCACAAAAAAGCCCCGGCCTTTTGGTCGGGGCCAATTATTTGTATTTGTACAAAAAGTTGTTCGTATGTGTGAATTTTTTGTATATTTTGTTTACAAGTACAACTTGACAGATGTATACTCAAGTTAGCATATAACCCATTTTGTTTATATTTTCCCTATCTATTTTCCTATTGAACGAGGTATACATCATGAAAAAGAGAATCTTCACTGTGCTGCTCGCACTGGCAGTCGTGGTGGCTCTGGCGTTCCCAAGCGTGGGCGCCGTCAGCTACAGGGACCCCGGTGTCTCGACCAGCGAATCGATCGACCTGCAATTCCCGTGGGACGCAAATACACTCGTCTACGGTAATGCCGCAAACAATGACGTCAACCTTGCCATCGGCGCCGGCGCTCTCTGCGTTGCCGTCGAGAACGGCACTGCCGCGGCGGAAGACGTTCTTGACGACCTGGGTCTCGCCGGGTCTATCGCCCATTACGGTTATGGAGCGAACACCACGAGCGTTGCCCACACCTTCTCCCTGAAGACCGTTTCCGTTGACGGCTACGATTACAACCTGATCACCATCATCGGACGTGGCTCTATGTCGATCACGGACTTCATGACCGACATCACTCCGGGCGCGTTCGTCCAGAATTCCGAAGTCGTCCTCAACAACCTGTATGCGTTCCTGGCGGACAACGGTCTGACCGTTGCCGACCCGGCGAACCGCTTCTTCGTCACCGGCCACAGCCTCGGCGGCGCGGTCGCGAACATCGTCGGCCACGAACTGGCGCAGGACGGCGTTGCCAAATCCGCCATTTACGGGTACACGTTTGGCACTCCGCTGACGACCAGCAAGAGCAACGCCGGCAAGGACAACATTTTCAACTTTGTTGGTGGTTACTACGCCAGCATTCTTGATTATAATCTTATGGCTCAGGCGGCATTCGACAACTTCGCCTGGGGCTCTGACTCGACCTACGCCAGCATGTCGAACGGCGACTGGGGTACGATTGCAAGTGATGTCATGAGCAAAGGTCGTTACGGTACAAGCGTGATGTTCAGAGATCAGAGCGACGCGTTCAAGGCCGTCTACCAGAACCTGACAGGCAAAGCCTATAACGCCAACGGCACGCTGGCCAAGCATCTGGTCACCACCTATATGGCCTACCTTCTTGCGGACCAGACTGTAGCCGCTTCTGTCTCCAACTACCACGGAAACGACTACCGAAACTACCACGGAGACGACTACTGAAACTACCACGGAAACGACTACCGAAACTACCACGGAGACGACTACTGAAACCACCACGGAGACAACTACCGAGACGACTACTGAAACGACTACCGAAACTACCACAGAGACTACTACTGAGTCGACCACTCAACCGACCACACAGCCGACCACGAAGCCTTCGGGCGGTTCTTCCGGCGGCGGGATCTTCTCGATCTTTTCCTCCATCGTCAAGGGCATCTCGTCCATCTTCCGTTCCATCTTCCGCTGGTAATGAGAAACTGAAGACGTACATCGCCACAGAAAAAGACCCCGGCCTTTTCGGTCGGGGTCTTATATTCTCTTGAATTAGTCGCCGCTGATGCGGTGGCCCATTTCGTCATACTTGAAGAAGCCTTCACCGGCGTTGACACCGGTCTTGCCTGCATTCTTGTAGCCTTCGAGAAGTTTCGCGATGGCTTTGAAATCGTAGCCGGCGATGAACTTCGGAACATGGACATACTTTTTGACGATGTTGTAACCGGTGTCGAGACCGACAACGTCGTAGATCTCACAGGGGCCGTAGGGTGCGCCGGTGGCGGTTCTCCAGGTGCGGTCGACGTCTTCCGGAGAGGCATAGCCGTGGGCGATGAGCTCCATGGAGCCGGAAAGCAGCGGGATAAGCAGGGTGTTCAGGATGTAACCGGCTTTTTCCTTCTTGATCATGCTCGGGACCATGTTGATCTCCTTGGAGAAACGGGCGGCAGCCTGGAACGCCTCGTCACCGGTGTCAGCAGTACGCATGACTTCGGTGATGTTCTGCTTCCAGATGTTGTTGGCAAAGTGAAGTGCCAGGTAGTTCTTCTTGTTCGGGACATACTTGGTGAACTTGGACGGAAGAAGAGAAGAAGAGTTGGTGACCAGAAGCTGATCTTTTTTCAGGACCTTGGCGACAGCCTGGAAGACCTCGACCTTCTGCTTCTCGATCTCCGCAGTGGCTTCGATGATGATGTCAGCGTCTTTGACGGCTTCCGCCATGTCGGTGGTCAGAGTGATGTGGTTCTTGGCATCCTGTGCTCTCTTGACACAATCAGCGTAATCGAAGTCGTCATAGCTGGTGGCAAGACCGCCGCAGAAGTCGGCAGGAGACTTGGTCTTGTTCATCTGCTCAAGGGTCTTCTCATAGACACCGTAGAGACGATCGAGTTTCGGCTGGGTGCGGGTCTTGGAGTCTTCGCTGCGGAGCCAGATGTTGACTTCTTTGCCGCAGTAAGCGGACTGCATGGCGATCTGCGTACCGAGGACGCCGCCACCGAGGATGGCTACTTTTTTGAATTCCATAATAGTTTACTCCCTTCGCATGTCACGTTATTCGGACATCTGAAAATATGCTAACAATTAGACATTTTAAGTTATATGCATATAAATAGCAATATGTAAAAGGTACAAATGTCAGGTGTAAAATATGTGCAAAGTGTTAATAAGTTATAAACAACTTTACATAAACCCCGGCCTTACGGTCGGGGTCTTTTTTCGTTTATTCTTCCGTTTTGGTCAATGCTGTGCCCGGTTCGAACCGTTCCGAGAGCACGTCTTTCAGGCACTCTGCGTACGGGCGAAGTGTGGCGTAGGTCAGGCCGCCGGAGAGCACGCTGCCGAGGAGCGGTACCGGAGCCACAACGCCTTTGGCGAGGGTCAGCTTGCCCATCTTGGTGCCGACCTGCGTTGCCTCTTCCCCGGCATCAAACATGATGCCGATGAGGTCTGTCAGTTCCTTTAGGGACTTCTCGTCGGTGAGTTTCCCGTCTTCGATGGTCAGGTCGAACGCTTCGTACCCGTAGAGGTACGCGAGTTTCTGGACGATGCGGAGCACGAAGCCGAAGTACTGGACGATGTCCGCCGGGAGAGTCGCCCAGGTGGAACCGGCCACCATCGAGACGCCGGACGCTTTGTTGACTTCCCCGCTGATGACCCCGCTCGCGATGGTGTCGACGAGCTTGCGGCGGATGCCGGCTTCCTTCGTGTTTTTCTCTATGGCGATACGCGCCATGTCCTCAGAAATGTAGTCGCAGATCTGCTCCCTCAGGAACGCCTCACGGTCGATGACGTTCGCCTGGACGGCGAGCACTTTCGGGATGGTGGCTGCCACATCGAGGTTCAGGTCGTTCGGGTCGAAGTTCTTCACCTTTTCGACGGCGGTCTTGCCGGCATTCTTGACGTCTTCCGCAGTGAGGTCTTTGGCTTTGTCGGCCAGTTCACCGGTCTTCCCCACGACGCCGTCGAGGAACTTGTCGGCGTCTTCAACGAACTGGTCCATGTCGAAGTTTTGGACGGCCTCGATCGCCTTCTGGGAAGACTTCTTGAGCACTTCTGTCAGTTTCTTCTGATAATAATTCATGATCGATCTATTGGTTCCTTTCGGTTTGATCGTACCTATGTTATAGCGCACCGAGCGCGTCGTCAAGTGCTTTCAAGTCCTCTTCGGTCGTGGACCAGCTGGTGGCGAGGCGGAAGATGGTGTGGGTCTCGTTGAGCTCCTCCCAAAAACTAACGGACACGGTGTCCTGTAGTTTCTCTGCCCGCTCGTTGGACAGGATGATGAACTGCTGGTTTGTCGGAGACGGCAGGTAGATCTCGATGCGGTGCTTCTCGAAGACCTCCTTCAGTTCTTCGGCTTTTTCGATGGCATACTCTCCGATGCGGAAGTACAGGTCATCGGTGAAGAGCGCGTCGAACTGGACGCCGAGGAGCCTCCCCTTCGCGAGGAGCGCGCCTCTCTGTTTTTTGAGCGCCGTATAATGTTCCGGCTTGTTGCCCTTCGTGAAGACGACGGCTTCGCCACAGAGAGCTCCGCATTTGGTGCCGCCGATGTAGAACACATCGCACAGGCGGGCGATGTCTGGGAGCGTGACGTCGGTCTCTTTGCTCGCGAGGCCGTACGCCAGACGGGCGCCGTCCAGGAAGAGCGGGATGTCGTATCGGCGGCAGAGGGCGCTCAGTTCTTCGAGCTCCGCTTTGCTGTAGAGCGTGCCGTACTCCGTCGGTTGGGAGATGTACACCATTCCCGGGAACACCATGTGCTCGTGGTTGCCGTCCGCATAGAAGCGTTCGACCCACTCTCTGACGGTCTGCGCTTCCAGCTTGCCGTTGACGTGCGGCAGCGCGAGGACCTTGTGACCGGAGTACTCGATGGCGCCGGCCTCGTGTGTGGCGACATGCCCCGTGTCCGCGGCAATGACGCCTTCATAGTCTTTCAGAAGCGTCGAAACGACCACGGCGTTTGTCTGCGTGCCGCCGACGAGGAACTCGACGTCCGCGTCGGGACATTCACATGCCGTGCGGATCTTCTCCTTCGCGCTGTCGCAGTAGCGGTCCCCTCCATAGCCGGGCAGCTGCTCGAGGTTCGTGTCTGTGAGCGCCTTCAGCACGTCGGGGTGTGCCCCGGCGATGTAATCACTTTCAAAAGAAACCATGGTGTTCTCCTTTAACCATATAGTTTTCCAACGATGTAGTATGCGAAACGGGTCGGCAGGATCCGCGTGAGGAATAGGAAGACCCGGTACTGGGCACCGATCACGTACAACGGTTTCGGATGTCTCTTCGCGGCCTTCTTTGCCACGAATTTCCCTGCAGTCTTCGGAGAGATACCGTTCTGTTCATCGTGTTCCATGACTGCGACCGATTTGCTGATCCGGCCGCCATACACGTCATCGCCAAGGATGCTCTTTTCCCGCGCGGCGGTAAAGCCGGTGGCAATGTCGCCGGGCAAAATGCAGACCACTTGGATGCCGTACGGCCGCACCTCGTTGAGCAGTGCCATGGAGTAGGACTGGATCGCCGCTTTGGAAGCCGAGTAGTATGCCTGGAACGGAATGGCGATGGGCGATGCCATAGAACCCATGTTCACAATGACTCCTCTGCCCCGCTCGCGCATGGCTGGAAGGACCGCCTTCGTCACGTTCACCACGCCAAAGAAATTGACGTCAAACTGCTTCTTCGCCTCTTCCGGCTCGGTGAACTCGATGGCCCCGGAGATGCCGAAGCCCGCATTGTTGACGAGCAGGTCGATGTGCTTTTCCTTTGAGAGGACCTCGGAAACCGCAGTCTTCACCTGCTCAACGTTCGTCACGTCCGCGCGCAGGTGGTGGATGCCCTTCGGACCTTCTGCCCGCCGGGACATCGCGTAGACTGTATATCCTTTTTCTTCAGGTGGATCGCCGTCTCCAGCCCGATGCCGGACGTACCTCCTGTCACCAGAGCGACCTTCTTCGCCATACGTACCCCTTTCGCCATACTTGCCACTTTTTCCAAACGGTTTGTGTTTCAAAATACCTACTCTGTGTTTATTACTTTTTGAAACACTTGTCAAGGGTTACTTGTCAAGGGTTTTGAAAGAATGACCCGAAGAGCAGAGTGTAACAAGCCTTCAACCTGAAAATTATGCGCCCGCGCACACCTTCGACGCAGGCGGGTACAGTGAACGGTTCGAGAGCCCGGGCACTGTCAGCCCGAACTCCGAACCTGCGGCGTTCACCCGCCCACCTGCTGAACTTTTCTCGTTGCCTTTGACCCGCTTTGGGTCTCTTCATTTTGTCAGTGGTACGTTTTCTCTTGATTCAAACGAAGATGTACCACCAACTTGTCTTTTTGAAAGCAGTTCCACCTCTCCGGTGGTACATTTCTTCTGAATAGGCACCATAATGCTCCACCAATTAGCGCACTCGT
>ONJD01000100.1 GCA_900317985.1 uncultured Eubacteriales bacterium | reverse complement strand
TCTCCGGGCCGGCCAGCACCTGGTCCCGGCGTCCGAGCAGGTACGCTTTCATCGGCACACAGATGGTGTCGTCACAGTTGCAGACGACGAAGGTCCACCGGCCGTTGCCGTGGCAGTACATGATGGTGTGGACGAGACGGTCCGCGTCGAACTGGCGGATCATCTTCTTCGCTTCTTCCGCGGTCTCGATGATGTGGTACGGCTCGCCGATGGCCGTATGCTTCACGGTCGTGTACAGGTTCGCCGTGTAGAGGAGCGCCATGTCTTTCCACACGGGCTCGGCATACGTGTCGGTCGCGGTCTGGCAGACGCACTTGGTGACGGCCATGCGCGGGCAGTCGTTGTCCGCCTCCGCGCTGTAGATGAAGTCGATGAACCGGCACACCGCGTCCGTCGAACAGACCACCTCACGCGGCAGCGCTTTCGGCGTGGCCAGCTTGTTGTAGAGCTTCGTGCGCACCGGGTCGTTGTACATGAAGTCCGTCACTTTCAGGATGGCGGGCTCCACCGCGCCGTAGATCCACTGCTGGACATAGTGGTTCCGGTCGACCGGCTGGAGCGACGCGCTCGCCGGGTCCATGACAAGGCCTCTCCGGTACTTTTTGTTCATCGGTATTTTCATGTGAATGCCTCCTTTCAAACGCAGATACTCTTTCCCAACTCCATCATAACTGTTCGTTTGACACACGTCAACGGGACGCCCTATAATGAAAACGGCAGATATCGAAACTTGAAAAAGAGGTGTTTTTATGGCGTCCAAACAGCATCCGTACGTCTTCGTCCACGGCATGATGGGCTGGGGAGAGGACAAGAAGTTTTACAAGGGCCTCCCGTACTGGGGCATGGTGACCGGCAACTACCCGCGGCGCATGCGGGAGAAGGGCTATGAGGTCTACACCCCGACGGTGTCGCCGCTCGGCTCCGCCTGGGACCGCGCGTGCGAACTGTACGCGAACCTGACCGGTACCACGGTCGACTACGGCGTTGCCCATTCGAAAGAAAAAGGCCACAACCGCTTTGGCGAGACGTTCCCGGAAGCCATGCTGCCGGACTGGACCCCGGAGCGGAGCATCCATCTGCTCGGCCATTCCTTCGGCGGCCCGACCATGCGCATGTTCGTGGAACTCCTGCGCAACGGCTCTCCCGAAGAGCGCGCGGCAACACCCGCCGGCCAGCTCTCTCCTCTGTTTGAAGGAGGCCATGGCGATTTAGTCAAGTCCATCACATCCATCTCCGGACCCTTTGACGGCATCACGTTCCCGCACGCGCTGCCGAAGACGGTCGACTACGGCCTGACTTACGGTATCCCGATGGTAGCGTCCATCATCGGCAATGTGGGCAGCGGCAGAGTCTACGACTTCCAGATGAGCCAGTGGGGCATCACGGCCGTCAAGAACGGCGTCCGCTTCGCGCGCGACATGCTGAACATGAAAGCCATCCGCAACTTCGTGAAGGCGAAGGACAACGTGTTCGCGGACATCCACATCCCGCAGGCGGCGGAGATCAACAAGAAGCTCTCCGTCCCGGCCGAACAGTACCTGTTCGCCGTCACCGGCAACGGAACGAAGACGGGGAAGAGCGGCAACCAGGTGAAGGCGCCGATCATGATCTTCGCGTTCGCGCCGTTCGCCTATTCGCTCGGCAAGTTCCCGGACCAGACCATCGCCGGTGTGAAGATCACCGAAGGCTGGCGGATGAACGACGGCATCGTCCCCGTTGAGTCCGGCCGTCACCCGACGACCGAGCCCTGGTGCGAATGGGTCGACGTGAAGGACAAGCCGATCCAGAAGGGCATCTGGCACGCTCTGCCGACGGTCCCCGGCGACCACGGCACCGTCATCGGCGGTTCCATCTCGTTCATCGGGAAGAAACGCGGGCAGCGGTTCCTGAACGCATACGACTTCTGGATGGATTATCTCGACAAACTGCCCGACTAAAAGGCATAAAAGACCCCCGGCGCACGCGCCGGGGGTCTTTTCTCATCTACAAAGCATTGCGGGAGGTTTCTTTGCATGATACAATATGTGGTGGAAATTTCGAGTTAGGAGAAACTTTTCATGAGAGTTTTGATCATCGCCTTCTGGGTGCTCGAACTGGTGGCGCTCGCGCTGTACATCCGCGCGAGCTGGCCGGAGCGGACCCGCAGAGGCTTTTACCTCAAGTTGATTTGCTCAACGGTGTTCCTCGCCTACGGCATCACGCTCGCGGTGCTCATCCGGTACGGCATCAACGTGTCGTTCGCCGGGTCGAACACGGGCGAACTGTCCGCCGGCGCGAACACCTTCCTGGAATTCACCGGCGGAGGGCTCACGGACCGCGTCGTCCAGCTCGTCATCGCGGCACTGGCCTACGGCTGGCTCGGGGACTTCTTCCTCGGCTATGCCCACCGCGCCGGGACACCCGCGGACCCGGACCTCAAAGACGCCGACATCCTCGAACAGCTCGCCGACAAAAAGACCGCGGCGAACGGGCTCGGCGTGCTGGCCTTCATCCTCGGCAACGCACTCTACTGTGTGGCTTTCGGTCGGGCGATCTACGGCTACGAGTTCAGCATCCACCCCTGGTCCGCCGTCTTCTTCGCGCTGCCCATCCTGGTCTACGCTCTGATGGCCTTCAAACTGGACCTCGGGAAGCACGCGGTACCGGTCGGCATCTACTTCGTGGTGCTGGCCGCCATGCTCGGTCTCGCGATGACCCTCGGCATCCAGCTCTGGCATCTGCACCGGCTCTTCGGCCCGTGCCTCATGGCAGGCTCGGCACTGTTCGTGCTCGCTGACATCGGCCTCGCGCTCGAGACCTACGGCGGGGACCGGTTCCACAAACTCGGTTTGAGGATCACGCGGCAAATCGCCTACTTCTTCGGGCAGATGTCCCTCGCGACTACCATCCTGTACTTCTACACAGTCTGACCCAGACAAAGAAAACCCCCGACCTTTCGGCCGGGGGTCTGTTTTGTGTTTGAGACATTATAGCAGATAGTTTTGAAACAGGGCTTCCACTTCTCCGGGGTTCATCGGATGGAGGGAAGACTCCATGGTTATGAGAAGGTTTTTGCCTTCATAATAGCCGTTGCGGTGGTATGCGTCGAGCTTTGAAAGAGCACGGGCACAGTATTCCGGGTTGTCCATCATCCCAAAATGCTCATGGTAAAACGTCTGGCGGGTCCGTCTGTTCAGTACGACAAAGTCCGGCTTTACCCAGCCGAACCCTTCCAGATACAGTTTGGGCTCGTAAACATGAGGAAGGTCAAATTCCCGGTAGATCCTGTCATGCAAATGCTCTGCTTTGGATTTGAATTCCTCTCCGCTCGCGTGTGCCTGATGCTTCTTCAGCCATTGCTCCGCATAGAGATCGTCAGGAAGTACATGAGGCTTGATGAAGGGTTTCCAATTATCCGGAAAAGAATCGTAGATTGCTCCGAAATCAGAAAAAACCAGATGTTTCCCCTGCTCCACCTGACGCAACTCCAGTTTGATGGCACGCAACAACTTTCGGTCATAGCGCTTTTGAGCCAGGCGGTAGATGAGAGCCTTATTCTGCATGGGACAGCTCTCTGGTGACTACCCTGAGAAGCTCCCGGAGTTGTTGCTCTTCCTTGCTCAGTTGTGCCTGCCACTGCAGGTTTGAATCGGTAAATTGTTGCATAAAAAATAACCTCACTTTAAAACAGCATTTTGGGGCCACCTCAGAAAGCAGGGGTGGCCGTGAAAAGCAGTTTTGAGTTCGGTTATGGGAGCGATTGCCCATTCGTATCGTAGCGCTTTGAGGAGGGAAAGTCAAACGGGCTTCCTGAAAGGGGGCGTAATGGACCATTTTGACTTTATAGCGGAAAGAATGTACCACCAAATACGAGCTTGGAAAAGCTGCTGGAAGCGTGTGGTGGACCATTCTTGCTGTTGATTGGTGAAAATGGTACACCCCAATGACGTGACAACGCTGGCTTTTGTTTGCTTGGTGGTACAGATTCTCCTTGAAATAGGGAAAATGGTCCACTGTGAAAGGGATTAGAGCCTGTTGGTTAAGGTCTCGGTGGACCATTTGCGCATGTTGGCCGCAGTAATGGTCCACCAAGACGGTTGAGAGAAGCCATCAGGTGGAACATAACAGGTGGCAGAAGAACAAGATGTACTACCGATGCTAAAAAACGTGTAGCAGAGGTGCGGAAGGGAAGCCTGAGGCAGAAGACCCTCTCGCGTACAGACTTGAGGGTGGGTGTCGTTGCCGCGGGCAGAAGGAAGAACAGGCATTCTTGTAAAAAAGGCTATGGACGATTTGTCCATAGCCTTTTGGCATTATATAAGGATTATGCGAGTTTCCTATTGTGCTTTAGCGTTGCCGCTGGAAGAGACACATTTGTGGAAACAGCTGAAAGGTCTTGAGCGTTATCCACTTTACATGCAGGTGTAGCCGCCGTCGACGGGCAGGTTGACGCCGGTGACATAGGAAGAGGCGGGGGAGGCCAGGAAGATGGCGGCCGTGTCGAGCTCGCCTTCGTTGCCGTAACGCTCTTCGGGGATCATGGTCTTCGCGTTCGCCTGGAAGAAGTCGGAGTCGAGCGTCTCCTTCGTCAGCGGGGTGTAGAAGTAACCCGGGCAGATGGAGTTGACGGTGATGCCGTACTTGCCCCACTCAGCCGCGAGGGCACGGGTCAGGTTGACGACGCCGCCTTTTGCCGCATGGTACGGGGCAGAGCCGGCGGGCGATGTTGATGATGCGGCCGTAGCCCGCGGGGATCATGGCGATCTTCGCGACAGCACGGGCGACTTTGAACGTGCCGAAGAGGTCGATCTCCATCTCGCCGCCGAACTGCTCGTCGGTGATGTCCTCGGCGGGAGCGACAGCGCCGGTGCCGGCGTTGTTGATGAGGATGTCGATGCGGCCGAAATGGTCATAGGCTTTCTGCACGACTTCGTTGACCGCGTCGGTGTCGGTGATGTCCAGTCGAAGAGGAAGGCACTCGACGCCAAACTCTTCGGTGATCTCTTTGGCGACTTCCTCGAGTTTCTCGAGTCTGCGCGCGACGGGTACGATGTTGCAGCCCTGGTTCGCGAGGGCTTTCGCCATCTGGACGCCCAGTCCGCCGGAACAACCGGTGACGATGGCGACGCGGCCGGTAAGGTCAAAATACTGTTTCATGATGGATCCACTCCTTGGGTTATTCAATTAGGGTTGGTTTACTGCAACTTTAGATTAACATTTTTTTGTCAATCGTTTCTATTGACCGCTTAAACAAAACATTTGCCCCGCGTTTGTGTTAAGTATATAAAAACAAAAGCATAACGATAACAAAGCCCCGGCTCACAGGGAGTCGGGGCTGTTTGAGGGCTTATAGCTCGGGGCGTTGAAGGGTGCCGTTGCGGGGGCTCACCAGAGTTTTTCGAACTGGTCCATCGAGATGATCTCGAGGAGTTCGTCGTTGTCGGTGAGCAGATCGTAGATGGCGTCTTCCGTGAGGACGCCGCGCTTAAGGTAGGAGGGGAGCAGGCCGGCTTCGTCGTCTTCGAAGTCCTTGCGCCAGCAACCGCCTTCGTAATACTGTTCGAGGGCGATGATCTTGTTCTGCGCCTCCATGAAGTCCTCGAGGGCACTCGAGACGTTCTTCACGGCCTCTTTCGCGTCGTCCAGATACTTCTCCATCTGCTCGATGCGCTTGAGCTGCTGGTCTTTTTCGCCTGGACGGGCTTTCGCCTCTCCGGTGCCGCCTTTGATGACTTCCATGGTCGGTCCTCCTATGAAAAAACTTTAAAAAATCAGGTTATACAAATTATAGTATATTCTCCTCTCGCGGGCAACAACCACTGCTGTCTCTGTCGCGATTTGCCCAAAAAAGTTACACGAAAACAGCATGGGTTAGGCAACCGTTGCCTTGACGAAGACGGCCGCCTTTATTATAATAATGAATGTTTTATGAACAGAAGGGGTATATCGCCCCGGCAAACACAGACAAAACGCATACACAATCAGAAAGGGCAAGACAATGAAAAAGACAACGAAGAAACTCGTTGCGGTCCTCGTCGCCATGGTCATGATGGTCGGCTGCGTCAGCGTAGCGGCCTTCGCGCAGTGGAGACGCGGTCCTCAGGGAGAACTCAATGCAGATACCATGGTCATCCTCGGTGACTCCATTCCGTCCGGTTACGGCATGCACGGCGACGCCGGCAACGCCTACACCCTCGGCAACCAGTTCACCTTCGGCCACGGCGGCTTTGTCCAGGGCACCTACCCGCAGCTCGTCGCCGACACGCTCGGTGTCCAGAACCGGTACAACTATTCCCGCGACGCGTTCCGCTCCGTCGAGATCCGTCGCCTGATCGACCCGGAATACGAAGCCTGGCTCGAGCAGACCGAGAACGCGCAGGAGCACTTCATCTCTGACGCCATCATGCTCATCGCCAACGTCGGCCTCGACGAGCGCGCAGCCATGGCCGCCGAGATGCAGCAGACCATCCGCAACGCGGACATCATCGTCCTGAACTTCGGCAACAACGACGGCGGCACTTACGGCTTCCTCGCGCCGTTCCTGAAGACGATGTACTACAGCTTCGGCCTCGGCCTCGAGACCGCCATCGGCGCGCTCCAGGGCCAGCTCCAGATGATCACCACCATGGATCAGTTCGTCAAAGTCATGGGCGGCTATGCCGACTTCATGACCGAGATGGAGATCGGCAAACAGCGGTTCTTCGAGAACTACGACGCCATCGTCGCGAAGGTCAACGAGATGAACCCGAACGCCGAGATCTACTACATGGGCATGTACGACTGCTTCAAGGACCTGAACCCGCAGGACAACGACCTGCGCAAGTGGGCTTCCGATCAGGCATGGGCGATGGACTCCGCCATCAACACCTATGTCTCCCAGCAGAGCCCGTGGGCCAACCGTGTCCACTTCGTCGACTGCCATGAGGCCACCATGTGGCAGACCGCAGACTTCCTGACCCCGATGTACTTCGTGAACTTCCTCATCTCCGTCCATCCGGACGTTGCGGGACACCAGTACATGGCGCGTCAGCTGCTGCAGGCCATCTACAACACGGTCCACGTATAACACAAAAAAGATAAGCCCGCTCGTAGGAGCGGGCTTTTTGTTTTGCTTTTCGGACTTCTGCCGGGCAGACGCTCAGGCGCTGGCTTTTTTCTCCCGGTAGGCGCAGAGGTCCAGGATGAGGGCGTCCCGTTTGATGATGACGGGCTCACCGGTCTGGCGGTACGGCCGATTGGGATATGCCGCGTTGACGCGCGGGCTGCAGTTGATCTGCGCGGATGCTTTCTGGGCGCGGTCCACCTCGTCCTGCCAGTCACGCAGGGCGGTGAGGGAAGAGAAAAAGTCTCTCAGTATGTTCATAGTCGGGCACCTCCGGGTGCAGGGGCAAAAGTCATTTCATTTCCTGTTTATACAATACATTGTGGCGTACAAACGTTACAGTTCAATTTGTCCGAATAATGTGTTTACTGCACAGTCACCCGAAATATTGTCTTAAAAAAAGCTTAAAAACCAGGCCCCATTTCTGGGACCTGGTTCATACTTTTAACAGATGTTAAATTGTGGTCACTCGGTGACGTCGTCCGCGTCGACGGTCGGCAGGTTCAGCATGCGGAGCGCGACGCTCAGCATGAAGGCGCCGTACATCTCGTAGTCCTCGCCGCAGCCCATGAAGGCCAGGTGGTCTTTGGACTCGAGGGGCATCTTGTTCCAGATGCCGGGCTGGCATTTGTCGAAGCCGGGGTAGTCGACGGCGGGTTCCGCCATCGGGTTCTGCGCCGTACGGACCGGCACCAGCGTGTCGCTCTGACGCCAGGACTCGTCGAACCCGGGTTTCTTGTCGGTGGGCTTTTTCTTCAGCGCGCCGGTAATGGGACCGACGTAGCGGGTCGGGGAGAAGAGCTCCCGTCTTGTGACCGCGTAGCCCTTGTCGTTGTACTCGGTCGCGGCGCCCGCATGACAGAAGTAGTACACGTTCTTGTAGGGGCCCGGATACTTGCGCTGGACTTCCGCCGCGCCCTTGAACGTGGTCTCATGCACCATGGAGTTCAGCTGGCGGCGGGAGATGTTCCGCGCCCCCTTCAGCTTCTGCCATGGCGACGTGTAGATGCCGCCGGGCTTCGAGGTCAGGTGGTACTGGTCGAAACGCATGTCGTAGATCCACCGGGCGATCGGGATGTCCATGATGAGACTGATGAGGAAGTGCAGTCCGGACCAGCCGACAGACAGGAACGCTTCCGGGAAGATCTCGACCAGAGTGAGACCGTTGTTCACGCCGGCGAACGTCGTCATGGCGTGGACCCAGTCCGCTTTGCCGCCCTTGAAGAACTCGGACAGCTCGTTCTCCGGCGTGGCCTCCCGCTCTTCCGCAGAGCCTTCGGCCAGGATGGACATGAACGCGCGGATGGTGGGCGCGCCGAAGGAGTGGGCGATGAGGCAGATCTTCTTGCGTTTCCCCTCGTCGTCCAGTTTGCCCCAGTCTTTGATGAGCGGCTTGTCGTACGTCCGGCCGTAGCGGTCATGGTGATACCGGGCCGAGTGGACGATGCCGTAGTCCGTGGTGCCGCCGGTGAGCTGTGCCCAGAGGTCGCACGCGCGGTCCCAGATGCAGTTGTACGGCCCGAGGCCCGGGGAGCAGCATTCGATGCCCATCATCCGGTACATCTTCGGGATGTCCATACGGACAAAGCCGTAATAGCGCATGAATTTGTTCCAGAGGTCGTCTTCGCCCCAGCCGACCGCGCCGTGGACGAGGACGATGGGGAAGTCGTTTTTCTTCTCCACGTACATACGCGGCACGGTAGCAGTGGTGCGCATCAGACGTGGGGTCAGAGCTTTTTTATACATTGCTTTATTTCAGGTTGTCGAGGCGTCTGAAGATCTCATACCAGAAGACACCGAAGTCTTCCTTCGTCTCCTTGGAACCCATGTAGCTCATGTGGTCCTTGTCTTCGATGGGCATGTCGTACCAGATGCCGGGTTTCAGGTCTTTGTCGTCGACATATTTGGTCCAGGGTTTGGTGCGCGGGGCGCGGCCGGACATGACGTTGACGAGACCGTCGTTTTCCTGCCATTCTTTGGTGACTTCCGCGTGGTTCGCGTCCGCGGGGTTGCCCTGATAGCGGCCGACGATGTAGGAGAAGGCCTTCATGAGGATGATCATGTCCTTCTTCGGGAGATGGACGCCATTCTTTTCATAGGACTTCGTCGCATAGTACGCGAAGTAGTAGGTGTTCGGGTGGCATTCCCAGGACTCGCTGGTCTTGCGGAACTTGTGGATGATCAGGTCGTCGAGGACGCAGTCGCCATCGGAATAGTAGTAGTCACGAAGACGTTTCTTCCAGTCCTTGG
>ONJD01000101.1 GCA_900317985.1 uncultured Eubacteriales bacterium | reverse complement strand
TTTTCGTTGGCTCCATAGTAGACGTAATAGGTCGTCCCGTCCGGTGAGGTCTCCCGGACAAGCTGTTTCGTGCCATTGTAAATGTAAACGGTCTGGTTGTTGTCTTCATCGACGGTGCGGGTCAGGTTCCCTTCCGCGTCATAAGTATAGGTAGTCGTCTTGTTGCCGACGGTCTCTGACGTCACCTGATATTGGTCGTTATAGGTGTATTCGGTAGTTTCTCCGTTTTCGTCTGTGGCAGAGGTCACGAGGAATGCGTCGTTATAACTGGTCTCGGTCGTGTTCGTGTCCGAACTGTACGTCGAGACCGTGATGTTTTCGTCATCGTAAGTGTAGTTCGTGTAGAACCCGGAATCCCAGAGTTCTTTGGTCACTCTTCCGGCCGTGTTGTACTGGATGTTCTTGTCCAAAGACTTGGTCATCGTGTAGATGCCGGAGCCGGAGGAGGTCTCCACATAACTGTAAGAGCCAATGGTAACGCCTGCCTGGTCGGTGACTCCGGTCAGATTGCCATTATTATCATAGGTATAAGTGATGGTATTGTTGGCAGGGTCCGTGACAGAGGTCACGTTTCCGTCACTGTTGATGGCAACCGTATAGTGTCTTGCGTTCGTCGCGCCATCGTAAATATCGACACCGTTGCTGCTCCAGTCAAAAGTGATCTGGTCTCCGTACTTCGAGGTGATGCGGGACAGTTTCTTGTCGGCACCATAGAAGTAGGACGTGTCGTCGATTGCCACCTGATAGCTGGTGATATCGTTGTTATTGTCTCGGTTGATGGTCAGGGTATAACCATTCAGTTCATTCTTATAAAGGTTGGCGCTTTCCTTCACAAAGGTCAGTTCCGTCGCATCCGGCAGTGTCACTTTGTAGACACTGCTGTTTTGCTTTTTGACCTTCGAGTCTGTCCCGAAGAACCAGGCATGGTCGGCCGAGTCATAGCTTCTTGTGAAGTCGAAGTTCACGTTCCGGTAAGACAGAGAGAAGTCGGTGCTGCTCTCGCTGTAGGAACCATAGTACTTCGAAACCGATGGGATGTCTTTGTGGATGACGACGCCTTCATCGCCCAGTCTGGCATAAACCGTCGTAGTCTCGAAAGCGGGCACGGTGAAGGGACCGGTGTACTCTTCCCAGGTGCCTTCCGCGCCGACTTTGTACTGGATCTCATCCGTGTTACTCGTCGTGTTCACGAGACCGACCAGCTGGCCGTCCATGTAGAACTGCGGGACACCGGAGGAGACGGTTTCCGTTCCGATGTTTCCGGCGTTGTCTTTGACCTTCACCTGATTGGTGGTGGAGTCCGCGTCCACGTCGGCATAGTTGTTTTGCTGCCAGTTCGTTCCGCCGTCGAAGCTGTAGGAAGCGATGCCGGAATTATCATCGGTGGCATCGACAGTGTACTTGACTTTGTCTTCTTCAGTGCTCTCAGACACATCGATGCTGTTGATGGCGGGAGCCACATCGTCAAACATGGAAACGTTGATCGCCGTCGGAGGCGATACATTGCCCGCGTTGTCGATGGCATAGACGTAGAAGACGCCGCCTTCGGACATCTGCTTGTCTTCGCCGAAGGTCCACTCGCCCGGGAACTCGATGCTCGAGAAGCTGTAGGCCCACATGCCGGAGGCGTCATCGGTCGAATGT
This sequence comes from uncultured Eubacteriales bacterium, assembly GCA_900317985.1. Classification (GTDB taxonomy): domain Bacteria; phylum Bacillota; class Clostridia; order Oscillospirales; family Acutalibacteraceae; genus RUG420. The sequence continues at coordinate 6,340 of ONJD01000101.1, read as the reverse complement.
GCATGGAGCGTGTAAGGCTGGTTCGTCCAGGACGTCGGGATGCCCGTGATGTCCGGCGAAGACGGCTTGACTTTGTCGATATACTGGATGGTCTGAGAACCGAGGTCCAGAATGTTGCCGTCGTTATCTCTTACCTTGATATATACAGTGCAGTTTTCTTCAAAAGTCTTTGTGTTCGATGCCTGCCAGTAGTTCGTGTTGGCATCCGTGCTGAACGAATATGCTTCACTGGCAAGGCCAGAGCCGGAGTCTGCCGCACCATCGACAGACAGCGTCACATTCTGATTGGTCCAGTAGGTGGCATTGCCGGAGACGCCGGTGGCGGTCGGCGGTGTTGTGTCGTCCGAGTAGTTCACGACTGCATAGGGCCGGTAGCTGGAAGTCGTATAGTCTCTGGTGGCAAAAGCACGCCAGTTGTATGCGCCGTTGGTCTCTTCGTTGGAGACAAAGCAGAGCCCTAAATTCTGACCCCACCCTTGTGCCCAGGCGTTGACTGCTGTCTGGATGTCGAACTTATACCAGTGACTGCTGTTTGGATTGTCGGTCGACGCGCCGTTGATACACTTGGTCGGCTGAGCGGAGAAGTCATAATAAGAAGGTTTGTTGTTCCAGGTCGCGGTCGTTTCATTCCAGGTGGACCCAACCATGTAAGGGGTCAGATAGGTGTTGGTCGTTCGGCCGGTAGTTTCCCGGAACCAGTAATAAGCTGAGTTGATGGTGCATCCTGCCGTGATGGTGCCGGGCAACACAAAGAACACGAGGACACGGCCATAGCCATAGGTCGAGGAGCGACCAAAACAGGCGGTCGTTGACGTGCCATAATTGTTGGACGCCTTGTTCGAATAGACTGCGGTGTCAAAGTAGTTGGTGATGGTCGATGAAGAAGGATCGATAGTGATCGGGTACTTCGTCGTCTTCGCAGAGAGCCATTCTTCATTCAGAACGACACGAAGCGTATAGGTATAGGTCCCGTCTTTCTTTTCGGGAGAAGACAGAGTGAATGTTGCAGGAGAATAGTGTTTCGTGTCTGCAGGATCATCACCCATGTATTCCGAGTCATAGGCGAAGGGGGCATTCATGGTCTGGACGGCTTCTTTGGTCTTCTTGTCGATGATAGAGATGGTGCCGTCTTTGTTGAGGTCTGCAGTAGCACCGGTTGTGGTAAGAGTGAATTCAAAGACCGGAGAGGAAGGAACTGTAGACAGAATGATCTCATCCTTCAGGCCATTGAGTTCCGGGTAAAAGTTCAGTGCAGAACCGGGACCGTAGAGGTCTTTGTACTGGAAAACGTCGAACAGTTCGTCCATGTTGGAAAGCCGGACTTTCTCACCAAGGTTTGCAGTTGACTTTGCCGAGTCCCGTTTTCCGGCCGGAGACAAAGAATAAGCCCAGCTGTCACTTGATACTTTCGTACCGACAGCTGGGTCTTTTGAGAAATGGATTCGGATGTCGTTTTGTCCGTTCTCGAAATCATAGCCGAGTTCAGACAAAGTCTTGTCTTTGACTTTCTGTATGGAGATGTCTTTTGTTCGTATCTGCCCATCCGCGTCTTCGTAGTAGATGGGCTCAGAGAAGATGTACGCGGTATTGGATCCGTCTCGGTTCTTGACGGCAAGCACCTTGTCGTCTTCCGCCATCGTCTGTTTGTCGATGGCAGCTGCTTTGGAGGTATCAACAATGTCTTTGGTGTAGCCGGACATCATGGCAGACACTTCCAGGCGGTTTTTCACCATGGAAGTCTGGCAAAGGAGCTCCACAAGAGCACCGATGACCATTACAGCTGCCAGCAGGACAGCCACCACTTTCATCCAGAGTTTTGTTTTATGGGCATTCTCGAGTTGATAGGTTGCCATGAAGAAGCCTCCCTCTTTTGTAGGCCTAGCGGAACTTTTGCGGATTTGTGAAAAGTGCGATTGTTTTTAACGAATCGCCCAAACTTTATACTCCATAATTGTGCATAACAACTGGATTTAACGGGACAGTAAAAAGTCGATGGTTCCAGTTGATATTCTTTGAAATATCATAGATTATTGTCGTAACCTTTACAATTTCAAATATTGACATTCTGTAAACATGTGCTATATTTGATATTGTAAAGATTATCCTGCTCGAGCAGGTTTCTCCGCGCAAAGAACCTCAGGAGGAAACATATGGCAAGTTGCACAAATCCACTTTCTGCCGAAATAAAAGACTATCTCAAAACCATGGGTGCTGTCATACGCCAGGAGCGCCTTCAAAAGAACTGGTCCGGTGCCAAACTAGCGAAACGCGCCGGTGTCGGTGTGAACACCGTTTGGAACATCGAAAACGGAAATGCTTCTGTTTCTTTGAAGAATGTACTGTCCGTTCTGGATGCTCTGCATTGTACCGACCTGGTGCTCAAAACACCTCCGACAGATTCCGCTGATCCACCATCGCGTCGACGTGCCCGAAAGTCAGCACCACTCCGCGTCAAAGTAACTGTCAAGAACCGTTAATATAACAGGACCCTGCTTCGGTGATTTCCGGAGCAGGGCCTTTTATACCTGTTTTGTTTGTTCGTCTTATTTCGCGACGATGTTCACGAGGCGGCCCTTGACGTAGAGCTCCTTGATGATGGTCTTGCCCTCGAGGGCAGCGGCCACTTTTTCGTCGGCTTTCGCCAGTTCCAGCGCGCCGGCTTCGTCGATGTCTGCCGGGACGTTGATGCGGTTCTTGATCTTGCCGCTGACCTGGACGGCGATCTCGATGGTCTCATCGACACACTTCGCTTCGTCGTAAGTCGGCCAGGCGATGAGCGCCAGCAGGCCGTCGGCCTCGGCACCGTTCGCGGCAGCTTCCGCTTTCCAGCCCTGGGCTTCCCAGATCTCCTCGCAGACGTGTGGAGCGAACGGGTTCAGCAGCTGGATGAAGGTCTTGAGCTCGGCACCGTTGATCGCCTTGTTGTCATAGACCTGGTTGATGAGGGTCATGAGCGCGGCGATGGCGGTGTTGAACTTCATAGCTTCGATGTCTTCCGTGACCTTCTTGATGGTCTTGTGGAAGGAGGAGCTGAGTTCCGCGGAGTACTCGGTCGCATCCTTGTCGGTCAGCAGTTCCTGCAGGCCGTAGGTGCGGTCGATGAAACGCTTGCAGCCCTTGACGGAAGCTTCGCTCCAGGGAGCGGCCTTCTCGTAGTCGCCCATGAAGAGGACGTAGGTACGAAGGACGTCCGCGCCGAACTCGTCGACGACATCGTTCGGGTCAACGACGTTGCCCTTGGACTTGGACATTTTATCGCCATCCGGGCCAAGGATGAGGCCCTGGGCCGTCCGCTTCGCGTAGGGTTCCTTCGTCGGGACCGCGCCGATGTCATAGAGGAACCGGTGCCAGAAGCGGGAGTAGATCATATGACGGGTGACATGTTCCATGCCGCCGTTGTACCAGTCGACCTGACCCCAGTATTTGAGCTTGTCCATGTCGGCCAGTGCCTTGTCGTTGTGGGGGTCGATGTACCGCAGGAAGTACCAGGACGAACCGGCCCACTGGGGCATGGTGTCCGTCTCTCTGCGGGCCGGGCCGCCGCACTTCGGGCAGGTGCAGTTGACGAACTCGGGGATCTTCGCCAGGGGCGATTCACCGTCCGTGCCGGGCTCGAAGTTCTCGACCTTCGGCAGCTTCAGGGGAAGCTCGTCGTAGGGCACGTGAGTCATGCCGCACTTGTCGCAGTAGATGATCGGGATGGGCTCGCCCCAGTAGCGCTGGCGGTTGAAGGCCCAGTCTTTCATCTTGAACTGGACGCCCTTCTCGCCGAGGCCCTTCTCCTGGAGCCAGGCTGCCATCTTCTCGATGGAGTCTTTCTTGTTGTCGAGACCGTTGAGGAACTCGGAGTTCACCATCTCGCCGTCGCCGGTGTAGGCTTCTTTGGAGATGTCGCCGCCCTTGATGACTTCGATGATGTCGATGCCGAACTCTTTCGCGAAGTCATAGTCGCGCTGGTCGTGCGCCGGGACCGCCATGATGGCGCCGGTGCCGTAACCCATCATGACGTAGTCCGCCACGAAGATGGGGACTTCCTTGCCGTTGACGGGGTTGACCGCGGTCAGGCCGTCGATCTTGACGCCGGTCTTGTCCTTGACGAGCTGGGTCCGCTCGAACTCGGTCTTCTTCGCGCACTCTTTGCGGTACGCTTCGATGGCGTCCATGTTGCCGATGCGGTCGGCATACTTATCGATCATCGGATGCTCGGGAGCCATGACCATGAAGGTGACGCCGAAGAGCGTGTCGGGACGGGTCGTGTAGATGCGGAGCGTCTCATCGTCGGTGCCCTTGACAGGGAAGTTGACGAACGCGCCGGTGGACTTGCCGATCCAGTTGATCTGCTGGGTGCGGATGTTCGGCAGGTAGTCGACTTCGTCGAGACCTTCGAGCAGCTTGTCGGCATACTCCGTGATGCGCAGGTACCAGACGTCCTTGGACTTCTGGACGACGTCAGAGTGGCAGATGTCGCACTTGCCGCCCTGGGAGTCCTCGTTCGAGAGAACGACCTTACAGGACGGGCAGTAGTTGACGAGGGTCTTGTCCCGGAAGGCAAGGCCGTGGTCGAACATCTGCAGGAAGATCCACTGGGTCCACTTGTAGTAGTCCTCTTCGGTGGTGTCGACGACACGGGTCCAGTCGAAGGAGTAACCGACCTTTTTGAGCTGGTCGGAGAACTTCGCGATGTTCTGGTCCGTGACCTGACGGGGGTGCATGCCGGTCTTGATGGCATAGTTCTCGGTCGGGAGGCCGTAGGCGTCAAAGCCGATCGGGAACAGGACATTGTAGCCCTGCATGCGGCGTTTGCGGGACACGACTTCGAGGCCGGAATAGGCCTTGATGTGTCCGACATGCATGCCGGCGCCCGACGGGTACGGGAACTCGACAAGGCCGTAGAACTTCGGCTTTTCGGAGAAGTCGACGGCATGGAACACACCGGCGTCTTCCCACTTGTCCTGCCATTTTTTCTCGACAGATTTAAAGTCGTAGGCTTTCATTTCTCAACAGTCCTTTATGGTTAAGATGGTTTATATACAGGGTGTTTTCGGGCGATTTACAGTTCGATCTCCTCAGCGTCCGCCCAGAGGCGCTCGAGGTTGTAGTGGCTGCGGGCGTCGGGCTCGAAGATATGGCAGATGACGCTGCCGAAGTCGATGAGGTACCAGTCGGAGGCCTTGCCTTCGAGGTGGCCGGGGACGCCGGCTTCCTTCATCTGGAACTCGACTTCTTCCGCGAGGGACTTGACCTGGGTGCTGGACGTACCGGTCGCGAGCACGAAGTACTCGGCGACGAAGGTGAGGTCCGCGACCTTCAGGACTTTGACTTCCTGGGCCTTTTTGCTGTCCAGGACTTCAGCGATTCTTTTGGCTTCTTCTAAAGATGTCATTCAGTAGGGTTCCTCCAATATATCGTTACTTATGCTTTGCTGGTGGATTCTTCGAAGGCGGCGCCGAGTTCGGCGGCGACTTCGTTATACATGGCGAACGTGTCATAGTTCACGACACGGTAGCGTTCTAACAGAGAGATGAGCGTGAATCGCCCACCGATGAGGATGGCCTCATCGAGGTTCCGGTACGCGGCTTCCCGCACGCGCTCCACTCCGGGGTAGTCCCGTTCGATGGACACGTAGTCCGCGACGTAGAGGACTTTTTCGAGGGGGCTCATGTTGGGCCGTCCGGTTGTATGGTATTTTATAGCACGGATCATATCCGCGTCAAGGATGCCCAGCTCGTCCCGCATGAAGGCGGCACCGGCGGGGGCATGCCAGAGTTTCCGGTTCTGGATGACGTGGTCCGGCAGGTCGTCGCCGAGCTGCGTCATATACCGTTCCTGTTCGTCCCAGGGGCGGTTTTTTTCGATGTCGTGGAGCAGGCCGCAGAGGTACGCTTTGCCGGCGTCCACGCCGTTGAGTTCCGCCAGCTCCTTCGCGGCGTCCGCCACGTTCAGGGAGTGGGCGTAGCGGCGTTCGTCGACCTGGTTTTTCAGGAGTTCTTTGTACTCCTCGACTTTGGCGAGGTGCGCTTCGAGCTCCTCCGGGGTCAGTTCCCGGGTGCCGGCGGTACAGACGTTGGCCGCCTCTGCCGACTGGAGCGCCACTTCCAGTTCCGGGTTCGCGGGGTTCTCCCACAGTTTTTTCAAGGTGTCGTCGCTCATTGGTATAACCCCCGTTCCAGAATGTAGTCGAGGACCTTCCGGTCCAGCAGGTAATTGAGTTTTTCTTTGGCGATCGGCCTCTCCGCCTTTTTGACGAGCGTCCGGACTTCCGTGGAGCTCACCGGGAAGGGTTCGCTCTCGAAGAAGAGGAACCGGCCGGCTTCATACTGTTCCGGATAGTTCTCCTTCG
>ONJD01000102.1 GCA_900317985.1 uncultured Eubacteriales bacterium | reverse complement strand
AAAGAGAGCAAATAAACAATCATGATCCTTGACTGTCATTGGGAGAAACAGCTATGAAGATACTGGTCATCAACTGCGGGAGCTCCTCCCTCAAATATCAGCTCATCGATATGGAGAACGAACAGGTCATCGCCAAGGGCCTCTGCCGTCACCTTCCTGCAGGAGCGTGAGGGCTGGACGCCGAAAGAGACGTCCGAGTTCCTCAACAAGAAATGCGGCCTGCTCGGTGTCTCCGGCTCTTCAAGCGACATGCGCGACAACATGAACGCCAGAGAAGAGGGAGACAAGAACGCCGAACTCGCCACAGACATGCTGTTCTACCAGATCCGCAAATATATCGGTTCTTATGTCGCCGCGATGAACGGCGTCGACGCCATCCTGTTCTCGGGCGGCATCGGAGAGAATTCGGTCCATACGAGAGACGCGGTCGTAAGAGAACTCGGCTGGCTCAACGTCCGTCTGGATGAAGAGGCGAACGACGTCCGCGGCCAAGAGATCCGGATCTCGACCGACGATTCCGCCGTCGAAGTCTGGGTCATCCCGACCAACGAAGAACTGGCGATCGCGAGAGACACCAAACGGCTCGTCGAAGCACAGTGACTGTTTTGCCGATTAAACAAATGTATAAAGTTTTCACTTGCGTTCATCGCCGAAAAGGGCGATAATAGCGTTAACATCAGGAAAGGAAAACGCCAGAAGTCATGCCAAACAACTATCCGTTCGTATTCATCCATGGGTACAATAATTTCAGCGACACCTTCGCGCAGGCCAGAGAGATCCTGACCGAAGCCGGCTACGAGTGCTATTCACCGCACATCGGCCCGTTCACCGGTCTCTGGGACCGCTGCTGTGAACTGTACGCCATGCTCAAGGGCGGTACGGTCGACTACGGCATTGCCCATTCTGAACGTTGCGGCCACGGCCGGTACGGAAAGACCTTCGAAGGCATGTTCCACCGCTGGGGCGAACTCGATGAAAACGGGGAAAGGGTCAAGGCCAATTTCATCGGCCACAGTTTCGGCGGCGCGACCATCCGCTTCCTTTTGCACCTGCTCATCGAAGGCGATGAACGGGAGAAAGCGGTGACGCCTCCCGACCAGCTCCATCCGCTGTTCCAGGGCGGCCATGAGGACTGGATCCACTCCATTTTCACTCTGGCGGCACCTCACAACGGCACGACGGTACTGACCATGGCAGGCGGGTACATCTACACGTCTTATTTCATGGAGTTTTCCAAGGCGAACATCAACAGCGGCACCACGAAAGAGAATGCCGACAAGTACGACCTCGACCGGTTCGGATTCACGAGCGACAAGCTCCGGCTCCGTTATGCCCCCGACAAGATCCGCGCCTATCTGCGGAAGAAAGAGGACAACTGTTTCTATGAGCTGACACCTTCCGGTGCCGACAAGTTCACCGGAGACTTCCATCCGTATGACAACGTCTACTACTTTTCGATCGCGGCCGTCGGCACCCAGCCGATCCTCGGCGGGGAAGCCCAGTGGCCGACCGATGTCCTCGTCGAGCGCCACCGCTCTTCCGCCATCATCATGGGCAGCATGCACTCCAAGTACTACGGCCCCGAATGGCGGCCGAACGACGGACGGGTGCCGCTGGCCTCGGCTCTGCATCCGAAGAACGAACCCTGGCAGGACTTCGACCCGGGCGAAGGGTTCTCTTACCGCGGGCCTGTACAGAAAGGCATCTGGAACGTCTTCCCGGTGGAACAGCCGAAAGACCACAACTTCTACATCGGCGAAGAGGTCGACCCTGAAGTCTACAAAGAGTACATCCTGGACCTCGGAAACTTCATCGCCGCTTTAGACTAGAAATAGAAGAAAGCGTCTGACATTTGATGTCAGGCGCTTTTTTGTTATAATTACGCGTTTTTTCGTGGGAAAAGTTCGCCGCAGCAAGAATCGAGCTTTGCGGGGTGCGCCGAAGGCGCTATTGATTCTCAGAAACAGCCTCCGCAACGCGACCTTCGCGGCAAGGCGAAGCTTTTCCAGAAAAAACGCCAAACCATATCATGTATCGTATATTTCCAAATCGCCCTCGATCGATTTATCCATATAGTCTATTACACATGCGCGGGCGCTGACGACGTCCCGGTCGGCGATGTAGTCATAGAGTTGCCGGTTGTTTTCCACCATCTCGTCGATGCCGTACTTCGTGCAGTACCGCTCCCAGAGCGTGATGACCGGGGCCTTGAACGACTGGATGCCGAGCGGCACGATGATGTCGCCGCTGCGGTAGGCGAGTTCGTGCCAGAATTCGAAGGCGATGAGCGCCGCTTCTTTCGGAGTCTTCGACGCGGCCATCTCGCCGAGCAGTTTTCCGAGCACGTCGAGGTCTTCTTCGGTGACGCGTTCGCAGATGCGGTCGACGACCATGAGTTCCGCGAATTTGCGGATCTCGAGGATGGAGCGGACCGACTCCTTGGTGAAGGCGATGCCTTTGTATTCCATGAGTGCGGTCAAAGTGTTGATGTTGCCGGTGTAGATGTAGTCGGCGACCACCGCGCCTTTGCGCGGTTTGATCTCGATGAAGCCCCGGTTCTGCAGCTCGTTGAGGCCGCTGTTGACGACCGAACGGGAGACGTTCATCTGCTCGGCGAATTCGCGTTCGGTGGGGAGGACCTCACCGATCCGAAGCTCTCCGGAGATGATGGCATCCTGGATGGTCTTGACGAACAGGTCCCGGAGAGAAGGGGCAGTCAGTTGTTCAAGTTTCATAAGGTTCGTTGCTCTTTTCTAACAAAATGGAGTCTGGTCTGTTCTGGCTCTGGTTGTACCACAGACCACAGTGGAATTATACTATACATTTTGACGTGGCACAATATATTGTTTTTGTGACATGTCATAAACCTGAGTTAGCCTGGGGTAATCTTGTTGAATCTTTGACAATGTCACAATAAAATTAGAGTGTGAATTTCTATTCATAGGTATTAATTGATTCATTAAGTTTTGGGAGGGAAATTATGCCTAACATTCCGAAGAAAAAGGAACAGAGACAGTTTACTGCTGCTCAGATGCTGGGTGGTCGTATCGGTACCTATGGTTCCGACACTCCGCTGCAGAGCGTATTAGACTGGACCAACATGATCACCCATGTCCGTCGTAAAGCCGGTCCCCACGACTACGATACCATCGGTATCGAAGCCGTCGCTACCGACGAGATGGCGAAGATCGCGCTCAAGATGGAATGGCGTAAGCCGAAGTCTCTTGACGAGATCGCCGCTCTGATGGGCTGCAAGACCGAGACCGACAAGCTCCATCTCGAGGACGTCCTCGAAGAGATGTGCTACCTTGGTGTCACTGAGTGGGACCGTGAGAACCCCGAGAAGATCAAGAAGTACTCCATCAAATCCTTCGTTCCCGGTATCTCCGAGATGCTCAACGAGCATGCCGAGTGGTATGAGGAATATCCGGAACTGGCCGAGCACTTCGAGCTCATGACCTATCAGCCGTTCGACGGCGCCATGATGGGCGTCAAGGCCATGGGTCTGACCCAGATGATCCCCGAAGGCGGTGCCGGCGTCGGCATGCACGTCATCCCCGTCGAGAAGGCCATCGAGTCCGAAAACACCTCCATCGACATCGAGCACATTTCTCACTGGCTCGACAAATATGAAGGCAAATATGCCGTTTCTCCCTGCTCCTGCCGTCAGGAGCGCCACGAGCGCGGTGTCGGCTGCGCCGACGACCCGAACCACTGGTGTATCGCCGTTGGTGACATGGCGGACTACATGGTCCAGTCCAAGAAGCCCGGCCACTACATCGACAGAGACGAAGTCATGCGCATCCTGAAGGTCGCCGAAGACAACGGTTTCGTCCATCAGACGACCAACATCGACGGCTCTGACAAGATCTTTGCTCTTTGCAACTGCGACGTCAAGATCTGTAACGCGCTTCGTACCTCCATGCTGTTCAACACTCCGAACCTCTCCGCTTCCGCTTACACCGCGAAGGTCAACCCGCAGAACTGCGTGGCCTGCGGCCGCTGCGTCGAGTATTGCCCGGCCGGTGCCGTCAAACTCGGTCAGAAGCTGAAATGCAAAGACGGTTCCGAGCAGACCTATGAATTCCGTGACGATCCCGCCGATCACATCTGGCTCAAAGATCGCTGGACCCCGAACTACAGAGACGAGAACCGTGAAGAGACCTATGCTTCCGGTACCGCTCCCTGTAAGTCCGCCTGCCCGGCGCACATCGCCATCCAGGGTTACCTGCAGATGGCCAAGGAAGGCCGCTACGATGAAGCTCTTGAGTTGATCAAGAGAGAGAACCCGTTCCCGGCAGTCTGCGGTCGTGTCTGTAACCGCAAGTGCGAAGAAGCCTGTACCCGCGGCACCATCGACGAAGCCGTCGCC
>ONJD01000103.1 GCA_900317985.1 uncultured Eubacteriales bacterium | reverse complement strand
GATACGCAGGTCCTCCTCTGCAAGCTCTATTTCTATCTCCTGTCCTCCGGCATCTCCGCCCTCAACAAGATGGGCGAGCCGAAGATCAGCGAATGGGTCAAAGCCTCCCCGGACCGCTGCTACCAGTGGACCGTCGAAGGGTATCCCGAAACGACCGCTTACCTTCGTGTCAAGGAAGGGAAGTCCAAGGCCGGCCGCGGCGCATATCCGAGAGCGAAACCCTTCTTTACGATGAAATTCGACACCCCGAAATCCGCCCTGCTCATCCTGCTCGACATCGGCGACATGTTCGACATGACCGCCAATTCGCAGCTCATCATGGAAGGCGGCCCGGAATTCGGTGTCCAGATCGGCGACATGATGATGCATGTCGGCGGATATGCCAAGTGAGGGTAAGATATGGATGCAAAAACCTTAGCGTATATCAATCTCAATGCCATCCTCGGCTCCATCCCGCGTCTGTGTGAGATGGTGCCCGAGGCAAAGAAACTGATCGAGGGAAAAGATGTCTCCATCGGATTCGACGTAAAGGACGGCCCCGCCGCCACCCTCGTCTTCAAAGACGGGAAATGCTCTTTCGTCGACGGGGTCGACAAGTGCGACGTCAAACTGCCGTTCTCTTCTCCCGAGAAGTTCAACGGGCTCATCGACGGTACGACCACACCCATCCCGTCCAAGGGCTTCACGAAGATCGGATTCCTTCTGAAGAATTTCACGAAGCTCACCGATATCCTGACCAATTACCTCCAGCCGGAACCCTCCGCGCTGAAGGACCTGAAGTTCTTTGAGACCAGCACCATCCTCATGTTCCATCTCATCGTGGAAGCGCTGGCGCAGATCGGCGACCACGACGACATCGGCAAGTTCTCCGCGAGCTACATCACGGACGGCATCATCAAAGTCGCCATCGGCGACGGCCCCGCCGCCGGGATCGAGGCAAAGAACCACGTGCTGAAGGCACTCCATGAGGACCCGGGCGAGAACTACACCAGCTGCATGGAGTTCAAGGACATCCGTGTCGCGAGAGACCTGTTCGACGGCAACATCAACGCGGTCGCATCGATCGGCCAGGGCAAAGTCCGCATCCGCGGTATGATCTCCCAGGTCGACAACGTCAACCGCATCCTCGACAGAGTCGCGCTCTATTTGACGTAAAGGAGGAGAGATCATGCATAAAGTCTATGAATTCCCGAAGAGCCGGGAAGCCTTCGCTCATGCCTGCGAAGTGATCCCCTCCGGCATTTACGGCCACCAGGGCCCCGCGGAAGGATGCTACATCCCCATTGAAGCGTTCCCGCTCTATTCCCAGAAAGCTCAGGGCAGCTATCTCTGGGACCTCGACGGCAACCGGTTCATCGATTACATGTGCGCTTACGGCCCCAACATCCTCGGATACAACGATCCCGATGTCGATGAGGCCGCGGCAAAACAGCGGGCCATTTCGGACTGCACCACGCTGCCGAACCCCATCATGATCGACTTCGCGGATCTGCTCGTCGACACCGTCGCTTCCGCCGACTGGGCATTCTTTGCCAAGAACGGCAACGACGCCACTTCCGGCGCCGTCATGTGCGCGAGAGCGCATACCCACCGCAAGAAGATCGTCTTCTTCAAGGGCTATTACCACGGTGTATCGCCCTGGACCCAGAAGATCGACTACGCCGGCGTCCTTCCGGAAGATGTGGAAAACAACATCTATGTCGACTGGAACGACTATGACCAGCTCGCGCAGGCCTTCGAAGACAACAAGGACGAGATCGCCGCGGTCATCGCCCAGCCCTACATGCACGGAAACTTCGCCGACAACACCTTCCCGGCGAAAGACTTCTGGGCAAAGGTCCGCAAACTCTGCGACAATGCCGGCACCGTCCTCATCGTGGACGACGTCCGTGCAGGGTTCCGGATGGATCTCGCGGGTTCTGACCACTACTTCGGCTTCGAGGCCGACCTCATCTGCTTCTGTAAAGCGCTGGCGAACGGCTACAATGTCTCCGCCATTTGCGGCAAAAAGCACATGATGAACGCGATGAGTTCCCTTGCCTTCACCGGTTCTTACTGGATGAGCGCCGTTCCCTTCGCCGCGGGCATCGCCTGCATCGAGAAGATGAAACGGATCAACTGTCCGGAGATCCTCATCGCCAAGGGTCAGAAGCTGAAGGACGGTCTCCTCGAGACCGCGAAGAAGTATGACTACGACCTGCATGTCACGGGCATCCCGTCACTCTTCTACCTGCGGATCGCCGATGACCCGAGCCTCATGCTCCACCAGGAGTGGGTCGCGGAATGTGTCAAACGCGGCATCTTCATCACGAACCACCACAACCACTTCATCAACGCGTCTCTCTCCGACGAGGACATCAAGGAGACCATCGAGATCGCCGATGAAGCCTTCTCCATCATCAAAGAGCGTCATTCCTGACGCACGAAAAAAGACCTCCGAAGCTCTTCGGAGGTCTTTGTTTTGTCTTGGGCGATTTACTTCACCGTGAGGCTGAGGTCCAGCGTGTTTTCCTGGATGGACTCGTAGTTCTGGTCGGTGGAGAAGTTCAGGTAGGCGACCACTTTATAGTCTCCGGCGGGGATGCCGTCGTACTCCTTGTACTCGTCGGCTCCGGTCCAGTGGATCACGTAGGGTTCACCCTTTTTCAGAGTGACGCGGCTCGTGGCCCGGGAATGGAACTCATCGGAGAGGAGTGCTTTTCCGTTCTCGTCCTCCATGCTGATCGTGCCGAGGTCGTCGACACACCAGAGGTCCACATTCTCCTGGTCTCCCGTGTATTCGATGGAGAGAGTGACGTCGAAGGGAGCGTCAGGGGAGAGGTCGGCGGCGTTGAATTCGGAGCCTTTCGCCTGCAGGGTATACTGGAATTCTTCCGCCGTGGCGGACACGGTGTTGGTCTCGGTTTCTTCCGTCTTCGCGCATGCCGCAGCGATGACGGCGGCGAAAGCGAGGGTCAGAGCCAGTATGATGGAGAGTAGTTTTTTGTTCACGATCTATGTCACCTGTTTCGGGGATTCTTTTAAAAATGTGTATTTATTATACGAGGGTGCCGGAGAGAAAAAAAGTGGAATTTATGAACAGTTCCATTATTCCAAAAAAGAAAAATGTTTGACGAATTAGCACTCATGTAAAAGAAGTGCTAAAACTTAACAGTTTATTCACACATTCCGGAGAAGAATGATTATAATAGTAGATGTCAGAAGGAAAAAAGAGTACAGCCACTGACAAAACCCTCCGGTTTTCACTGACCCGAAACCGAGCTCATCCCCACATGGGCCAGAAGTTTTACAGTCTACGACAGACTTGGAGGTAACAGCTATGATGAACAGAAACCGCAATTGGCTTACCACGTATGACCCGTTCGACCCGTTCCAGAAACTGGACAGAGTCATTTTCGGAGATCCCTTCTTTTCGAACGCCACGACCGCAGTTGCCGCTTTTGGCACTGATGTGACCGACGAAGGGGACTTCTATAAATTGACAGCAGACCTTCCAGGCTTCAAAAAAGATGACATCCAGATCGACGTCGACAACGGGATCCTTACGATCTCAGCCGAACGCAACGAAGAGACGGAAGACCAGGACAAGAAGGGGAGATACATCCGCAGAGAACGCACCTACGGTTCGTACAAGCGGTCCTTCGACCTTTCTGAAGTGGACGACGACAAGATCACCGCAAAGTATGTTGACGGCGTTCTGACTCTGGAACTTCCGAAGAAGCAGATCCAGGAAGTCGAAAGTAAAAAGAGCATTACGATCGATTGATAGATCCTTCCAACTCCTTTCTCAAAACATCACACAAAACGAGAAACAAGGCAGACGATAGCTCGTCTGCCTTGTTTCTGTTTCCCCTATCTGAATTCTCCTATCGAATTCATCGTTATTATAAACGGAGAAGGTTTTTTCTGTCATTAGGGGAAACGACAAAATTGCGCTTTACTTTTTGTACGAAACGACTATACACGTACAATTAACCATATGACTGTCCGACAATTTAAGGATATCTTAAGATTTATTTTCGCTTTACAGAAGGTGGACTGCCATAACGATGATCGCGATCATGAACGCGGCGGTCAATGCCAGAAGGATGGCGCGCTCGATGGTGGCGGTCTTTCTCAGGATCTCCCGGTTGCGTCTGGCTTTTTCCGACAGCTGTTCATCGGACAGGACGGAAGTCTCCGGCAGTTCTTCTTCGGGAAGGGGGCGTTTTTCTTCAGACATGGATCTGTCTCCTCTCGTTGGTCTCCGGGGCGCGGGCCCCTACAAGCGCATTCTACCTGTCTATTTTCTCCTTGTCAAACCCTCTTTGTATATTATACAATATTATGTAATTATTTTAC
>ONJD01000104.1 GCA_900317985.1 uncultured Eubacteriales bacterium | reverse complement strand
CGTTCTCCTCGCCGGTGGCCGCATCCACTCGCGGCTCGACCACGTAGGCAATGTCGTGCGGCTGGTTGTTATGCAGCGTCTCGTTCATAGCGTTGAAGCGTAGCACTCACGGGCGCTGTTAGTCAGCAATAACATCCGCAGCGCAAATGATGAATTGCCACGGGGGTTATTTTGGGCAGAGTTATGAATATTTATATTGTGCGCGATTTAATTGCGCTTTGTGGCCAATTCGGGTATACTAACTGCCAGAACAACCGCAGCGAAAGGACACACCATGAGCTACTACGATTACGAAGTTACCGCGCAGGACGGCAGCACGGTTTCCCTGAAGGATTACGAGGGCAAGGTGCTCCTTATCGTGAACACCGCCACCGGCTGCGGATTCACGCCGCAGTATGACGACCTCGAGCGCATTTACGCCGCGTATCGCGACAAGGGCTTCGAGGTGCTCGACTTCCCGTGCAACCAGTTCGCCAACCAGGCGCCCGGCACGGATGAGGAGATCCAGCACTTCTGCAAGGCTCGTTACAACGTCACCTTCAAGACCTTCAAGAAGATCAAGGTCAACGGCCCCGACGCCGACCCCATCTACAAGTGGCTGAAGGAACAGAAGAAGGGCAAACTCAACTCCAACATCAAGTGGAACTTCACGAAGTTCCTCCTCGACAGAGAGGGCAACGTGGTCGCCCGCTATGCTCCGACCGAGACTCCCGAAAAGATCGACGCCAAAGTCGCCGCTCTTCTGTAAATGAAATACGAAGACCCTTTCGCGTGAGCGGAAGGGTCTTTTGTTGTATAATGGGGACAGATCAGGAGGTGTCCTTTATGAGCGATCGTCAATTCCGGCTGGGTGTCTGTCAGCTGATGTCCCGGACTGATAAGGAAGAGAATATGAAGCGGGCTGAAGAAATGGTCCGGGAAGCGGCGGTCGGCGGCGCGTCTGTCGTGGTGCTTCCGGAAGTGTTCCAGTGCCCGTTCGGACACGAGTACTTCGGGCCGTATTCCGAGCCTCGGGGCGGCGAGAGCATGCAGCGCATGGCGTCCTGGGCGAAGGAGCTCGGCGTCGTGCTCATCGGCGGCAGCGTGACAGAACAGGCGGGCGAGAAACTCTACAACACCTCATATGTCTTTGACCGCGATGGAATCCTCCTCGCGGACTACCGGAAAGTCCACCTGTTCGATGTGGACATCCCGGGGAAGATGACGTTTCAGGAGTCGGACTCCTTTGCCGCCGGGGAGGACATCTGTGTGTTTGATACCGATGTCTGCCGCATCGGTGTGGCGATTTGTTACGACCTCCGTTTTCCGGAACTCTTTCGCGCTCTGGCCAAACGCGGTGCCGAGCTGATCGTGCTCCCCGCCAAGTTCACGACCCCGACTGGCGAAGCGCACTGGGAGCTCCTGACCCGCACCCGCGCCCTCGACAACGAACTGTTCTTCGCGGCCTGCTGCGGCGCCCGTGCCCCGGACGGCCAGCCCTACGGACACTCGATGGTCGTCGGCCCGTACGGAGACATCAAGGCCTCCTGCGGGGAAGAGGAAACGGTCCTCTTCTGCGACATCGACCTGTCCGAGGTGGACGCAGTGCGTAAGCAGATCCCGGCGTTCACGGGGCTGCGGGAGGATGTTTACAAGGTAGCGGATTAAGAACCAGGGTGCAGAGGGGGACTTGACGCATTTTTCGCTTTGTTCCACCGCGAAAACTGCACCGAGCTGCTGCCGCAGCTCCCGTCGCTAAAAACAGTCCGCAGGACTGTTTTCTTAACGCTCCGGCCTAAAGGTTCAAGTCCCCCGTTTCTAACAACAAAAAATAAGAACCACAGCTTTGCTGTGGTTCTTGTTTTTCGTGGGTGCAGAGGGGGGACTTGAACCCCCGACCTCCGGGTTATGAGCCCGACGAGCTACCAACTGCTCTACTCTGCGGTATCTATGTCATGGGGTTTCCCCCTTGACTGCTCCGCTATTATATTACAGCACCCCTGCAAATGCAAGGACTTTTTTTAAAACTTCCGGAATTATCCCCGGACCGGGTGTTTCTTTTTCAGCACTGCTCATTGTGAGACGTTCTGAATTATGATATATTTTAAGGTGAATTGTATTACTCAATGTTGTTGTTTCCAAAGGAGAGAAAACTATGGCCAACTGGAAGAACTTAGATACCCTCAAAGCGTATGACGAGCTCCTCGAGCTCTGGAACGAAGTCAGCGTCAAGGACGTCATGGCAGGGGAGAGCGGAGCGAAGCGCGTTGCCGAGTACAATGTGCCCATCGCTGAAGGGCTCACCTTCAACTATGCCGCCCGTCCTGTGGACGACAAAGTCCTGAACGCGCTGCAGGCCCTCGCCGACGAGGCGGAGCTTGCCGACAAGTACAAAGAACTCTACAACGGCGCCGTCATCAACACCGGTGAGAACCGTCTCGTCCTCCATCAGCTGTGCCGCGGCCAGCTCGGCGACGACGTCATCGCCGACGGCGTCAACAAGAGAGATTTCTACGCAAAACAGCAGGCGCGCATCGCCGAATTCGTCAAGAAAGTCCATGCCGGAGAGATCGTCAACGAAGCCGGCGAGAAGTTCACGACGGCCTGCCAGATCGGCATCGGCGGTTCCGACCTCGGTCCCCGCGCCATCTACATCGCCCTCGAGAACTGGGCCAAAGTCAACGACTGCCTCAAGATGGACGCGAAGTTCATCTCCAACGTCGACCCGGATGACGCTTCCGCCGTCCTCTCTCAGATCGACGTCTCCAAGACCATCTTCGTCCTGGTCTCCAAGTCCGGCACCACGCTCGAGACCCTGACCAACGAAGCCTTCGTCAAGAACGCCATCCAGGAAGCCGGCCTCGACGCCTCTAAACACATGATCGCGGTCACCAGCGAGACCTCTCCGCTGGCCGGCAACCCCGACTACCTCGACTCCTTCTACATGGACGACTACATCGGCGGCCGGTACTCCTCTTCTTCCGCTGTCGGCGGCGCCATCCTGAGCCTCGCCTTCGGTCCGGAGATCTTCGACCGCTTCCTGCAGGGCGCCGCGAAAGCCGATGCCGCTGCCAAAGAGACCGACATCACGAAGAACGCCGCCATGCTCGACGCCCTCATCGGTGTCTATGAGCGGAACGTCCTCGGCTGCGATACCACCGCCGTCCTGCCGTACTCCCAGGCACTCGCCCGTTTCCCGGCCCACCTCCAGCAGCTCGACATGGAGTCGAACGGCAAGAGCGTGAACCGCTTCGGCGAGCCTGTGAACTACGTGACCGGCCCCATCATTTTCGGTGAGCCCGGCACCAACGGCCAGCACTCCTTCTACCAGCTCCTGCACCAGGGCAAGACCATCGTCCCGCTGCAGTTCGTCGGATTCAAAGAGAACCAGATGGAGAACGACGTCGTCATCGAGGGCAGCACCTCTCAGCAGAAGCTGAAGGCCAACGTCGCCGCCCAGATCGTCGCCTTTGCCTGCGGCAAGGATGACGAGAACAAGAACAAGTACTTCGAAGGCGACCGCCCCTCGAGCATCATCGTCGGCGACAAGCTGACCCCCGAATCCCTCGGCGCGCTCCTTGCTCACTTCGAGAACAAGGTCATGTTCCAGGGCTTCGTATGGAACGTCAACTCCTTCGACCAGGAAGGCGTCCAGCTCGGCAAACTCCTCGCGAAGAAAGTCCTCGCCGGTGACACCGACGGCGCCCTCAAGGGTTACGCGGAACTGCTTGACATCTAAGGTATAATAGATTTCGTAAATCGCCTGAAAGGAACGTGCGTTATGCAGAAGAACACTTACGAAACTCCCCTCAATTCCCGCTATGCCTCGAAAGAGATGCAGTACATCTTCTCCCCGGACTTCAAGTTCAAGACCTGGAGAAAACTGTGGATCGCCCTGGCGGAAGCGGAGCACGAACTGGGCCTGCCCGTCACGCAGGAGCAGATCGATGAACTGAAAGCGCACGCCGACGACATCAACTATGAAGTCGCCATCGAAGAGGAGAAGAGACGCCGCCACGACGTCATGTCCCATGTCTATGCGTACGGTGTCCAGTGCCCGACCGCGAAGGGCATCATCCACCTCGGCGCCACGTCCTGCTATGTCGGCGACAACACCGATGTCATCACCATGACCGAAGGTCTGAAACTCATCGAGAAGAAACTCGTGAACCTCCTCGACAAGCTGTCCTCCTTCGCGATGGAATACAAGGACCTTCCGACGCTGGGCTTCACGCATTACCAGCCGGCGCAGCCGACCACCGTCGGCAAGCGCGCCACCCTGTGGCTCCAGGACGTCCTCCTCGACTACTACGAAGTCGA
>ONJD01000105.1 GCA_900317985.1 uncultured Eubacteriales bacterium | reverse complement strand
CGAAACACGAGTGCCTGAAAAACCAAAAAACAAACTCCCGGACAGTCTGTCCTATAGACTATCCGGGAGGTTTTTTTGTTTTCAGCTGGCCAGGTACTCCTGCACGCGGGAGAGGTACTTCTCTCCGACGTCGCGGCCCATCTCGTAGATGTGCTGCATCTTGTCCGCGTCGTGGACGAAGAAACCGATGTCCAGAGGCTCGTCGGGGTAGATCGCCAGGATGGCGCCTTCCTCTTCGCGCTTCGTCACATAGGCGAGCTGTTCGTTGTACTCGTTGTGGCGGTTCTCCAGACGGGCGTAGAGCTTGTCCTGCCCGTGGAGCAGGACCTTCGTGATGCCGAGCGCTTTCTGCACCGGTTTCACATAGCCCTTCGGCTGGGTCAGGATGACGACGTTTCTGTCATACCCCTGCGACTCGAAGAACCCGAGGGGCAGGGAGTCGGAACAGCCGCCGTCCATATATTCCCGGCCGTCCAGTTTTACCGGTCTCGCCGCAATCGGCAGCGAGGCGGAGGCCCGGAGCCATTCCATGTCCTCGGAGTCTCCGGTCTTCAGCTCGTGGTAGACCGGCTCCGCGGTCTCCAGGTCGGTCGTGACGACCCAGAACTCCATCGGGTTTTTCCGGAAGGTCTCGAGGTCGAAGACGTCGTACTTGACGGGCATGACATGGTAGCAGAAGTTCGCGTTGTAGAGGTTCCCGGTCGTCAGGAGGGACGCGAAGCTGCAGTACCGCGGGTCTCTGGCATACCGCTTGTTGTAGCGGATGACGCGGCCCGGCTGTTTGGACTTGTAGTTGCATCCGAAGGTGGCGCCGGCCGAGACGCCGATGGCACCGTCGAATTCGATATCGTGTTCCAGAAAAACATCCATGACGCCGGCGGAAAAGAGGCCGCGCATGGACCCGCCTTCCAGAATGAGTCCGGTCTTCATGCGTTACATCTCCAGGAAATTCTTGTCGGAATAAAAGGCGTCGAGGAACATGGCGAGGTTCTCCTGCGTCGCAGGAAAGAACGTCTCAAGTTCGTCGTTCTGCTCATCGTCGACGTACAGTTCAGCAGAGCCGTCCTCCAGGAACTCGATATTCATGGAGCCGCCGTCTTCCTTGAACCACGCCATGAGGATGCTGTCCTCGCCGGTGTCCATGACGGTCAGGGGCTGGTGCTCCTGCTTGACGACGAGTTCCCGGGTGTGGTTGATGAGCGCCGGGTTCAGTTCGGTCTCCTGCAGGTCCGCAAAGGACGCGAGCGTCTTGACCAGCGCGTCGCTGATGGAAAGGTCTTTGACGGCGTTCTCGCCGTCGCCGCCTTCGCCGGCGGTACCGGTCAGAAGGTCGCCGGGGTTGTAATCCGAAACAACTGCCATTTGTCTGTCTCCTTTATTGCTGCTCCGCGTTCGCCGCCTCGATGACGGCTTCGGTCAGAGCGATCAGTTCTTCTCGTGTGGATAGTTTGCCGATGGAGTCGCGGAACTTCGCCGCGCCGCGCATGCCCTTGATGTACCAGGCGGCGTGCTTGCGGGTCTCCCGCATGCCGATGTAGTCGCCCTTATACTCGCACATTTTCGCGGAGTGGTCGAGCAGGATGCGCATCTTCTCCTCGATGGGCGGCTCCGGCAGGACCGTGCCGTCTTTCAGGTACGCGTTGATCTGCTCAAAGACCCAGGGACGCCCGGTGGCGCCTCTGCCGACCATGACGGCGGCCGCGCCGGTCTCGTCCAGCATGGACTTCGCGGAGGGGCCGTCCCGTACATCGCCGTTGGCTATGACGGGGATGGACACGGCATCGACGACCGCCTTGATGGAGCTGCGGTCGACCGGCGGCGCGTACATCTGGTCCTTCGTGCGTCCGTGGACCGTGAGCGCGGCGACACCGACGTCTTCGAGCTGCTTTGCCAGTTCGACACAGACGAGGGACTCGGGGTCCCAGCCGGTGCGCATCTTGACCGTGACGGGTTTCTGTACGGCTTCCACGACCGCTTTGGCGATGGACACCGCGAGGTCCGGATCGCGCAGCAGGGAAGAGCCGGCGTTATTGCCGGTGATCTTCGGCGCGGGACAGCCCATGTTGAGGTCGATCGCCTCACAGGGGAACTCCGCCTCGACCCGCTTCGCGGCCTCCGCCAGGATGGCGGGGTCGTACCCGAAGAGCTGGATGGCGCCCGGGTGTTCGAGGTCCGAGAGCTGTAAGAGTTCCCGGCTTTTCCGGTCTCCCATCGTGAAGCCCTTGGCGCTCACCATCTCGGTCGTGACCATGGCGGCACCGTAGGAGAGACACCGTTCGCGCATCGCCCGGTCGGCCACCCCGGCCAGGGGCGCCAGGACCGCGGAGCCCTGCAGTTCCAGGGAACCGATCCGCATGGCCGTCACTCTCCTTCCAAAGCGGTTTTAGAAAATTCTTGTAGCATTTTATCAGTAACGGAGCGCTTTTGCAAATAGAACCCCTATATGGTAAAATATTTGTCCTTAAAGAAACAGGAGGCGTTCCCATGAAACTACTGGTCATCGACGGCAACAGCATCGTCAACCGCGCGTTTTTCGGCATCAAACTGCTGACGACGAAGGACGGGCGATTCACCAATGCCATTTACGGGTTCCTCAACATCCTTCTGAAGCTGAAGGAGACGGCAGACCCCGACGCCGTGGCGTTCGCCTTCGACCTGAAAGCACCCACGTTCCGCCATGAGATGTATGACGAGTACAAGGCGGGCCGCAAGGGCATGCCCCCGGAACTCGCGGAGCAGATGCCGGTCCTCAAAGACCTCCTGCAGAAACTCGGCTACGCCATCGTCGAGCAGGAAGGGTATGAGGCGGACGATATCCTCGGCACCCTCTCGGCGGCCATCGGCCCCGGCGACCACTGCTATGTCGCCACCGGCGACCGGGACTCCCTGCAGCTCGTCCGGGACAACGTCTCCGTCCTCCTCGCCTCCACGAAGATGGGTCGCGCTCAGACGGTGGACAGGGCGACTCCTCCGACAACATCCCCGGCGTCACGGGCATCGGCCCGAAGACGGCGCAGGAGTGGATCTCGAAGTACCACAGCATCGACTACATCTACGACCACATCGAGGAACTCGGCTTCACCCCGAAGAAGAAAGAGAACCTCCTGAACGATAAAGACAACGCGTACCTCAGCCGGAAGCTCGGCACCATCGTACTGGACGCGCCCATCGACACGGACCTGTCCCATTACGTCCCGACCGAAGGGGACCCGGAGGCGGCCGCACGGCTCCTCGCGTCCCTCGAGATGTTCAAGATGATCGACAAGTTCGGCCTCCGGGAAGCCGCCGTCAACGCGGCGCCGGAAGAGGAAACAGGCGCGAAGGAAGTCCTCGCCTGCAGAACGGTCAGCGCTTTCAAAGACATCGCGAAAGACCTGGGGGACCCGGTCACGTTCTACGCCCACTGGGACGGCACGGACCTCAAGGAACTCTGCCTCATGGCGGACGGCGTGCCCGTCTACCTGCCGGAGGGCTCGGACTTCGAAGGCTTCGACACGTTCCTTCAGGACCGGTCCATCGCCAAATACACCTCGGACTCCAAGCCGCTCTTCGCCTATGCGAAGACCAGGGGCTTCCGGGTCGAGAACCTCCAGTTCGACGCGTCCCTCGCCGGTTACATCCTGAACCCCGGCGCCAAGACCTACGACCCGGTCCGGCTCTATGAGGAGTACAACCGGGGCAAGTTCGGCACCATTGCCTGCGACAACGACGCGGCGCTCGTGAACGAGACCCTGTGCCTCGACCGCACGAAGGAATACCTCCTCGGAGCCATCGACGCGAACAATCAGGCAGACCTCCTGGCGATGGAGATCTCCCTCGCCGAAGTCCTCGCCTCCATGGAGCAGGACGGCTTCCTCGTGGACGCCGACGGCCTCAAGGTGTACGGCGAAGAGATCAACAAACGCGTGGAAGAGATGACCGCCCGCATCTATGACGAAGTGGGCTTTGAATTCAACCTGAACTCTCCGAAGCAGCTCGGCGAAGCCCTCTTTGAAAAAATGGGCCTCCCCGGCGGCAAGAAGACGAAGACCGGCTGGTCCACCAACGCCGCGGTCCTCGAAGAACTGGCGGACGAGTACAAGGTCGTCGCGGACATCCTCGAATACCGCACGGTCTCGAAACTCAAGTCCACCTACTGCGACGGCCTCGTCAAGGTCATCGCGGACGACGGACGCATCCATTCGACCCTGAACCAGACCGAGACCCGGACGGGGCGCATCTCCTCGTCGGAGCCGAACCTCCAGAACATCCCGGTCCGCAAACCCATCGGGTCCGAACTGCGGAAGTTCTTCATCGCGAAACCCGGCTACACGCTGGTGGACGCGGACTACTCGCAGATCGAACTGCGCGTGCTCGCCTCCGTCGCGAACGACGAGAACATGATCGCCGCCTTCCAGAGCGGGGAAGACATCCACGCCATCACGGCCTCCCAGGTCTTCGGTGTGCCGCTCGATTACGTGACGCCCCTCATGCGTTCGAACGCGAAGGCCGTCAACTTCGGCATCGTGTACGGCATCGGCGCGTTCAGCCTGTCGAAGCAGCTGGGCATCACCCGCGCGGAAGCGGACCGATACATCAAAGGCTACCTCCACAACTTCAGCGGGGTAGACGCATACATGCACGACGTGGTCGAGCAGGCCAAGAAAGACGGCTATGTGAAGACCCTCTACGAACGCCGCCGGTACCTGCCGGAGCTGACCGCCTCCAACCGGAACCTCCGGGCCTTCGGGGAGCGGGTCGCCCGGAACATGCCCATCCAGGGCACGGCCGCGGACATCATCAAGATCGCCATGATCAAGGTGTACAACCGCCTCGCCATGGAAGACCTCGACGCTCGCCTCATCATGCAGGTGCACGATGAACTCATCGTCGAATGTGAGGAGTCCATCGCCGACAAGGTCCTCGACATCGTGAAGTTCGAGATGGAACACGCGGCCGCCCTGGCCGTCGACATGCAGGTGGACGCCCACATCGGGAAGACCTGGTACGAGGCGAAGGGGTAAGGCATGAAGATCGTGAACATGACTGCCCTCTCCATCCCGGACGTGGCGCGGCTGGAAGAGGAATGCTTCCCGTCGAACCCCTGGAAACAGGCGTCCATCGAGGAGTGCTTCCAGAACCCCGCGTACTACTTCTTCGTCGCGAAGAACGACGACGGCGAGGTGGTGGGGTACATCGCCACCTACATCGTGCGCGATGAAGCCTTCGTCGAAAACGTGTGTGTCACGGAGACCGCGCGCCGGCAGGGCGTCGGCAGAGCGCTGGTGGAGCGGGCCATCGAGAACTGCAAAGCGAACGGGGCCTCCTTCCTCTCGCTGGAAGTGCGGCGCTCGAACACGGCCGCCATCGGCCTTTACACCGCCTTCGACTTCGAGATCGAGGGCACCCGGAAGAAGTACTACTCCGACCCGGAGGAAGACGCGCTCATCATGACCTGTCACTTCGGACAGGCGAAGATGTGGACGCCCTTCGGCGACGCGGAGATCAGTTTTATCGACTGACGAAACTACAGAAGAAAGTTGGCAAAACGCCTTGAAGATCTTAGGCATTGAAAGTTCCTGCGACGAGACCGCTGTCTCGGTCGTGGAAGACGGACGGAAGGTCCTGTCGAACGTCATCGCGTCCTCGCTGGAGGAGCACATCCTCTACGGCGGCGTGGTGCCGGAGATCGCCTCCCGCAGGCACGCGGAGTGCATCGAGCAGGTGACGAAGCAGGCGCTGAAGGACGCGGGCTGTGAACTCGCGGACATCGACGCCATCGCGGTCACGGCGGCACCCGGGCTCATCGGAGCCCTGCTGGTGGGCGTGAACTTCGCGAAGGGCCTGTCCCTGTCCTCGGGCATCCCGCTCGTGCCGGTGCACCACCTCCGCTCGCACATCGCCGCGAACTATGTGACGCACCCGGACCTGGAACCGCCGTTCCTGGCCCTCGTCGCCTCCGGCGGCCACTCCCACATCGTGGAAGTCAGGTCCCCGACGGAGTACAAAGTCATCGGGCAGACGCGGGACGACGCGGCAGGGGAGTGCATGGACA
Source organism: uncultured Eubacteriales bacterium (assembly GCA_900317985.1). Lineage (GTDB taxonomy): Bacteria > Bacillota > Clostridia > Oscillospirales > Acutalibacteraceae > RUG420. The sequence continues at coordinate 1,214 of ONJD01000105.1, read as the reverse complement.
AGACGGCCCGTGTGCTGGGCCTCCCGTACCCGGGCGGCAAGAACATGGACGCGGTCTCCCAAAACGGAAACCCGCACGCATTCGAGACGCCCCGTCCGCACGTCGACGGTTCGCCTTACGACTTCAGCTTCTCCGGCCTCAAGACGTACGTCATCAACACGGTGCACCACATGGAGCAGAAGGGGGAGGCCCCGAACGTGGAGGACATGGGCGCCACCATCATCACGGCGGTCGTCGACTCGCTGGCCGACAATACGGAGCGGGCCGCGAAGGACCTCGGCTATGACACCATCGTCCTCGCCGGCGGCGTCTCCGCCAACTCGTTCCTACGGAAACGATTCGAAGAGATTTGCGAGAAGAACCACTGGACCCTGTACATGCCCGAACTGCAGTACTGCGGCGACAACGGCGCCATGGTCGCGGCCCAGGGGTATTACGAATACATCGCCGGACACAGAGCCGGTTTAGACCTCAACGCGAAGGCCACGATGGCCATCGACGCGGAGTTTTGAGAAACACTTTAGAGAAAGATTGTGAGTTTATGAAGATCCTCGTATTGTCCGATGTCCACGGCTGCAGAGACCGTCTGCGGGACATTGTCGAAGCCTACGCGCCGGTCGTCGACGCCGTCATCTTCTGCGGAGACGGAGAGCGGGACTGGGCGTCCCTCAACGACCTGCAGTGCCTGCGCCACAAGCAGTGCATCGCGGTCGCCGGCAATGTGGACTCCATGTCCATGAACCCCCGCACGTCTTTTGACGAGATCGGCGGGTACAAGTTCTACACGACCCACGGCCACCTCCAGTTCGTGAAGGACGGCTATGACTATCTCGCGATGGACGCCGAGAAGAACGGACGCCAGGTCGTCTGCTTCGGTCACACGCACCGGCAGTACTGCGCGAACTGGGGAGACGTGTACCTCTTCAACCCCGGCGCGGTCCTGAACAACTGCTACGGAAGCATCCACATCCACGACCATTCGAACGGCATCACGTTCCGCCACTGGTACTGGGACAACGGGGAACCGATCCTCCACGACGAGTACCATTTCTAAGGCCTCCCGCCTGCCAAACTAACACTTGAAAAGAGAGGCGAAACCTCTTATAATACTATTCGCACACGCGCTCGTAGCTCAGCTGGATAGAGCACCAGATTCCGGTTCTGGGTGCCGGGGGTTCGAATCCTCTCGGGCGCGCCAACAATAGAGACCTCAC
>ONJD01000106.1 GCA_900317985.1 uncultured Eubacteriales bacterium | reverse complement strand
GGTCTACTATTCCCTCGATGACGACCATGTCCGCTCTATCATTGAGACGGGCAGAGAGCACATTGAGGAGGGGAAATAAATGACATCTATGTTCGCAGTGGGAACTGTGTGCTGGATTGTTGCATGTTTTTTTGGGACTTGGTTTCAGTATGAGTGCCTGGATGTTACGACCACCAAAGGCATAGTGCTGAAATCGATTGCGGCTTTTTGCGTTGTGTTTTATGCCATCGCTCTAATCATTATGTTTGGAGAAACGTCCAGCGCCGCAAACTGTTTTGTATTCAGTTTGATTCTTGTCACCATTGGTGATATCGTGCTTGCATTTCTGGATCGCAGTGGAAACGGATCTTCTGATTATTTATTACAAACGATTTCAGGAGAATCCCGTAATAATCGGGTCACGCTCTGTGTTGCAGGCATCCTGTATATCTGCTCTTATTTCTATCAAACAGTGGCTTTCATCAAGGGACTCGCACGACATGCCAATACCACAGAGTATGTGGTGCCATTCCTCGTCTTACTCCTGTTGCCTTTCATTTTTACTTTGCTGGGAGTTTTTCTGATGAGAGTCACAGTTACGGTTTCCGATATCAAAGTATTCATTATAGGTGCCTTTTACTTTCTTCTTGGGAGTGCCTCATTCGCGGCCTCTTCCGTGTTTGCCTTTTCTCTGTTCCAAACCGACGTGTTGCACGCGACCTGGGTTTTCGTCGGCGGCATCCTTTTCCTTCTTGCGTTGCTGCTTGTGGAATTGCGTTATTCAAGACCGCAGATGTATGATAATAAACCAATACGAGTCGTTAGCCGTCTGTTTACATTCATTGGAAGAATGATGCTGGCGGGTTGCGCATTCCTTCTGTGACCATCCACCAATGCCTATGAAAGATTTCAACCTGAAAGAGTACTGGAAAGAACACTGGCAGGACATCCTGCGGCTCCTGATCGTCGGTCTCCTGCTCACGTTCATCATCCTGAACTTCGATACGCTCCGTCACCTCGACGTCGAGCAGATGGTCCGCCGGGCCGGGTCTCCCTGGAAAGGGTTCCTGGTCGTCATGGCGCTGTTCGCCATCAAGTCGATCGTCCTCGTCGTCCCGGCGTCCCTCGTCAACGTGGGTGTCGGTGTGGCGTTCACACCGGTCATCGGCCTGCTCGTCAACATCGCCGGTGTCGTCGTGGAGCTGACGACGTCCTACTTCATGGGGTTCTTCCTCGGCGGCGAGTTCGTCTCCCGTCAGCTCGACAAAATGAAGCGGGTCAGGGAATACCTCGAAGACGATTCGCGAGACAGCGCGGTCGTCATGTTCTTCCTCCGGTTCATCCCCTTCTTTTCCGTCAATGCCATCTCCATGTTCTACGGGAGCGCGCATTACAACTACCTCAAATATCTCGGCATCTCCATGGCCGGCATGATGCCCAGAGTCGTGTTCCTGTCTCTGTTCGGGAACGCCCTCTACGAGTATCTGCCGTCGTTCCTGGGCTGATGCCGTAAATCGCCAACAAAATACACAAAAAGCCTCCTTTACGGGAGGCTTTTTTCATATGTTGTTTTATGATACAAGTTTACAAATTGTTATTGATAAAAAACAGACAAGACGGTACAATTGTAAGTGGTGAAATTTCCGTATAAAGAAAGGGAATTTCTGTATCAGCACTATTGTTTAAGGAGTTGTAGAAATCATGCCTAGAGTTTATTGTCCCTGGGACCTCATCACCCCGTTCGTAACTGACGCGTTTATTGGTTACGGCATTCCGGAAGAAGATGCGAAGATCTGCACCGACATCCTCCTCGAGTCCGACAAGCGCGGTATCGAGAGCCACGGCTGCAACCGCTTCAAACCCATCTATCTCGACAGAATCAAAGCTGGCATCCAGCAGCCTGTCACCAACTTTGAGATCATCAAAGAGACCGAGACCACCGCTGTTGTCGACGGACACGACGGAATGGGTCAGGTCATCGGTTACAAGTCCATGCAGATGGCGATCGACAAGGCCAAGAAATACGGCCTGGGCATGGTCGCGGTCCGCAACTCCTGCCACTACGGTATCGCCGGTTACTATGCATCCCAGGCTGCGAAGCAGGGCTGCATCGGCATCACCGGTACCAATGCCCGTCCGTCCGTTGCTCCGACCTGGGGCGTCGACGGCATGTTCGGCACCAACCCGCTGACCATCGGCATCCCCACCGACGAAGATTTCGACTTCGTCATCGACTGCGCCACCTCCATCACCCAGAACGGTAAGATCGAGTACTATGAGCGCATCGGCGAGAACGTCCACAAAGGCACCGTCATCACCAGAGACGGCGAAGAGTTCTGCGGCGACGCGGGCGAAGGCCTCAAGATGATCCGTCAGGGCACCGCTGCCCTCACCACCCTCGGCGGCGCCGGCGAAGCGCTCGGCGGCTACAAGGGCTATGGCTATGCCATGGTCGTCGAACTTCTTTCCGCCATCCTTCAGGACGGCAACTACGGCAAGATGCTCGACGGTAAAGATGAGAACGGCAACCTCGTTCCCTATCATCTCGGCCACTTCTTCATCGCCATCGACACCGACCACTTCCTCGGCGAAGAGCTCGCCAGAAAGAAAGCCGGCGAGATCATCCGCACCGTCCGTAACTCCACGAAGGCTCCGGGTGCTGACCGCATCTACACCGCCAACGAAAAAGAGTGGGATGTCTGGCTGGAAAGAAAAGACAAGGGTGTCCCGATCACCGAACCCGTCCAGAAAGAGATCGTCGCTGTCCGTGACGAGCTTGGCCTGACGCAGTACAAGTTCCCCTGGGAAGACTAAGTCTTTCAATAGCGGCATTCTGGGAGCCGGCTCTAACCCGAGTTCGGCTCCCTTTTTGAGAAATACAAAAAGTTAAGTGCTTTTTAACGAAAGGAAGGAGCTCCCATGGATTACGCAAAAGAATCCCTCAGACTGCACGGCGAATGGAAAGGTAAGATCGAAGTCGTTTCGACCGTCCCGACCGAAAACGAGGACGACCTTTCGCTGGCATATACCCCCGGCGTCGCCGCGCCCTGCCTTGAGATCCAGAAGGACCTCGAAAAGAGCTATGAGCTGACCCGCAGACACAACATGTGTCTCGTCGTCACCGACGGTACTGCAGTCCTCGGTCTTGGCGACATCGGCCCCGAAGCCGGCATGCCCGTCATGGAAGGCAAATGCGTTCTGTTCAAGAACTTTGGCGATGTAGACGCGTTCCCGCTCTGCATCAAGTCCAAAGACGTCGATACCATCGTTGAGACCATCTACATGATCTCCGGTTCCTTCGGCGGCGTCAACCTCGAAGACATCGCGGCTCCCCGCTGCTTCGAGATCGAGCGCAAACTGAAAGAGAAATGCGACATCCCGATCTTCCACGATGACCAGCACGGCACGGCCGTCATCACTCTGGCCGGCCTCATCAACGCGCTGAAACTCGTCGGCAAGAACATCGAGGACATCAAGATCGTCACGTCCGGTGCCGGCTCCGCCGCCATCGCCATCGTCAAGCTTCTTATGTCCTACGGTGCGAAGAATGTCACCATGTGCGACCGGAAAGGCGCCATCTATAAAGGCCGCGACGGCCTGAACTGGATCAAGGAAGAAATGGCCGAAGTCACGAACCTCGACCATAAGGAAGGTTCTCTTGCTGACATGCTCGTCGGCGCGGACGTCTTCATCGGCGTCTCCGGCCCCGGCACCGTCACCAAGGAAATGGTCGAATCTATGGCCGATGACGCCATCGTCTTTGCCTGCGCGAACCCGACTCCGGAGATCTTCCCGGACGAGGCCAAAGCCGCCGGCGCCCGCGTCGTTTCCACCGGCCGTTCCGACTTCCCGAACCAGATCAACAACGTTCTGGCATTCCCCGGCATCTTCCGCGGCACCTTCGATGTCCGCGCTTCCGACATCAACGAAGATATGAAGATGGCTGCGTCTCTGGCGCTGGCCGGCCTCATCTCTGACGATGAACTGTCCGAAGACTACATCATCCCGAAGGCATTCGACCCGCGCGTCGGCCCCGCCGTCGCCAAGGCTGTTGCCGAAGCTGCCCGCAAGTCCGGCGTCGCCCGCATCTGAGCGATCCGCTGAACCTCAGCACAACACAAAAGACCCGCGAACCTCTTTGGAACTCGCGGGTCTTTTCCGCTCTCACCAACAAACCTGTATTTGCACGTCTATGCCTGGCCACGAGACCGGGCTTACAATCTCTTTGTTTGATATGCCTCGCTTCCGGGGAAGGGGAAGCCAAAGAGTGTAAGAG
>ONJD01000107.1:4218-10691 GCA_900317985.1 uncultured Eubacteriales bacterium | reverse complement strand
GGATAGGTTTCCTGAAAGTCGAACCGCAGTTCTTTCAGCGTATGATCGAGATAGCCGGCCACCACCGGGGCGTCCGGTTCAGGGCCGCGCTTTCGTGTCGCCGGAGCCAGACCCTCTGAAAAGCTGCGCAAAGACAGATAGGTCCCGTCCGGCACCAGCCGACGCTCTCCGTTGTCGTCCACAAAGAACCACTGGTCCTGCTCCCGCACCGGGAACAGGAGATCGTCATCGGCGGACATGCCGAGGAAGCCCCAGGCGCCGGAGAGTGTCTGCTTCCCGGCAGCGGTGTAGACCGCGAGCGTCTCATCCTCCGCCACGGTAGCGGCAGGCGTCCCGTCCGGCAGTCGGAACCAGGGGAAGATCGCTTTGAAGGAGAAGTAAGTCAGTTCATACCGCCCCTTCAGTTCACGCAGGTATTCGTCCCGCTCCTTCCGTTCTGCTTCGGTCCCGTCGGTCTTCCCGGCGTTTTGCAGTACCGAAATGGCGGAATGCACGTTCTTCTTGTTGTCGTAGGACCGTGCCTCATAGAGGCGGGTCTTCAGGTCCTTCGGATCCTGGCGCAGGACCCGTTCGCACCAGGCGATGCAGCTGTTGTCCTGCCCGGTGAGATGGTAGATCTCCGCGACGCGGGCCATGCAGGAAAGGTCGTTCGGCGCCGCTTCCAGACAGGCTTTGTAGTCCACTAACGCCTCGTCATAGATCTGCTTTTGGAACTTCTCGTCCGCAGCCAGCTTCCGCTCTTCCAGACCGGCCACTTCGGACTGGTGACCGTAAAACAGCAGGCCCCAGCCGGCTGCGCAGAACAGCAGGAGCAGCAGACCGGCCAGAACGGCTTTCTTTCCGGCGTGGGGCGTCTTTTCTTCTGCCATATGAACTCACCCCGCTTCCATCAACACTTCGAAGACCTCCGACAGAACCGCCCCCGCCGCAAGAAACGGCGCAAAGGGCAGCGTGTCTGAGGTTTTTGCTTTTTTCACCAACAACAGGAACAAGGCGGCGATCAGCGAACAGAGGCCGGTCATCGCCATGCCCCGCAGGAACGGGAACAGACCCATGGAAGCACCGAGCGCCGCCATCAACTTGACGTCGCCCCACCCGAACCCGTCCCGGGTCGCGCCCCGGCAGAGAAGCCCCAGGCCGGTCGCGGCAAGGGCTCCTGCCAAAGAAAAGAAAATGGGCGTATATACAGCGGCACCGGCAATGGGCGAACCGGTGTCGCGATATACCGTAATGACGGTCACAAGCGTCTTTGCGGCCGCAAGGCAGAGGCCTCCGACTCCGAGGGCGATGCACCACTTCTGTGGGATCGTCCGCGTTCGGAGATCCTCTCTGCAGATGGGGACCAGACAGAAAACAAGGAGGAGCAGAGACCCCGGATCCCAGTATTTTTCGATCATTTTTTCTCAGACTCCTCCCCGCTTTTGACTAACGCTTTCTGTTCGTACCGAAGGTCCACGGAGATGCCGTGCTTTTCACGTATGGCATTCGCCGTCCCTTCCAGCGCCCCTTCCATGGCGTCGTACTGCTTCACCTCTTCCGGAACGATGAGGATGAGGATCTTCCGTTCCGCCTTCACGGGCTTCGCGGAAGACCCGTCCGCCAGCACGATCTCCTGCCCCAGTCCGGAAATATCTTTCCGCAGGTCTGTGGCATAACCGAACAGTGCTTTTTCTATGGAATCGACCCGTGGAGCATAGGACGCGGTGGCATAGGTGGGCAGGAACACATTGATGGAATACACTTCCGCATAGGTCCCTGTCGCGGCATCGTAGAGGTCGATGCCCTGCCCCGGTCTCACCGGGACACCATATTGTTTTCCGGAGCGAACTTCATTCGCGAAGTACCGTCCCCGGACGAAATTGTTCTCCTGCCAGATCGTGGATTCGACCGGCCGTTTCCGTGCCTCTTTCAGCGCGGAATCGGTGGGCAGCAGTCCATAGGTGACGGCGGCCGCTCTCTGGTGGAGCGTCTTCTGAAACAGCCCGAAGGTCTGCACGTCGAGGTCATAGGTGACCGCCACCTCAATGGTCTTTCCATCCATCAGGACCTGGGTGTCGAGGAAGTCCAGACCTTCATAGCCGCCCCGGACTCCCTGCTTTTTCAGCCATTCGTCCACGTCGTCCCGCGGAAAATTCTGCTTCGTCAGGAGTTTGGCGACGGCCGGCCCGGTCAGGGAGAGGTCGGAAGTCCCTTCGGGGTCCCCCATCAGTTCCGCGAGTTTCGGCAGCTTCTCTCCCGCATAGTCTTTCAGGTACTCAGTACGGCCCCAGACATAGGAATACTGGGACAGTTCCATGGCGGTCTCGCGGAGCGCGTCTCCCACTTCCGCCTCTGTCTTGATGATGGTCAGGATGGAGATGAGCGCCATGAGACATGCCGTGAACACCGTCAGCGACAGCGCGCCTTCCACGCTGTACGAGCCGCGGTCAGAGGATACGGATGCTTTCATAAGTGGTCTCCATAAAACGTTCCCCGTCGCGGTCGCGGGACGAGTCCGACCAGAAGTAAAAACAATACAGCCCCGGCGCCGAACGGAAGCATCCCGCGAAGCGGAGGGTATCGCCGTTCCGGTCGTTGTGCAGTGTTCCGCTGAGGCGATGCATCGCCCCGTCTTCATATTCCTTTTCCGATTCGAACCGCACCTGAGAGCGGTAGTATTCCGTATTGAAAAACAGTTCCAGCTCCTCGGCCAGAGACGTCTCGACAGATGCCGCGTCGGACGCGCCGTCCAGCGGCCCGGCCAGGAGGAACATGCCGTCGCCTTCGTAGACTTTCCCGACATTTCCCCGGACGGACCAGTCCGCCGGGACAGCGACTTCGAAGCTCGGGAAATGGGCGACAACGGCCGAAGAATCCCCGAACGCGAGAGCAGACCCGGCCGGGAGCGTCGTTTCGGAAGAACGCGCCGAGGTCGCTCCAACTTCGACTGTCCCGCTCCCCTTTGACCCGCAGGAGGTCGTCAGGAGGCAGAGGAGGTGGATCGCCCCGCGGCGAAACAGGTCAGTACGCATAGGTCTCACGTCCTTTCACGGTGTGCGTCACGATGCCGGCGGCACCGGACAGTTCGATCTTTCGGTAAGCTTTCGCGATGGAGAACGACTTCTCTGTCTGGTGGCAGTTCGCCTGCATGAGTTTGGCGGCACGGGTCAGCATGCCTTTTTTGACGTTGTTGTTCACGAGGCCCGTGAACACGAAGATCTTGAGGTAGTCCCGGTATGACATGGCCGTGCCGGAGTAGGAGGACAGGGCGGTGTTCCGGGACAGGGTCGTCCCGCCGCCGCTGCCGGAGCCGAGGTATTCCGAAAGAGTCTCCGCATAGCCGTCGATGGCATCGGTCACGTCCGCTTTCAGTTCGTCTCCGCCTTCCCGGAAAGCGTTGTGGATCGTCTGTTCCACGCCGGAGACCTTCCGGTCGACCGCCTTCTTCACTTCGGAAAACATCGTGGAATACGCATCCTCGATGCCGTGACGGATGGCGTTCGAGGCGGTGGTCGCCACCGACTCATCCAGGCTGAGGAGGCTCTTGTAATTGGAGGAGACGACATCGGTCAGGGGCTCCAGCGCAACGCTGTTGAAAGCCGCTTTCGCCGCGGCGTATCCGGCGGAACCGTTGTCCGCGCTGTCGACGGCTGACGTCAGCATCGACCGGACTTCCTCCCGGGAAACGGACTCCCTCGACTTGTCGCCGATGAGTGTGGTGATCTTCGCTTCCACCGGGGTCAGGATCAGGTTCGTCAGAGATTCCACAGCGCCTTCGGTCGTCTCCCGAAAGTAGCTGAGCGCGATGTCGCGCACCTCTTCGATCTTGTCGTCCGCCGCTTTTTCGATCTTTGCGTAGACGTCGTCGATCGTATGGCTTGCCAGAGACACGGCGCCTTCCCGCAGTTTGTTTGAGATCCCGGACAGCCCGAGCGTCCAGGTGGCGGCATTCTTGTAAAGCGGGACCGTCCCGCCTTTCAGCAGAGTTGAGACATCGCTCACGGACTCCGCCATGGCCCAGGCGCCAAGGATCAGATTCTGGGCAACTGCCACTCCGGCCCCGGTCCAGGCCGCCACGGCCGTCGCCACGGACAGGGCCTCGGCCCGCATCCTGGCGTTGGAAAAAGCATAAATAGAATTGAACAGCACGCGGATGGCAAACAGAAGGTCCGCGGCCAGATGGACATTCGCCGGGAGATAGTCCTGCCCGAAGAGCAGGTATTCGGTCTCTCCTTTGAAGAGCGGTCCGGACTTGAGCTCGGCGCCTGCCAGCGTTTTGGCGGAGTCCTCGCTGGTATAACAGCTGAAACTCTCCGTCAGGAACTCTTCGACATAGCTGTCAGACAGGAGACTGTCTGTACTGCCGGTCAGGTGTCGAAAAAAGGTCCGAAGGCCGCTCATCTGAGACTGGACGCTCCCGCCGCTGTCCGAAGGGACATTGGCCGCGGAACTCCCCACCGCGTCGATCGCCGCGCACACGGTGCTGCCCGCAGTGCGGGAGACATACTGGTCCGGAACGCCCGACACCAGCGTTGTGCGGTCGGCTTCTTTGAACGATTCCAGCGCGTTCTTCACCGAACGCTTCTCTTCTTTTTCCGGGTCCGAACTGTCTTTCGTCCGGCTTCCGGCGATGTACCCGTAGAGCGCGTCATTCCGGTACGAAAGGGACGGCGGCTCCGGGTCCTTGATGGACGCCGGATCGATCAGCCCCTGCGGTGCTTCTCCGCCGGCGGCCACCGCCTCTTCTGCCGCTTTCAACGCTTCTTCCGCTGCCTTCCGGTCTTCCCCGGCTTTCTTTTTGGCGGCGTTGTAGTCATCGATGGCAGTGAGGTCAGCGTTCAGTTTGTCCCGCAGGGCGGAGACGCCTTCTTCGTTCAGGACCCCTGCCGTCGCTTTATAGTCGCCGGCGAGCAGAGACCGCGCTTCCCCCTCCGGCATCTGGTCGAGAGAGTTTTTCCAGGCATCTGCCGACCGGTCGGTCTTCTTCACCTGGGAGGACAGTTTGTCGAGGCCCCCGAGGATGGACTTCACCGCAGATTCCTGAGCGCCCGCATCGAAGCCTTCTGCCTCGGCCGGAAGCGCATCCGCCAGTTTGGTCAGCTGTTTACTGACTCCGGAGAGGTCATCGTAGTAATCCTGGCTTTTCGACAGAGCATCCGAGGCCTCACGGATATGCTGGAACGCCCCGATCCGCTGGCTCACTCCCCGGGCAAACCGGTACGGGCCAGCGACGCGTCTGACGGGAAGGAGACGGAAAAGTCTTTCGTCCCCGTATTGATGTAGTTGTCAAAGGAGCCGTCCCCCGTCGTCTCTCCGGCATCGATCGTGCCGGAAAACACGGCTGTCAGTTCCCTCTCATATGCCTCCTGAGACTTCGCCATGGCAAAGAGCCCATACCAGTCTTTCAGCGCTTCATCGTAGTCGTTCAATGCCGCATTTCCGGTCAGGTTCAGTGCGCTTTCCAGCCGGGAACGGGCCGCGGAGGCCCGACCGGCATCGATGGCAAGGTACGTGCCGCTGAACAGCGGCATCAGGATGAGGACGAGGAACAGGGAGATGGACCCCCGTACGGTCTGATGGTTCATCACAGGTACTCCTTGTCCATCTGGATATACCGCCCGAACCGTTGCTCGAGGAACTGTTTCAGCCCGGTATCCTCCGCAAGGTCTTCCGCCAGGTCGACGTCCTCCGCGAACTCGGTCGGTTTGCGCAAGGCCCGCTCCGACCGGACGGAAAACAGTCGTTTCCCCCGGAAGGAGCAGGTAGCGCCTGCAACGATGCGGCTGCCGGAAGCGTTCTCGTTAAGGGCGGATGAGAACTTCAGTCCCGGCAGGACCTGCATCGCGGTCAGCTTTTTCTCCATGGTGCCGGCGCAGTCCGCCAGGACATCCTCGTCCAGACTGTGGGTGGACAGATGCCAGTAGAGCCGGTCTCCGCCCACATACCGCGTTGCCGTTTCGACCGCGTCCTCGGTCACATGGAATGCATAGACATGGAAAAAGAGCAGGAAGGTCAGATACATGAGTCCCACCACCGTCAGAAGAACGATCGGGAACACATAAGAAAACTCGATGACCTGGGCAGAGCCGCGGTCCCGCTCCGGCGAACTCTTCTCAGAGTTCCATGCCGCTGCGGATCTTTTCAAACATCTTCGTAACAATGTCGGTCATCTCGCTTCGGAAGATCGCCACAAGAGCGATGACGACGATGATGATGAGCACCATCGCCACGATGTTGATCTCACCGGTGTTGCCGGCAGCCGCCGCTGCCGCGGTCTTCACCGTGAATCGCCGCACCTTTCCGGTCAGGGCGATCCACCAGTTCCATAGAAATACGAGCAGTTTCATAACACGTCTCCTTCTCCCGTATACGGGTCTCAAAACAGATTGCGGAATGCCGGCACGATGATGATGAGCAGGATGCCGACAAACATGAACATCGTAGGGAGCAACAGTTTCTGCTCCGCCAGTTCTCCCTGGGTCCGGGCGGAGTTC
>ONJD01000107.1:0-4212 GCA_900317985.1 uncultured Eubacteriales bacterium | reverse complement strand
TTCGGTCGGTCCAGGCTCCTGCCGCCATTTCCTGGAGTGTCCGAGGAAAGTCCGGCCCGCCTTTGACCAGATTTTGTTTGTAGAGAGAGACGAATTTCTTCATCTCCCGAAGCGGCGCCCGGGTACTCAGCGTGTCCAGCGCCTCATCGATCGGCATGCCGTTTTTCACGCTTTCCGTCACCCGCTGCATCTCCCGGAACAGGAGGCCGTTCGAAGAGACCGCCACCCGGTCGAATGCTTCCCCGGCGGTGATGCCCACATTCACCATGAGGGACATCTCCGTCAGCATGGCGGGGTACTGCGTCTCCAGCTCGGCGTGCCGCTTCCGCACCGTACTGTCGAGCCAGTAGTCGAAGTACAGGCAGAGCCCGACGAGCAGGACCAGTTCGAGGCTGCCGAGCAGCACATCGCCCGTGACCGCCAGCATCAGCAAAAGGAGAGGGAGCAGGAGCAGCAGATAGGTATATCCTGCATCCATCGCCTGCCGCCGGATGCGGTCGGCCTCCCCGGGCGTGTACAGTTCGAGGAGCTTGCGGTACCGGTCCCGGGAACTCCGGTCTTTTCTCTTCAGCCGGATCCGCAGGCGCCGGCCCGCGGGAAACAGCGATTCCAGAAAAAACACCGGAAGGCCCGTGACATCGGTCATGTCGTTCCGGGCACGGAACAAAAAGGATGCCGACCAGAAAGACAGCAGGGTCGCGAGCGCCATCAGTCCGACGCGCAGCCAGTAGGTCATATTCCCGCTCCTTTCTGTTCATACCCGGATGTCGACGATCTTCCTGCCCAGCCAGTAAGAACCCCCGAAGATACCGAGGGCAATGGTGTTCACCAGCATGGAGGACGAATCGTCCGTGATGATCCCGCCCCCGAGCACCCGCAGCGACGCGAGGATGACGAGGGGCATGAGCACCATGATGTTCAGCTCGTTTTTTGGCCCGGTCAGCACCGTCTGGATCTCCTGTTCGATGGCGATCTTCTCGATGATCATGTTCCGGGTGTCCCCGACGATGTGTTTCAGGTTCCCGCCCGCCGTGCTGCAGATCTGGTAGATTTCTCCAAACGTCCGCACGCTCGAGCAGTCCGTCTCCTCCGCCATTTCCCGGAGCAGATCCGGGATGGCCCGGCCGTTTTTGAGGCCTTCCGTCAATCGCCCCGACGCATACCGGATGGGCGCTCCCTTTTCGTAGAGCTCCTTCATGTCGTCGTCCGCGGTCAGGAACGCTTCGTATCCGTTTCGGCCGACGGCAAGGGAGGTGGCGATGGAATCCAGGTAGTCGCAGAACTGGTCGAGAAAATCCCGCTTCCGTTTTTCCACTTTGTGGCGCACCCAGGCGCCTCGGAAGTACCAGCCGAACAGCACCGCCAGCACCAGTTCCGGCACCGGGTGTCCAAAGAGCAGGAACCCGGTCGCGAGACCGCCCGCAAAGCCGCCGAGGAAACCGACAGAAAGGTCACGCACCCCGTAGGTTTTTCCGCAGTATTTCTCAAAAGAAATAGTAGGGATCGTTCGGGTCCGGTTCTTCAGACGGGAGTCCTCCGCCGGAGTCTGCCCGCCGGAGGCGGACCGTGCGCGGATGCGGGGTCGTTTCATGTCCGTATACCTCCTGCTTCCAGGTGTGGATGAGTTCGTTACCGGTGGGGACCAAAGCCCCTTCCTTCTGTTCATAGAGGCGATTCAGGATGATCTCCTCATCCTCCAGCCCGACGACTTCGGTGATCTCAAGGACCACTCTCCGCCGGGTCGACAACCGGCCGAGATGGACGATGAGGTCGATGCTGGAGGCGATGTTTCGCCGTACCGCCGGGAGCGGCAGACCGGAGCTGCCGGTCATGACCATGGTCTCGAGTCTGCGGAGCATGTCTTCGCAGGAGTTGGCATGTCCGGTGGACAGGGAACCGTCATGTCCGGTGTTCATGGCGCCCAGCATGTCGAGGGCTTCTTCGCCCCGGACTTCGCCGACGATGATGCGTTCCGGCCGCATGCGCAGGGACGTCCGGATGAGGTCCCGGATGGTGATCTCCCCGCTGCCGGTCGTATTGGAATTGCGGGTCTCCAGCCGGACCAGATTGTCGATGCCGGTCAGCTGCAGTTCCGCGCTGTCTTCGATGGTGATGATGCGTTCCCGTTTCGGGATATAATCCGAAAGCGCGTTCAAAAAGGTGGTCTTTCCGGAGCTCGTGCCCCCGCTGATGAAGATGTTGTATTTCGCCTTCACCAGCCGTTCGAGGAACTCCGCCGCCTCTTCGCTGAGCGTTCCGTACTCCACGAGGGTCTGCATGGTGATGCGGTCTTTCGGGAAACGTCGGATGGTGACCACCGGGGTCTCGATGGAGGCCGGCGGCAGGACCACATTGACCCGTTCCCCACCGGGGAGACGGGTGTCCACGATCGGGTTGGCCCGGTTCACTTCCCGGCCGGCGCCCGCCACGATCCGCTGGATTATGTCCTCCAGTTCCTTTTCACTGGAGAAGGTCCGGGGAGACCGTTCGACCACGCCGGCCCGTTCCACGAACAGGACGTCCCAGGCGTTGATCATGATTTCCGACACCGTGTCGTCGTTCAGGTACTCTTCCAGGATGCCGAGCCCGCGAAAGTTGCCGTACAGCGTGTCGACGAACCGCGCCAGCTCCTCCGCGGAAAAGTCGTGTTCCGGGTTCTGGCGGAGGAGGATCTTCCGGATGAGCGTCCGAAGGGACTCATCGTCCATCGCCGAAAGGCCGTCGGTTAGGTACAGTTCCCGCCGGACCCTGCGCAGGACATCCTGTTCTTTGAAGGTCTCTTCCATGTCAGCCTCCCTGCTTTGTGAGCCGTTCGTAGAGCCGCTCCATGGCCGGGGCGACCGCCAGTTCCGCAACCAGGTCTTCGGGGTCCGTGACGCTCAGCTCGCCCATGCCGCCCAGTTTGACCGGGAGCTCGGACTGTAGCACTTCGCTCGTTCCCCGCCGGAAGCGGTTGTACATGAGGCAGGTCTTCTCGTAGAGCTCGATCGGGTCCCCGGCGCACATTCCGGGCAGTACGTCGAGCAGCTTTCCTGTTTTCCGGTTGGCGATCCGCGTCCCGTTGCTCACAAGCACCGTGTAGTCTGCCGACAGAAACGGCAGGACGATCCGCTCCGTGGCGTCGAACCCGAGGTCCAGCACGATGATGGTGCATTTGCGGCTCTCTTTGATGAGGTCCAGGACTGTGACGATCTCCTCGCCGGACAGGTCGAACAGGACCGCCGGGTTCTTTGGGGGCGGAATGGTCACCAGGCCTTCTTCGTCGAACTTCAGCGTCCGCTCCAGCACGGCGTCCGGCGCGTACCGGCGTCCGCGGATGGAGAGGACCACGTCTTCAAGGGTATAAAGGCCGTCCGCCGGGTCGGCGGAGTCGTCCGGGAACGTCTGCAGGTCCAGGAACAGGACACGCCGGTTGTGCCGCCGGCAGCATTCCGCGAACGCGCGCGCCGCGGTCGATGTCCCGGTCCCGCCCGCGGCGGACGTGAACAGCACGACTCTGCATTCCGTTTTCTTCCCGGGCTTCACTCCCCCCGGCGTGCCTTTCTCGACAGCCTTGTCTACGAAGCCGGGCAGTGCGGACGCTTCTCTGACGATGAGGTCGTGCCATTCCGCCACGCTGCGGAAACGGCAGAGGACCGGGATGTCCCCGAAGGGATCTCCCCCGTCCTGTTCCGGCCGGTTCTGCCAGTCCTTTTCGTCCTGTTTCCGGTCGGCGAGACGGGCAAAGTAAGCGGTCTTGGGCAGGCCCTTCGTCGGAAGGTCCGAGGAGGATAGCCCCTCCGGTTCGAGAAGGACGACCCGGACCCGGAACCGGTCCACCGCTTTCAGCGCTTTGGACAGCGTGGGGAACAGATAGACTTCGATCTCTTCCGAATACTGTTCGTTCATCGCCGCGTGGAACCGCTCAAAGAATTCCCGGTTCCCGTCCGTGATGCCGACCCGTATGCTCATCTGCTCCGCCTCGCTTTCTGCCGTTCCTCTCCTCACTTTGGCATCGGAAAAAGTGCAACACAAGGATTATTTTGGGAGCGGTCGAACGGCGTATGCGAACGGTCGTTATGCACCCGTCAAATGCGTAATTGCATATAATAAACATTCGTATCGGCATAGAAAAAGCCCCCTCGGAGACTGTGTGTCCACAGTACCCGAGAGGGCCGTTTTTCATGATTCGATTGTAAGGACGGAAGGCTTACTCCTCGTCGAGCGGGATCC
>ONJD01000109.1 GCA_900317985.1 uncultured Eubacteriales bacterium | reverse complement strand
GTGGCCGCCTTGACCGCACCGACTTCGCCTTCGACGAAGACCGCGGTCAGACCGCCGCCGACTTTCGACATGTTCACGAACCGCACGTTGGCTGCCTTCAGCGCGGCGTCCAGAGCTTCGATGGCTCCGAGACGACCCACGACTTCGATCATGCCGAGTGCCTGTTTCGTGTTGTTCTCGTTCATCCGTTCTCACATCCTTTCCTTACAGTCGTTTCAGCACGATGCCGTGCCGGTGAAGCAGATCGTTCGCCAGAGGCGAGACCACGGTCCGCTCGTTCACGACCACCGCTTTCGCGCCGGCCGCGACCGCATCCCTCACCTGGACTTCCGTTAAGAAGCCGGTCGAGATCAGAACATCGCCGTCTCCGAGACCGCCGGGCTCTTCCAGTGCCGTGTACACAGGCGCCGGTGCCTCGTATGGCTCAGGCATTGCCGTCCCGCAGGACGCACGGCCGCTCTTCCCCACGATGACGGCCTGACAGCCGTCGGTCCACCCGCAGGCGTTGGCTTCATCGAAGTCGATGTGCAGCGCTAGTTTGTGGGCAGGGCCGGAGCGGACGACCACGTCGTGGAACGTGACGGGCCGGTCGGTGCACATGCGTACATCGACGAGGTCCCCGTCGGACAGCCCCGCTGCCGCCGCTTCTTCCGGCGACATGTGGACGTGGTTACGGGCAATGATGAGGCTCTGTTCCGCCATGAGGAACGCGTCTTTGGATGCGATGAGCATATCGCCTGCCCGGGACAGATCGCCCGAGAGAGCGACCGGCGGGTGCAACCCCAGCGTGCGGGCATCGGTGGCAGACACTTCGACCTGCGTGTGCCCCCGGGGCGGACCCAGGATAGCCACGTTCGGGAAGGTGCCCTTCGGCCCGATGAGGGTGACCCGTTCTTCCGACAGGTACTGTCCCGGCTGGGACAGCGGGCGTTTCGGGGTCAGTTCATACCCCAGCCCGAACAGGTGCTCCACATCCTCCGGTGACAGATGGACGTGCCGGCCCGAAGCCTCCGCGGGGACGGTGAAGCCCTCGACGGGGACAGACGACGAACAGACCGCCGGAGCAACGCTCCCGGTCTCTTCTTTCAGGTATTCGTCGACTGCGCCGGACACGATGTCCCGGACCATTTCCTCTAACTTCATGCGACTGTCCTCCTAAGACAGAGTGGGTTACGCGTCGAAGTCGAGGGTCGGAAGGATGTATTCCACTTCGCTGTGCGGACGCGGAATGACATGGACGGAGACGAGTTCGCCAACGCGGTCAGCTGCTGCGCCGCCGGCTTCGGTGGCTGCCTTGACAGCGCCGACATCGCCGCGGACCATAACGGTGACGAGACCGCCGCCGACATGGACTTTGCCGCAAAGGCGGACGTTCGCCGCTTTGACCATGGCATCGGCTGCTTCGATGGAAGCAACGAGACCTTTGGTTTCGACCATTCCTAATGCTTCAGTTGTCTTTGCCATAATAGTTTCCTCCATTATGTATTATTGGACTTTTTGGCTTACTGTTTTATTCAACGGGTGTGGTTCCCGTTTTTGATGATGCGGTTGTACGGCTGTGACGTGGTGACTTCCACGCTGTGGGCCGCGTTGCCGAGGTACGCGGGGCCGTTCGCAAGGTACGAGCCTTTCGCCTTCGGCGGTTTCTGTGGCGATATACCGCTCGCCGTCCGTACGACTCCCGCCTCCTTCGAGGGCGTGGTGCGTCCGCTGCGCAGGTCATCCAGTTCGAGGAGACCGTAGGCGAGGCGCCGGACGTTGATGAGGTTCATGGGGCCGACATTGTCGGAGGTGGCACTGCCGCCGACGGAGCCGCAGCCCAGCGTGAGCGCCGGGGGCAGGCCCGTGGTGGCGCCGACGCCTCCGAGGGCACCCGGGGTGTTGACGAGCACACGGGACACGGGCTTTTTGAGGGCGAACTCGCGGATGATCCGCTCGTCCCGGGAGTGCAGGCACATGGTGTGGCCGGAGCCCTCATTGTGCAGGAGCTCCAGGGCCTTCTCGCAGGCCTCTTCCCAGCTGTCCACAACGAAGAACGCGAGGATGGGACAGAGTTTTTCCCGGCTGTACGGCTGGTCTTTCCCGATGCCCGTGTGCTCGGTGAGCAGGACCCGGGTGCCGGCCGGTATGGAGATGCCGGCCATGTCGGCGATGCGCTGTACATCCTTTCCGACGATGGCGGGGTTCATCGTGTTGTTGGCTCTCATGATGAACTTCGCGACCCGGTCGCTTTCGTCCTTCGTCATGAAGTAGCCGCCCTGACGTTCGAGTTCCGCGACCACCGCGTCCTTCGAGCACTGTTCCACGATGATGGACTGCTCGGAGGCACAGATGGTACCGTTGTCGAAGGTCTCGGAGTCGAAGATCCGCTTCACCGCCAGCGGGATGTCCGCGGTCTTCTCGATGAAGCAGGGGCCGTTGCCCGGGCCCACACCCAGGGCGGGGTTCCCCGACGAGTACGCAGCACGGACCATCGCCTCCCCGCCGGTGGCGAGGATCATGCCCGTGTCCGGGTGCTTCATCAGGGTCTCCGTTGACTGCTTGGAGGGAGTCCCCACGACCTGGATGAGGTGGTCCGGAGCGCCCGCCGCGCGGGCGGCATCCTGCAGCACTTTGACGGTGGCGAGGATGCAGTTCATCGCCCCGGGATGCGGGGAGATGACGATGGCGTTTCCGGCCTTTAACGAGATGAGAGTTTTATACATGACGGTGGATGTGGGATTCGTGCTCGGGATGAGCGCCACGACGACGCCGACGGGCACCGCAACGTCCATGGTCTTGCTGACGGGGTCTTCGGCGAGGACGCCGATGGTCTTCATATCTTTGATGGAGTCCCAGACGATCTTCGAGCCGAGCTGGTTCTTGAGGACCTTGTCCTCCCAGCGGCCGAAGCCGGTCTCCTCGTTCGCCATTTTCGCGAGGGTCTCAGCGTTCGCCATGCAGGCGGCGCACATCGCCTCACAGATGCGGTCGACCTGAGTCTGGTCGAACTCGGCGAACTGCTTCTGTGCCGCCACCGCGTTCTTCATCAGGTCCCGTGCCTCCTGGATGGAGCGCAGGTCTCTGTCGAATTCCATGAGGGTCCCTCCTTAATAGTCTTCCTGCTGAACAGGGTCGTCCGCCACCCGGCAGACCGCCGCGCCAAAGGCTCTGCAGGCCTCTTCACAGGCCCACTGTTCACCGGTCAGAAGACCGCCGGCGAAGTTCGTTTCGGTGGGCGGGCCGTAGAAGACGTTGATGTCCACGTCCGCCGCTTTCAAAGCTGCGTCCAGCCCCACGATGGCCTCGTTGGGCGGGGCGATGAGGTATGCCATGGAGGTCCCGACGGGCACGTCCGCCATCTCGGACAGGTAGGTACCGGTCTGGGAGATGCAGTGGGCGAAGTACGGGATGCTCCCGTCGTCGTTCGCGCTGTAGAAGAACGCGACGTTCTGGATGTAGTCGACGAACGCGTTAAGGCCGGCCCGGACTTCCGCCGGGTCCTCGCCGGACAGGATGCCGATGAACTCACCGGCCAGTTTCGTCGAGGCGTTGCCGGAGCCCGCGTAGAAGGACTTCGCGTACACGACTTTGACCTCTGCCTTCTTCGTCGCCTCGTCGATGGCGGCGTAGGAGACATCGTCACAGTCCGTGGTCACGATGCCCAGACTCTTGTGCCCCTCCGGGACGTTCAGTTTTGCAAGGAGCTGCGGCTCTGCGTTCGGGATCTCCTGCAGGCTCAACAGACTGGTTACGATGCGGTCACCCTTCATGGTGTCCTCCTTTGTTCGCGATTCACAGTTGCAGGTCCACACCGGACTTCTGTTCGTTCAGAATGCGTTCCAGCAGTTCGACCAGGTAGGCGCCGGCCTCGACGGGCTGGATGCCGTGCTGGTGGATGTTGGAGACGACGGTCCGTTTGGACTCGGGGATGCCGACATAGGCACCATACGTAATATATGCGCTCATGCTGTCGGAGGCCGCGAGACCGGGGCGCTCCCCGAGGAGCACACAGGTCAGCTCGGCGCCGACTTCTTCGGAGATGGCGTCCATTGTGGGCACGCGGCCGTACTTCACGAAGAAGGGCGTGCCGACGCGGATGCCGTCCGCTTTCAGACCATCCATCAGGATGGGCAGGAGGTCTTCGATGTTGTTCTCGACGGCGGAGTTAGACAGGCCGTCG
>ONJD01000110.1 GCA_900317985.1 uncultured Eubacteriales bacterium | reverse complement strand
GGGCGACGCCGACTTTTCTTTATGCCTCAATAGCTCAGTCGGTAGAGCACGCGGCTGTTAACCGCGGTGTCACAGGTTCGAGCCCTGTTTGGGGCGCCACTGAAAAAGGACTTCCGGAAGGAAGTCCTTTTTTTCGTGGCGCCCAAACAGGGCTCTCACTTATGTCGTTGCGGCAGCCGCGTGCGCACGCGTGCTGTTAACTGGTTCACGGGTTTGCGCGGCAGCGCCGATGAAGCAAACCCGATGAACAGGAAGAAACACAGAGCGATGCGACGGAGGGGTCCGACGGAAGCAGCGCGACAATGTTTCTGACCGAGGTGTCACAGAAATAGTTAACTAAACCGATACCTTCAAAAGTTTGACTTCCAGTTGTTCGGACCTTATCATGAAATAGGCATATATCGCGAATATTGTGAAAAGGGAGAACACAGCTATGGCAAAGACAAAGTACCCGACTTTGCTGTCTCCGGCGAAGATCGGTAACGTAGAGATCCGCAACCGTACCATCATGGCGGCCATGGGCATGAGCCAGTCGGACAACGGTTTTGTCAACAAGGCGACCATCAACCATTACGCGGCGCGCGCAAAGGGCGGCGTGGGCGCTATTATTGTAGAAGTCACGTGTGTCGACACTCCGCTCGGTCTGAACACGAACGGTATGCTGGTCATCGACGATGACAAGTACATTCCGGGCATGGCGGACCTGGCGGGAGCCATCCACGACGGGGGCGCGAAGGCGTTCCTGCAGATCTCGCACACCGGTCGTGGCGCGCGCAGGGCCATCATCGGCGATCAGCCGGTCGGCCCGAGTGCGGTCGCCATGCCGTATTCGTACATGATGGGTCTGGGCAACGAGACGCCCAGAGAGCTCACGATCGACGAGATCCACGCCATTGAGGAGAAGTACGCCCAGGCCGCCCTTCGGGCGCAGAAGGCAGGCTTCGACGGTGTTGAGATCCACAGCGTCGGCTACTACCTCGGTCAGCAGTTCCTGTCCTCGACGGCGAACATCCGGAAGGATGAGTACGGTGGAAGCAGAGCGAACCGCTGCCGCTTCCATCTGAACATCATCAAGCGCATCAAGGAACTCTGCGGCGACGACTTCGCGATCATCGTGAAGCTGTCCGTCGTCGAGCAGGGCACAGACGGAGGCATCTCCATCCCGGACGGCATCTACTACGCCAAGAAGTTCCAGGAAGCCGGCGTCGACGCCATCGAAGTCCTCGCGGGCAAATGGTCCAGTGAGTCCGGCAAGAACGAGCGCCCGGAGTCCGGCTATAAAGACAACATGACCATGCCGCTCTGCCAGGTCCTGAAGTACGGCATCCTCGCGACGACCGGTCATAAGAAGACCATCACGCTCATCGGCTGCGGCCACACCCAGAACCCCGTGGCTGCGGAAAAAGCGCTGAAGAACGGTACCTGTGAGTTCGTCGCCATCGGCCACGGACTGCTCGTCGAGCCGGAACTCGTCAACAAGTTCGCGGAAGGACGCGAGGACGAGATCCGTCCGTGCATCGGCTGCGGACACTGCATCGACCACCAGCTGCAGCACGGCGGAAAAGCCGTCTGCTCCGGCAACGCCGTACTGGCGCGTGGCGAGAACGATTACTCCATCGCCCCGGCAAAGAAGAAAAAGCACGTGGTCGTCATCGGAGCCGGTGTGGCAGGCGTAGAAGCGGCAAGAATTGCGGCGATGCGCGGTCACAGAGTCCATCTCTACGACGCCAACAAGTATGTCGGAGGCGCGCTGGAAGTGGCCAAACGGCCTCCGTTCAAAGAGAACTTCCTGCCGCTGCAGCCGTACCTGGAACGCCAGCTCGAACTGACCGGCGTCGATGTCCATCTCGGCAAGAAAGTCAACGCGAAGGACGTCCTCAAGATGAACGCGGACGCCGTCGTCTGCGCGACCGGAGCCACATCCGTTGTTCTTCCGATCGAAGGAGCGGACAAGACCGTCCTCGCGAAAGATGTGCTCCTCGGGAACGTCAAGACCGGCAAGAACGTCGTCGTCATCGGCGGCGGTTCCACCGGCTGTGAGACCGCGGAGAAGCTCGCGATGGACAAGAAGAACGTCACAGTCCTTGAACTCACTGACAAGCTCGCCGCCAATACCGGCAAAACGGCACAGACCGTCCTCATGGGCCATCTCAAGGGCTACGGCGCCAAACTCCTGACGGAGTGCAAGGCGGAGAAGATCACGAAGAACTCCGTCGTCTACACCGACAAGGACGGCAAGGAGCACACGCTCAAGGCTGACACGGTCGTCATGGCCGTCGGTGAGAAGCCGGACGCTTCGCTCTACGAGGCGCTGAAGGGCAAAGTCAAGGAGCTCTACAACATCGGCGACTCCAACGGTGGTGCCATCCTGCCGAACGCGGTCTACGAAGGCTACACCGTCGGGAATCAGATCTGAAAACTAACTTTGCGAGAGTTAGTGAATATGGGGCTCCGTGTCAGAAATGGCGCGGGGTCCCGTTTCATGTTATAATACTCGCAGTTCATTCTCAGGAGGTGCGTTATGCATCCAGTATTCTTTCAAATGGGGAATATCGTCGGCTACAGCTACGGGCTCATGATCGGCCTCGGCGCCCTGCTCGCCATCTTCGTCTCGGAGTGGAGAGCGAAGCGCAGAGGACTCGACGGAGAACTCGTCTTCAGCGCCGCCGTATGGGGCCTGTTCGCTGGCCTGCTCGGCGCGAAACTGACGTTCATCGCCTCCAACATCAAGTACCTGTTCTCGGACCCGGGCTACGTGCTCGGCACGGACGGGTTCACGGTGTACGGGGGAGTGGTGCTCGGCATCCTCGTCGGCGGTCTCATCGTCCGTCGCAAGAAAGTGGACGTCCCGCTGTACCTCGACCTCGTTATCCCGCAGATCGCGCTGGCACAGGGGTTCGGGCGCATCGGCTGCTTCCTCGCAGGCTGCTGCTACGGCAAACCGACCCACAGCCACTTCGGCGTCATTTTCCCGCCGGAAGCCATCGCTCCGAGCGGCATCCCGCTCATCCCGACACAGCTCATCTCCGCCATCGGAGACTTCCTGATCTTCATCATCCTGCTGCTCCTGAGTAACTATGCTACGGACTACCTGAGCCTCAAGCCGGCAGGGAAGAAGTCCTTCTTCCAGCCGCCCTCCATGTCCGGCATGTACCTCATCCTGTATGGCATCGGGCGATTCGCGGTCGAATTCCTGAGAGCCGACCCGCGGCGCACCGCGCTGGGCCTCACGAGCAACCAGTACGTCAGTATCCTGTTCCTGATGGCCGGCATCGCGCTGATCGTCTATGGAGCGAAACGACCAAAGAGACTGGCATCCGAAAAACCATCATCAGAATAATCAGCACCCATCATGGCCGTTCGGTTTCACCGAATGGCCATTTTTTGCGAACATATGAAGTCGGACAGAGGGCCCGTAAATCGCCCAAAAACACAAATACTTTTGGACGTTTTTACAAAACATAAAACCCATATTTATGGAAAGTGACGGTTTGCCTTATACGTGTACAAATGTTAAAATTATTAAGATAGTTTTAAGCCTATATTACGACTTAACGAAAAAGGAGAAATGTTATGAGCACGATCGCATTCCGTAACCAGGGCAAGTCCAACGGGGAAATCTGCAACAAGTATCCGACCGTCTTCGAGCACGGCTTTGTCGGCTGGGGCGAGCAGGATGGCATCTACAAATGGTTCCCGTACATGGGCATTTTCCATGGCGCGCTGACGAAAGAGATGAACAAGCGCGGCTTTGAGACCTATCAGCCCTCGACTTCCGGCTGGCAGAGTGCCTGGGACCGCTGCTGCGAACTCTGGGCCATCATCAATGGCGGCACCGTTGACTACGGTAAAGTCCATTCCGAGAAGTATGGCCATGCCCGTTACGGCAGAACCTATGAGAAGGGTCTCATCGAGGACTGGGGACAGCCCGGAGACCATGAGAAGATCAACTTCGTCGGCCACAGCTTCGGTGGCTCCACCGCGCTGACCTTCGAAAGCCTTCTGGCCTATGGTTGCCAGGAAGAGATCGACGGAACTCCCGCTGACGAGCTTTCCGA
>ONJD01000114.1 GCA_900317985.1 uncultured Eubacteriales bacterium | reverse complement strand
TTTTACATAACTCTATGGACATCATCGCCGATAATCTGTCACCTGTCAATGCGAAGAATGGGACAGTAAATCGCCGCAAAAAGAAAGGACGACCCCTGCGGGTCGTCCCTTGGTTTTGTCTTTAGACGTCTTCGCCGTCCGGGAGAGAGCGGTAGAGGTCCATCATGCGGGTGTAGAGGGCGTCATACTTCTCCGGGGGCTGGAGCCAGCCGTTCCAGAAGATGTGGTCGCCGCGCTCGACGGGCATGTTGTACCAGATGCCCGGTTTGAAGTCGGTGTTGTAGTCTGCTTCTTCGTAGGTTGCGTCAAACGGGGCGGACTGGCCGGCCAGGTTGACGAAGCCATCGCAGGCTCTCCAGTTCGGGTCAGTCCGGACGCCGTACTTCGCCAGACGGGGCAGCATGGTGCGGCAGGTGAGCTGGCCGGGGATGAAGCAGAGCAGACTCATCGCCTTCTTGTCCGGGACAGGGTTCCCGTTTTTCCCGGGCTTCGTCCCAATGGCACGCTGCGCAAAGTAATAGACGTTCTCCGGGTACTTCATGGCAGGGTTGAAGGTCTCCTGAATGACCTCGACCTGCATTTCGTAATTGATGTTGTCAAAGTCCTTGTTGCGGTCGAACGCACGGGCAGCGCTGAGGTACTTCAGCGGGTTGTGGAAATGCCAGCCGTCGATGTCTTCCCGGAACGGCATGATGCCCCACTGCGATGCGCCGAAGTCATAGAACTTCGTGAACGGTGTATCGCCGACCAGGGTGACGAGAGCGAACAGGGCATAGTTGACGACGCTGAACGGTTTTTTGCCAAAGAGAGATGCAAGCGTCGTGCCGTTGTTGACGCCGGCCAGGGTCGTGACCGAATGGATGAGGTCTCCGTGCCCGCCGGCAAACAGCGGAGAAAGCTCTTCCGGAGGCGTGCCGTTACGCTCCTCTTCCGAGCCGTAGGCGAACAGGGTCACTGCCAGCTTGACCGTCGGGCCTCCGAAGGAGTGGCCCAGCAGGTTGATCTTCTTATGCGCTTCGGTCTGGCCCAGGTCTTTCAGAACGCCGGGGTAGTACTTGCCGTAGCGGGCATGGCCGTACTTTTCCGCGTGGACTTTCCCGTAGTCGACGCGGCCGCCGAACAGGTAGGCCCATATAATGCAGACCCGGTCCCAGGCGCTGTTGACGGGACCGATGTTCGGGTGGTAACACTCATAGCCTTTTTCTTCCATGTGTTGGAAAAACGTCGTGTTTGCAAAGCCGAAGTACGCAAAATGCTTTTCGACCGTATCCTCTTCTCCAAAGCCCATCAGACCGTGGAGAAATACGCAGGGGTAATTGTTTTGGAATTCCATGCTCGAGTTCTCCTTTGACATATTCTAGATAGGGACATTTGCACGACTATTATATCTCTAATGGAAAGAGTTTGGCAAAAAAACTTTACATATGTGTATTTTTGCCCCGGAGGAGTACATCGCCAACGAAAGAAGCGGCTCTTGCGAGCCGCTCCCCGGTGTTAACGTATGCTATGTGGTCAGTTACTTTTCGAGTTTGAAGAGTTTCGCGGTCAGGTAGGATGTGCAGACCGAGACGGCGATGCCGGCGAGGACGATGACGGCAGCACAGCATAGAGGACGGCGTAGAGCACCATCCACAGGGCATTCTTTTTGTTCCATTGATTCATGACAGGGGCCTCCTTTGGTTTTGGTGTCAAGGGTTGCGGTCCTTGCCTGACGGGGCAGAATCTTTTATGATGGAACCAGAACGAGAAGAAAGGAGCGGACCATATGGCAACACTGGAAGCGGGCGGCAAGCTCGTCACCCTGTACGGGGCGGTCTCTTCGGCGGAGCCCTGCCCGGTCGTGTTCCTGAACACCGTCATGGACGAAGGAGAGAAAGTGTACACCGCCTGCCGGAAGCTCGGGGCGCCGCCCTTTGTTCTGGCCGCGGTCTCCCGCGTGAACTGGTCCGACGACATGACGCCCTGGCCGACGGAAGCCCTCGCGAAGTGGGAGTCCCGGTGCGGCGGGATGGCGGACCTGTACCTTTCAAAGCTTGAGAACGAAATCGTCCCCGCCGTCTGCGACGCCCTCCCCTTTACCCCGTCGGGTCTGTACCTCGCCGGGTACTCGCTCGGCGGCCTGTTCGCGCTCTATGCTCTGTGGAAGACGACGCTCTTTACGCGGGTGGCTTCCGCGTCCGGTTCTCTTTGGTACCCGGACTTTGCGGAGTACTGTCTGACAGAGGCGCCGGCGGGCGTGCCGGAACGGGTGTACCTTTCGCTCGGGAGCAAGGAGACGAAGTCGCGCGGGCGGACGGCCGACCTGATGGACAATACGACCGCGGTGGCGGGACGGCTCCGGGACCTCGGCGCGGAAGTTGTGTTCGAGGAGAACCCCGGCGGGCACACGCACGAAGCGGACCGCCGGATGGCAAAGGGAATTATCGCGCTGCTGAAGTGAATCGCGAAAAAAGAAAGGACGGTCCAGGCGGACCGTCCTTGATTCATTCTTTGTCAGTATACAGGAGGATCTCGTCCGGTTGAATCTCTTCACGAAACGTTTCATCCATACCGGTCGTTGTCAGTAAGTCAACAGTCTTTCCTAACGCCTTTTCAAAATCAAGTTGCAGGCTGACAAGCTGCAACCCTTCCACGCTCCCCTTTTCGATATAGAAGTCGATGTCAGAGGTTGGCTTGGCCTCTCCTCTGGCATAGGAGCCAAAAAGATACAGTCTCTTGACGCCATACTGTGCAGCCAATGGAATCGCCTTTTCTCGGATCTCCTTCAGTGACAGAACCCGTTTGGTCCCCTCCTGAGGAACGGAAGAGATATAAAATGGGATTTCACCATTCAAAATGATTTGACGGAGATAAACTTCAATAGCCGTCGACATGGACAGCCCCAACTGGCTCAGCACCTTTTCCGCCGACGCCTTGGTTTCCGGGTCGATCCGCAGATTTAACGTTGCTGTTTTACTCATAATCATCACCAGCTCGATTGTAACGCATATTGCGTTACGTTTCAAGTTTGGCTTTTTCTATGGTCAAGTTACAATAATCTCTCAGTCGGGGAACATCCACATGAGCGATCTTCCATAATTCTTCATAGTCGACAGCACCATAGTGATGAACGATGATGTTCCTTAGGCCTTTGATTTTCGCCCATGGGATTTGGGGATTGTTTCTTTTGAACTCATCAGTCAATGTTGCTACCAGTTCTCCGATTTGGAAAATATCGAATGCGAGCACCTTTTGAAACATCAAGTTACAGAAAAAAACATTTTGATCATTACCGAACGACTCCAGTACATCATTGATGTCCTCACAGTAATCCACGATTTTCTTTAACCTTATGACGTCTATTCTTTTCACAAATAAACCTCCTTTGAGACAGTCTTCTTTCCCATTCAGGAAAGAGATGTTCAAAGGAGGTTTGAAGTTGGGGTCTCTTAACGTTTAGCCTTTTTTGAGAAGCGTGTCAAGAGGTTTTCGACGAACGGTTCGAAATTCGTTGCGAACGGTCGTTATGGTGGCGGTTGTTTCGTTTATTTGGTTTCGTCCTTCAGGACCTTGGTCTTCTTCGCCCAGCGGTTGCGGAACTGGTAGGAGGACGGGACCTTCTTCAGTTTCTCTGCGGACCAGCGGTCGTAGAATGCTTTGTCTGCTTCGGCCGCGGCTTTGGAGTCCTTGTGGATCAGGAACTCTGCTTCCAACGCATCCCGCTCCGCGTAGAACTCCGGCGGGAGTTCG
>ONJD01000115.1 GCA_900317985.1 uncultured Eubacteriales bacterium | reverse complement strand
GGGAGAAACTCCTCGACTGGGTCTCCGTCGTCATCAAGTACGTGTTGATGTCGGCCCTGGTCGTGGCCGTCTCCATCACCGCCGACGAGCGGTCGCTGGCGTTCCTGCTGGTCATCCTCCTGGCGGCGAGAGGCGTTCAGGTCAACAAGATCTTCCGCGTGACCCTGTGGATGCAGGCGTTCCTCGCGGCGTTCGTGTTCCTGTCCGCCGCGGTCGGTTTCATCATCGACCTGCGCTTCGAACGGGGCGGGGTCTTCAACCGGCACGCCCTCGGGTACTGGTTCCCGAGCTACATCATGTCCTACTACTTCTTTGTCCTGCTCCTTCTGTTCTGGACGCGGAAGAAACCTCTGAAGCCGACGTCCGTCGCGCTGCTGGAGGGGCTCAACCTGCTCCTCTACCTGCTGACCGACGCGCGCCTCGGCCTCATGGTCAACACGTTCCTCATCGCGGTCGAATTCGTCCGCAGCGTCGAGAAGTGGCGGGCGCCGCTCCACCGCTTCGTTGACCGGCTGATGGGAGTCCCGGTCCTCGGGCCGGTCATCCGCTGGGGATGGGCCCTGTTGCCGGAACTGCTCTGCGGTTACATCGCGCTCCTGTTCACGTTCCCGCTGTCGGGCCTCGCCCAGAAGACGGACTACATCCTGTCGAACCGCATCTACTACGCGTATGTCGGCGTCCAGAAGTACGGCATCCACCTGCTCGGCAACGACATCGAGTGGGTCGGGTACGGTGCCCGCACCGACATGTCCGAAGTCGAGAAGACCTACAACTTCATCGACTGCGCGTACGTGTACATCCTTCTGTACTTCGGCGTGCTCGTGTTCCTTGGCATGCTCGTTGCCATGTTCTGGGTCAGCGTGCGGCTGGGCAGGAAAGGGGAATACCATAAGTGCTTCCTCTACGGCATCATCTTCATCTATTGCTTCGTCGAGCCGCGGCTCCTTGAACTGAACATGAACACGTTTCTGTTCCTGACCGTCCCGCTGCTGACGCGGCCGTCCTTCCTCAGGAGGCACATCGCGAGGAGGAAGCGGAACAGAACGCTGTCTCCGTCTCCGTCATAAGGAACACCAAAAGGCTTCCCGATCGGGGAGCCTTTTTCATTTATTTGAGGAAAAGTATTGACAAGAGTATATAGGGCCCATATAATGAAGGTGTCATATGAACATATGCTCATATGTTCGAACGAAGTCAACACTGTGTCGGGGCGATGTACCCCTGGAAAGAAGGATCTCTCATGAAAACCTACAAGATCTACGTCGACTGCGCCAACTGCGCCGCCAAAATGGAAGAAGCCGTCAAGAAGACCGAGGGCATTGCCGATGCCACCGTCAACTTCATGGCACTCAAGATGAACGTCGAGTTCGAAGAGGGCGCCGATGAGAAGAAGGTCATGAAAAAGGCCCTGAAGAACGCCCGGAAAGTCGACGACGACATCGAGATCGAGTTCTAAATCGCCCATTATACGAAGGAGCGTATTATGAGAAGAAAGCAGAAAAAGGCCCTCATCCGCATCATCGTTGCGGCGGTCCTCATGATCGTTTTGGGCCTCGTGTCGCACTTCGCCAACATCAATGAATACGTCCTGTTCGCCCTCTACATGGTCCCGTACCTCGTAGTGGGCTATGACGTTTTATGGAAAGCCGTCAAGGGCATCGGCAGAGGCCAGGTGTTCGATGAGAACTTCCTGATGGCCATCGCCACCGTCGGCGCCATCATCCTTCAGGAGTACACCGAAGGTGTCGCCGTCATGCTGTTCTACCAGATCGGCGAACTGTTCCAGTCCATCGCCGTCGGGAAGAGCCGCAAGAACATCTCGGACCTCATGGACATCCGCCCGGACTACGCGAACATCGAAGAAGACGGCAAGCTCGTACAGGTGGACCCTGACACCCTTGAACCCGGTTCGGTCATCGTGGTCGAGCCCGGCGAACGCATCCCGATCGACGGCGTCGTCGTCGAGGGCGAGTCGAGCCTCAACAACAGCGCTCTGACCGGCGAGTCCATCCCGGTGGATGTCGGCCCGGACAGCCCCGTCAACTCCGGCGGCATCAACCTGTCCGGCGTCCTGAAAGTCCGCACGACAAAAGCGTTCGGCGAGTCCACGGCGTCCAAGATCCTCGAACTCGTGGAGAACGCCGGTTCCCGCAAGGCAAAGGCGGAGAACTTCATCACGAAGTTCGCGAAGTACTACACGCCCGCCGTCGTCGCGGCCGCCGTGCTCCTGGCACTGGCGCCGCCTCTGGCCCGTCTGGCGATGAGCCTCGACCCGCTCTGGACCCAGTGGATCTACCGGGCGCTCACCTTCCTCGTCATCAGCTGTCCCTGCGCTATCGTTGTCTCCGTGCCCCTGAGCTTCTTCGGCGGCATCGGCGGCGCGTCCAACGCGGGCATCCTCATCAAGGGCTCCAACTACATGGAGACCCTCGCCAACATCAAGACGGTCGTCTTCGACAAGACCGGCACGCTGACCCGCGGCAACTTTGCCGTCACCGGCGTCCATCACAGCCCCTATGAAGAGGAGGAACTCCTCCGGCTGGCCGCGCACGCGGAAAGCCACTCCCCGCACCCGATCGCGAAGAGCATCCTGACCGCTTACGGCAAAGAACTCGACCCGTCCCTGGTCTCTGACGTGAAGGAGATCAGCGGCCACGGCGTCACCGCGATGGTGGACGGACACGAGGTCGCCGCCGGCAACAACCGCCTCATGACGAGCCTCGACATCCCGTTCCACGACTGCCACAGCATCGGCACCATCGTCCATGTGGCGATCGACGGCGAGTACGCCGGACACATCGTTATTTCCGACGAATTGAAGGAGCATTCGAAAGAGGCCATCGCCGGTCTGAAAGAGGCCGGCATCCGCAGGACCGTCATGCTGACGGGCGATAACGAAGCCACCGCGAAGCAAATCGCCGAATACATCAATGTTAACGAAGTTCATGCTGGACTTCTCCCTGCAGATAAGGTTACAATAGTAGAAAGCCTTCTTCAAAAACAGGACAAAAACGAGACGCTGGCATTCGTGGGTGATGGAATGAATGACGCTCCGGTCCTGTCTCGTGCCGATCTTGGGATCGCGATGGGCGCTCTCGGTTCTGACGCCGCCATCGAGGCGGCAGACGTGGTCCTCATGGACGATGACCCGTTGAAGATCACGAAAGCGGTCCGCATTGCGCGCAAGTGCATGCGCATCGTGAAAACCAACATCTGGTTTGCGATCGGCGTTAAATTCGCGTGCCTTATCCTTGGCGCTCTCGGCATCGCGAACATGTGGATCGCCATCTTCGCCGACGTCGGCGTCATGGTGCTCTGCGTGCTCAACGCCATCCGTTGTCTGTTCGTGAAGAAGCTTTGAGTGGTAATCTGAACGTCAACGGGGAGATATCGAAACATGAATGAAAATACTCTCTATGACCTCGCGGACCTCTTCAAGGTTTTTGGGGACTCCACCCGCCTGCGCATCCTCTGCGTCCTGAGCGATCGGGACGAAGTTTGCGTCGCGGATCTGGCTGAAACCCTGGAGATGACCCAGTCCGCCATTTCCCACCAGCTGCGCACGCTGAAGCAGAGCAAGCTGGTCAAGTCCCGCCGGGACGGGAAGATGGTCTACTATTCCCTCGATGACGACCATGTCCGCTCTATCATTGAGACGGGCAGAGAGCACATTGAGGAGGGGAAATAAATGACATCTATGTTCGCAGT
>ONJD01000133.1 GCA_900317985.1 uncultured Eubacteriales bacterium | reverse complement strand
ACCTCGAAGACGGTATGCAGAACTACCGCCGTCTGCTCCTCGGGGAGTTCGGCAAGGACCCGAACGACACGCCCGGCACAGGCGCCGCCGGCGGCCTCGGAGCGGCGCTCCTGCTGTTCTGCGGCGCGGAGATGAAATCCGGCATCCACACAGTGCTCGATCTCATCGGGTTCGATCAACTCCTTGAAGGCGTCGACCTGGTCGTCACCGGCGAAGGCCGGACCGACTGGCAGAGCGCCTATGGCAAAGTCCTGCAGGGCGTCGGGGAACGCTGCAAAGCGAAAGGCGTGCCCGCCGTCGCGCTCGTCGGCAGCCTCGGCAAAGACTACGAAAAGATCTATGAGTGCGGCATCCAGTCCCTCCTGACCACGGTCGACGGCTGCATCCCGCTGTCCGAAGCCATGGAGCGAGCCGAAGAACTTTACTACCGCGGCGCCGTCCGGCTCTTCCGGTTCTTCCTGTAAAGGAAAAAATGTGATAAACTAGATACACTATATTTGAAATCTTTGCGAAAGTAGGTTTTAACGTGAACGCACTCAAAACCGTCGTCCAGAAATGGAAAGACATGAACGCGATCCTGCGGATCCTCATCGGTCTTGCCATCGGTCTCGTGCTCGGCCTCACCGTGCCGAACCTGCCGGTCATCGGCCTCCTCGGATCCATCTTCGTCGGGTCCTTGAAGGGCATCGCTCCCATCCTGGTCTTCGTGCTCATCATGAGCTCCCTCGCGAACTCCAGCACGGGCATCGGCTCCCGTTTCCGGACGGTTATCTTCCTTTACATGACCAGTACGCTCGTCGCGTCGATCGTCGCCGTCATCACCTCGTACCTGTTCCCGGTCACCATGAAACTGACCGGCGACGCAGCGGAGCAGGCGGCTCCCACAGGCGTCGGCGAAGTCTGGACGAACCTTCTCAACAACATGGTCACGAACCCCGTGTCCGCGCTGGCAAATGCCAACTACATCGGCATCCTGTTCTGGGCAGTCCTGTTCGGTATTGCCCTGAAGGCGATCGGTTCTGAAAAGACGAACACCATCATTGCCGAGATCGCCGACATGATCAACAAGGTCGTTACCTGGATCATCCTGCTCGCCCCGTTCGGCGTCATGGGCCTCGTCTTCAACGCGGTCTCTGAGAACGGTCTTGCCATCTTCACGGTTTACGGCAAACTGGTCGCCGCGCTCGTCGGCTCCATGCTGTTCGTCACGCTGGTCACCGACCCGTTCATCGCCGCTCTGTTCCTGAAACGGAACCCCTACCCGCTGACCTGGACCGCGCTCAAAGAGTCCGGCCTCACCGCGTTCTTCACCCGGAGCTCCGCGGCGAACATCCCGGTCAACATGAAGACCTGCGAAAAGCTGGGTCTCGAGAAAGACTTCTATTCCGTCTCCATCCCGCTCGGCGCCACCATCAACATGGACGGCGCGGCCGCCGTTATCACCATCATGTCCCTGTCCGTCGCGCGGACCATGGGCGTGGAGGTCTCCATCCCCACTGCCATTGCGCTGAGCTTCCTGTCCACCCTCGCCGCCTGCGGCGCTTCCGGTGTGGCCGGCGGTTCCCTGCTGCTCATCCCGATGGCCTGCTCGTTCTTCGGCATCTCGAACGATATCGCCATGCAGGCGGTCGAAGTCGGTTTCATCATCGGCGTCATCCAGGACTCCGTCGAGACCGCTCTGAACTCTTCGGGCGACGTCGTCTTCTCCGCCACTTCCGAATACTATTCCCGCCGCAAGAGAGGCGAAGACATGCGCTTCCTCGGCGATTACGCGAAGAAGAAAAAAGACGCTCCGGCCGAAGGCTGAAGCGAAACATAAGCAAATTAAAAGAGAGACTCATTCGAGTCTCTCTTTTTTTACGGCAGGATAAAGAAAACATAGACCACTGCGGCCAATGCAATGGCGGCGACAAGGCCCGCGAGCCCCAGCATGGCGCGTCCGGCTCGCTGGTCGTTCGGGTCGTCCTTCCGCACGCCGCGGATCCCGATGATGAGCATGGCGATGGGGACCGCGATCAGCATTCCGATGGTGAACCAAAAGATCAGCGGTGAATCGCTCATGCGGGCAAACGATGAATACATGTCATTTCCTCCTGTGGATCAATCTTTTACTTTTTCGAACCGGTACGTCTGTTTGATGTCCGGGTACTTCTCGCGGTCCACTTCGGACATAAACATATCGTAAGGTCTCGCGTAAAGCTGATAGTCGTCGTAGAGCGCCTGGTAAACCATGAGCGGTTCGCGGCTCTCGGAGTGGATCGCCACCCCGACGATCTGGTACAGGTACTGCGTGGAATTCGGATCCACGAGTTCCCGTTTGAAGTGCTGCACCCGATCTCCCGGATGGAACGTTCTGTCGTTGTTGCCCATGGCGATGAGCGCCTCCTTCTCTTTGTGATATTATTCCGCTTTGAAGTCCAGTTCCGGATATGTGTTCTGCAGGTCTTTGACGGACTTCGCGATACCGCTGCCACCGGACGTCATGAAGAGGACGATCTGCTTTCCCTTCAGGCCTTCGCGATTCGCGTCCACAAACGTATAGATGATATTTGGCGCGGTGTACCACCAGATGGGGAATCCGACATAAACCGTATCGTAGGTGGAAAGGTCCACGAGCCCGTCGACAATTTCCGGACGGCAGGCAGGGTCTTTACACTCTACGCTGCTGCGGCTCTGGCTGTTCTGCCAGTTAAGGTCTGCCGAAGTATAAGGAACGGCCGGCTTGATTTCAAAGGTGTCCGCGCCTTCTCTCTGCGCGATCTTCTGTCCTTTTCTCGCCGTGACGCCGGATGCCGAAAAATAAGTTACCAACGTTTTACTCATAGCCTTTGCCTCCTAAAGGTTTTACTTTTCATATTATACAACACCAAAGTTGACCACGTCCAACTTTCCCACACTCCTCAACAAACTGAAAGTTGCTAGGGAGCCAAAAGACATATGGGACCCCCGTTTTTCGCCTTGACCATATGTCTTTTTCAAGCAGCTTTTTCTTCTCCTA
>ONJD01000119.1 GCA_900317985.1 uncultured Eubacteriales bacterium | reverse complement strand
AAATCATGCAATCGCTGATGGCTATCTGGTTGCAAACGTATTTCGTCTCTTGGAACAAGAAATCAAGTCTTTCATGAAGCTCTAATCGCTAAATTCCAGTTTGACGAGGTAGTGTATGGCAAATTTCATCACATGCATTCGAATCGTTTGCAGCATTGCTTTGCTGTTCTGCCCTGTGTTTTCGCCGGCATTTTACGCGTTGTATATCGCCGCCGGAGTCACCGACATGATCGACGGCGCAGTGGCGAGGAAAACCGGAACCGTTAGTGAATTTGGAGCGAAGCTGGATACGACGGCAGATTTTGTCCTGGTGGTCGTATGCCTGATCAAGTTGCTCCCGGTCCTCCATGTGCCGGCCTGGCTCATCATCTGGATCGTCGTGATCGCCGTGATCAAGGCGATCAACCTCATATCCGGGTATGTCATGCAAAAAGAAATCGTTGTCCTGCATACGGCAATGAACAAGGTGACAGGTCTGCTGCTGTTTGTGCTTCCGCTGACGTTGACATTCCTTGATTTGAAATACAGTGGAGCCGCTGTCAGCGCAGTGGCGACTCTTGCGGCGATACAGGAAGGACACCTGATACGAACAAACAATAAGGAGTTTATATGAACATCACAGTCTACCTCGGTGCCAGTGAAGGGGCCGACCCCACGCTGCGGGAAGCCGTCGCGGAATTTGGGGACTGGATCGCCCGAAGCGGCAACAGCCTCGTTTACGGCGGGTCCAGGTCCGGCCTCATGGGCGTTCTGGCCGAAAGCGTCGTGACCGCCGGCGGCGAGGCCACCGGTGTCGAGCCGGAATTCTTTATGGACATCGCGGTACAGTATGAGAACCTCACCCGTCTCATCGTCACGAAAGACATGACGGAGCGGAAGGCGAAAATGATCGAACTCGGAGACGCGTTCGTCGCCTTGCCGGGCGGGACCGGGACGCTCGAGGAGATCTCGGAGATCATGTCGAGGAACTCCCTCAGCCAGATCGACGCGCCCTGCATCCTCTACAACCACAACGGCTATTACGAAGGGCTGAAACAGCTGCTCGACACCATGGTCAAACAGGGCCTCGCGACCGAACAGCAGCTGGCGCGGGTCCGGTTCGCCGACAGCGTCGATGAACTCTGTGCTTTTTTAGAGGAATGACCCTCCCGGTAAAATTTGTTATAATGATAAAAAAGAGTTTTCAAAAGGAGTTTATGGATTATGGCAGAGTATGAAAGAAGAGTTGGCACCGTCGTGCGGGGCATCCGCATGCCGATCATCCGGGAGGGAGACGACCTTGCGGAGATCGTGGCAACCGGTCTCCTGGAAGCCGCCGAATTCGAGGGCTTCTCGCTGCGGGACCGCGACGTTGTCGCCATGACCGAGTCCATCGTCGCCCGCGCGCAAGGCAACTACTGCACGGTCGATGACATTGCAGACGACGTCCGGGAAAAGCTCGGCGGCGAGACCATCGGCGTCATTTTCCCGATTCTGTCGAGAAACCGTTTCGCGATCTGCCTTCGAGGCATCGCGAGGGGCTGCAAAAAGATCGTCCTGATGCTCTCGTACCCGTCCGACGAAGTCGGCAACAGCCTGCTTCCGCTCGACAAGCTCGACGCGTCCGACGTCAACCCCTACTCCGACGTCCTGTCGCTCGAACAGTACCGGGAGAAATTCGGCGTGAACCGGCATGAGTTCACCGGCGTCGACTATGTCGAGTATTACACGGACCTCATCCATGAAGAGGGCGCGGAAGTCGAGATCATCTTCGCGAACCACGCGCAGGCCATCCTCGACTACACGGACCATGTCCTCAATTGCGATATCCACACGAGAGACCGTACCAAACGGATCCTCCTCGAGGCAGGCGCCAAAGTGGTCTGCAATCTCGCGGATATCATGAACGCGTCCCGCGACGGCTCCGGCTACAATGACCAGTACGGACTGCTCGGCTCCAACAAGTCCACCGAAGAAAGAGTCAAACTGTTCCCGAAAGACTGCAAAGACGTGGTCCTCGCCGTCCAGGAAAAACTCCTGCAGGCGACCGGCAAGCATGTCGAAGTCATGGTCTACGGCGACGGCGCCTTCAAAGACCCGCAGGGCAAGATCTGGGAACTCGCGGACCCGGTCGTGTCGCCGGCTTACACGGACGGCCTCATCGGCACCCCGAATGAACTCAAACTGAAATACCTCGCGGACAACGACTACAAACACCTGTCCGGCGAAGAGCTGAAAGACGCCATCTCCGAGTCCATCCGCTCGAAGAAGAGCGACCTCGTCGGCCACATGGCCTCGCAGGGCACCACGCCCCGCCAGCTGACGGACCTCATCGGCTCGCTGTGCGACCTGACCTCCGGCTCCGGCGACAAGGGTACCCCGGTCGTCCTGGTCCAGGGCTATTTCGACAATTACACGAACTGATCTCAAAACACAAAAAACCACCTCCGCAGGGAGGTGGTTTTTATTTCATGTGTGATCAGCCGCCGGTCTCATTCGTGAACTCGTCGATGAGCCAGGTGAGGATCTTGTCGTAGGTCTCCGGGTCCTTCATTCCGGCAGGTTTTCCGTCGAGCTGGTCCGCGTGGCGGCACAGGTTGCTCGAACTCGTCATGAGGATCTCGTCCGCATTGGCGAGATCGTCCAGCGTGTAGGGCTCTTC
The DNA here is from genome assembly GCA_900317985.1 of uncultured Eubacteriales bacterium. Lineage (GTDB taxonomy): Bacteria > Bacillota > Clostridia > Oscillospirales > Acutalibacteraceae > RUG420. The sequence continues at coordinate 3,438 of ONJD01000119.1, read as the reverse complement.
CACGTACGGGATGCCCAGAGCGTCGCAGGCGCGGAGCAGATGGGCGCGCGCGATGCCCGGCAGGATGAGATTGTCGAGCGGCGCCGTGTGCAGCGTGCCGTCCTTGATGATGTGGATGTTGCTGTGGGAACCCTCCGTGACCCGGTCCGGGGCACGGTACAGGACCGCTTCATCGCAGCCGGCCTGCTTGGCGGCCTCTGACGCCATGACGGCAGGGATGAGGTTCAGTGTCTTGATGTTGCAGTGGAAGAAACGGGTGTCCTCCCGGGTGATGAGTTTGATGGGCACTCTGCCGTCCGGGATCTTCGCGGGGTTCAGGGTGACCCACAGGCTGCCGGGCCCCTCCGTGTAGGGGTGCTGCCGGGGCACACTGGCGGCACGGGTCAGCTGCATGTAGACGAACAGATCGCCCGAGTCCATCTCATGGACCAGTTTGTTCAATAGGTCTTTGAATTCCTCTTTGGTGAGGGGCATCTCGACGCCCAGCCAGGCCGCGTTCCGGAAGAACCGGTCCACGTGCTCATCCAGAGCGAAGATCTTGTAATTGCGGCAGGGTCCCGCGTCGTAGACTCCATCCCCGAACCAGCAGACCCTGTCGTTCATGGGGATCGTCATCTCTTCAAGCGGACCGTACTTGCCGTTGTAATATCCGAGTCGTTTCATCGCGAACCCTCCTTTGTTCCATTATGTCACAGAAAACGTAATTACGGAAGGGGTCACGGTGTCGGGAATCTCTGCGGAAGGGGTCACGGTGTCGGGAATCTCTGCTATAATGAGACAAAAGGAGTTGAGTCAAATGAGTACAGTACGGATCGAATGCGTGTCGCTCGTCACGACCGACAGCAAGGCGACCAACCTGAAAAACTACGTCAAGTATATCGAAGACGCCGCGGCGAACGGCGTCAACATCCTGGTGCTCCCCGAATACTCCAGCACCGGGCTGCCGGACGACATCAGCATGAACTATGTCAGCAAGGCGGAAAAGAAACACTTTGAGGAAAACGCGGAGCTCATCCCGCAGGGCGAGACCGTGCAGCTGATGATGGAACAGGCGAAGAAACACGACCTGTACATCTGCTGGACGATGATCGAGCGCGACCAGTTCTATGAAGACCGCATCTACAACACGGCGGTCCTCGTCGGCCCGGAGGGACTCGTCGGGACTTACCGCAAAGTACATCGCGCAGGGACCGAGAAAATGATGTTCCTGGCGGGGGACAAGGGGTCCGACGTCTTCGACACGGCTTACGGCAAAGTCGGCCTCATCATCTGCTTTGACAAAAACTCGCCCGACACGGTGCGCGCGCTCAAACTCAAGGGCGCGGAGATCATCATCAATCCGACCGCGTGGCCCGGACTGGACCGGCGGCTCGGGGACCTCGACATCTCCATGCAGCTGCACCGCTACGCCGGGCGGAACCGCGCCATCGAAAACGGCGTCGTCTATGTGGACTGCAACCTCGGCTGCCGGCCGGAGGACACCCTGAACGCGGAGGCGGGGCACGCCCGCATCATGACCCCGCTCGGGGAGATCCTCGCGGAGACCAGGGGCTGGGGCGAGGACAAGATCGTCGCCGATATCGACCCGCAGGCGTCGATCGCCGCATACTATGAGGCGATGCACCTCACGCCGGAAGAACACCTGGCCATGCTCCGGAAGCAGCAGGACAAACATGAGAAGTACATGGCGCTCGGAGACGTCATCCTGACGAACATCCGGTTCTACGGCTCGGCCGTCCTCAACAACGTCTTCGACTTCCCGAACATGCTCCGCTACCGGAAGCGCATGAAACAGTGATGGAGCGGGGGACCGCAACGGACAGTTGCGTGTGTCTTTGAGATCTTCGTACTATAATGGGATCAAGGAGGGATCTCTATGGGCACAAAAGAAGTATTGTATGAACTCAGAACAAAGAACGGCCTGTCGCAGGACGAACTGGCGGAAAAGGTCTTCGTGACCCGTCAGGCGGTCTCGCGCTGGGAAAACGGAGAGACGGTGCCGAACACCGAGACACTGAAACAGCTGTCGAATCTGTTCAACGTATCGATCAACACCCTGCTGGGCTCGCCGCACAAGCTGGTCTGCCAGTGCTGCGGCATGCCGCTGGAAGATGAGATCATCAGCCGGGAGAAAGACGGTTCCCTCAATGAAGACTACTGTAAGTGGTGCTATGCCGACGGGACCTACACCTACAGCAGCATGGACAACCTGATCGATGTCTGCGTCCCGCACATGGTGAATGAAAACATCACGGAGGAACAGGCGCGGGCGTATATGAAGCAGCTGCTGCCCACCCTGGACTACTGGAAACGGTTCGACGAACTCGGCGACAACGGCGAGTTCGAGGCGTTCAAACAGCAGCTCATCGGGGAGATCAACGCGCTGGCCATCGAGGGCATGCCCGAAGTGGAGACCCTCAACGCGCTGGTCGGCAGCTATGTCAATCTCCCGTACCGCCTCCCGAGCGGCATGACCGCGAAATTCCTCGACGACCAGACCACCTATCTCGGGAACCAGCTCGAGTCCGAGTTTGGCGGAGACCGCTGCTTCGGCGTCCTCGCGAATATGGATTTCATCCTCGTCTGTACTTATGGTAAGGACGGGGCCGACCCGGAACTCGTGCTTTATAAAAAGCGGTAAAGAACGGGTTCCGACGGCAGTTGACATGTTGGGGAGCGTTCCTGTAAAGTAGGAGGGAATCAAGGAGAGTGATCCCAAACATGATCATGTTTATCATCAACAGCATCCTGCTGGGTGTGGGCCTCGCGATGGACGCGTTTTCCGTCTCTCTGGCCAACGGCTTGAATGCTCCGAAGATGTCCCGCGGCATGCGGGCAGCGGTCCCGCTGACGTTCGGAGGGTTCCAGTTCCTGATGCCGATGATCGGCTGGTTCTGCGTGCGGCGTCTGGCAGAGGCATTCGAGGCCTTTCAGGCTGCTGTCCCGTGGATCGCGCTGATCCTTTTGCTGTTCATCGGCGGAAAGATGCTCGTCGACGGGCTCCGGGGCGACGAAGAGTCGGCGGTCGAACAGCTGGGGCCGGGCACGCTGATCCTGCAGGGGATCGCGACGGCCATCGACGCTCTGGCGGTCGGCTTCACCATCGCGGAATACCGCTTTGGCAAGGCGCTGGCGGCCGGGCTCATCATCGGAGTCGTGACCTATATCATCAGCTTCATCGGCCTGCGGATCGGCCAGCGCGTCGGTACCCGCCTGTCCGGAAAAGCTTCTATTCTGGGCGGAGTGATCCTGATCGGGATCGGGATCGAGATCTTCGTCACCGGAATGTTCGGAAACTGAATAAAACAAGCCCGCGCCGGAGACCCGGCGCGGGCTTTTATCATGTGTATTGATCAGCGAAGCAGCCACCAAATAAAGGATGCGAAAAACGCGCCTAAGATATCGGCGATCGCGTCAAAGAAAGTAGGCATAACAGGA
>ONJD01000143.1 GCA_900317985.1 uncultured Eubacteriales bacterium | reverse complement strand
AAGGTCATGCCGTCGGCAACATGCTCCTGGCTGTCAGACCAGGTCAGCGCGTCGCCGTCATGGAAGGTGAAGGTACCCTTCCCGCCGGTGTACTCGACGGTGCTCACGGCGACCGTTCCGTCTTCGTTGAAGACCGTGGTCCTCTTGACACCGTTGGAGTAACGGACAGACTTGCTGCCTTCGTCGAAGGTACCGCTCATGGTCCACTCGGACACTTCCGCAGCGCTGGAGGCCCAGGTGACATGGAAGTGAGCGTCTTTCTTGCCCTGGCAGTCGACATCGATGGTGCAGCGGCCGGAGCCGTAGCGGCCGATGAAGTTCATGACCGGGTTCTGGCCGTCTTCTTCCGCGGGAGCGGCCTTGGTCGTCTCGGCCTTCTTCGTCGACTTCGTGGTCTCGGCCTTCTTGGTGGACTTGGTGGTCTCCGCCTTCTTGGTGGTCTTGGTCGTGACCTTGGCTGTCACGGTCTCGATCTTCAGGCTGTCATTCTTGATGAATGCCTGGGTGTTGCTGCCCGGAGACAGTTTGTAGTCGGTCCAGTAGAGCGTCTTGTCGGCGAGCTTGAGTTTCAGGATGCCGGAGCCGTTCGTGTACTTCACATCGTCCTTGTACTTCCCGTCATCAGAGAAGGTGCGGACCAGATAACGGCAGTTGTCATAGAACAGGGAGCCGTCCTTCTGATAGTGGGCACGCATGGTGTAGAGGTCCTTCTGCGGAAGCGCTTCTCTCCAGGTGATGGTGACGTCGAACCAGCCCTTTTCCACGGTGGGTTCGACAACGATGACGACGCGTTCAGAGGTCTTCTCCGCCCAGGTGCCTTCATACAGAGTCGGTCCGGGGATGTTGGAACCTTCGACCTTCGTGAACTCGACCGGAGTGGCTGCCTCGAACTCGTTGTAGAGTGCGTCGAGAGCCGCGCCTTCGGTCTGGCGATCGACGATCCGCATGGCGTTGCGGTACTCTTCGATGGTGACTTTGGTCATCGAGGTCTTGTTGCCGAAGTACAGGTTGTTATCTTTGACGGAGAGCGGATAAGCCGTGCCGCCGCCGATGACATCGCCGTACTCAACGATGTTGCCGTCCTTATCATAGCCGTAGACCGTTGCCTCGCTGGCAAGGGTCTTATCGCCGTCCTGGAAGACCGCGTCGGTGACGAGGAGAGCATCGTGGTCTTTGTCCATGGCCGCAAAGGCATAGTAGCCGCCTTCCGGCAGGGACTTGATGAAAGACTCGTAGTTCTTCATGTTGAGCTCATACGGGGAGTCGACCGTCTGCTGAGTGACTTCCGTCGTCTCTTCCGGTGCCGCTGCTTTTTTGTTGCAGCCGGTCAGAGACAGGACCATCGCGACCATCAGAAGGACGCCGATGAGGCTCATTGCTTTCCGTTTCATTTGGATTTCCCTCCATTTACAAAGAATTTGGTTGTACGAGAGTATAGTACACTTTTATAGTATCACGAACGGTTCATAAAGAGAATAATGAAAATAATTATTTTACATAAAAACACCCCGGAAGAAGCCGGGGTGTTTTTTCTGTTTATTTCATCTTAAAGAACTTGGCAGAATACGGGGTCATCGGAAGTTCGAAATAACCCTTTTTCTTTTTGAGGACCGTTTCCCCCTCGTAGTGCTCGGTGCCGCTGTAGATGTCCGCGTCAGACGCCAGCAGCAGTTCGAGTTCCAGGTTGTAGTCGAGGCGCAGCCGGTAGTCCTGAGCCTTCTCCGAGAAGTTGAAGAGACAGAGGATGTCCTCTTCCCCGCCGTGGCGGACAAAGGCATAGATGCGCTTCTCCTCCTGGTTGCAGTCGACCCAGTCAAAGCCCATCGTGTTGTAGTCGAGGGCCCAGAACGCCGGGTGGTCGAGGTACAGGTGCGACAGGTCTTTCATGAAGACCTGGAAGGAGTCGTGGAGCGGATAGCGCAGCATGAACCAGTCCTGCTCCTCGTCCTCGTCCCACTCCCGGATCTGAGCGAATTCGTTGCCCATGAAGTTGAGCTTCTTGCCGGGGTGCGCGTACATATACATATAGAAGGTGCGGGCCTGCGGGAACTTGCCCTCATAGAGGCCGGACATCTTCTGCAGGATGGTCGCCTTGCCGTGGACCACTTCGTCGTGGGAGAGCGGCAGGATGAAGTTCTCGTCGTAGAAATACATCATCGAGAACGTCAGCTTGTGGTAGTGCTCTGTCCGCTGGTCCGCGGTCTTCTTCATGTAGTCGAGGCTGTCGTTCATCCAGCCCATGTCCCACTTGTAGTCGAAACCGAGGCCTCCGTCGTAGACGGGTCTCGTGACGCCCGGGAACTGGGTGGAGTCCTCCGCGGCCAGAATGGCGGTCGGGTGCAGTTTCTTGAGGCCGCCGTTCATGTTGCGGATGAAGTGGACGGCATTCTCGTTGGTGCCACGGTCCTTGTTGCCCTGCCAGTAGATGAGGTTCGACAGCGCGTCGATGCGAAGGCCGTCGAAGTGGAA
>ONJD01000152.1 GCA_900317985.1 uncultured Eubacteriales bacterium | reverse complement strand
GGGTCCGGACCCCCATCATCCCCGGCGCCACGGACACGGACGAGAACATCAAAGGTCTCGCCGGCATCGTCCGCGACCGGGTCGAGAAGTGGGAACTCTGCGCATTCAACAACCTCTGCCTGGACAAGTATGACCGCCTCGGCAAAGAGTGGGACTTCAAAGGCGTCGGCCTCATGCGCAAGGAGCGTATGGAGGAACTGACGCGAATCGCCCAAGAGAGCGGGTCCCCGGTTGCCGTATGGAGCGGTGCCACCGCCCTGACAGACTGACGTATTGAAGGAGGTAACCTCTATGAGGAAATATACCGATGAGGAATTGAAATATTTCGACAACCCGTATAAAGTTGCCGTCATCGCGACCGTCGATGAAGATGGCGACATCCATATGTTCAACGCGTCGACCCTCATGAACAAAGGGGAAGACGAGATGATGTTCGGCGAATTCATTCGCGGAAAGAGCAAGAAGCTCATCTACCAGAACCCGAAGACCGGCTTTTTCATCATGTCGGTGGACCAGCATTTCTGGACGGGCAACATGGACTTCACCCATTCCGTCACGGAGGGCGAGGACTATGTCTACATGAACCAGTACCAGCTGTTCCGGTTCAACACGTATTTCGGTGTCTGTGAAGTCCATTACGCGGACCTCAAGAACATCTCCGAGATGCAGAAGCTCAACCTGCCGGCGGTCATCGCGAACGCGGTGAAGGTCATGGCGATGAAGCCCTTCTACGCAGGAGACAAGAACAAAAAGATGATGCGCCCCTGGGCAGAGAAGTTCATGAACGGGCTCATCACGCTCGAGTTCCTCGGCTTCATGGGCGAGGACGGGTACCCGCACATCGTGCCGATCATCCAGGCGCAGGCCGCGTCGAGCAGCCGCATCTTCTTCACGAAGGCTCCGTACTCGAAGATGATGAAGGGCCTGAAGGACGGCGACCGCGTCGGCATCTACGGCTTCAGCCTTGACATGGACGCGACCCACCTGAACGGCGTGTACCACGAGGGGCCGATGGGTACCTGCTATGTGGACATCGACAAGCTCTATGCCACGGCGCCGCCCATCTCGGGTCCGATCGACTACTCGAAGAAGTATGAACCCGTTGACTTCCACGACGAGCCGCTGGCTCCGAACTGGATCTAAAATCTTTGGACCAAGGAGAGGAATGACATGAGCAAAAGAATCATTATTGCGGGAGCGGGCCACGCCGCCATGATGTGCGGCGCCACGCTCGCCAAAAACGGATACGACGTCACGGTGTATGAGCGCCGGAAACGTAAAGACGTCGGCTACCCCTGGTTCGACTGCGTGAACCCCGACATCTTCGAGATGGTCGGCGCGCCGACCCCGGAAGAAGCGGGCATCGAGTGGGCCTGGCGGAACGACATCACGTTCTACGGCCCGAACACCGATGACGACCACAAGATCTTCCAGCACCTGAACTTCCCGGAAGACACCGAGATCATCATCGACCGGTTCAAACTCTACGACCTCATGATCGACTACGCCGAGAAGTGCGGCGTCAAGTTCGAGTACGGCGTCAACATCAAGGGGCCGATCGTCAAGAAGAACCGCATCGTCGGCATCAAGACGTCCAAGGGCGACAAAAAGGGCGACCTCGTCATCGACGGCTGCGGCTGCAACTCGGTCCTCCGGAACAACCTGCCGGACTACTGGGGCATCCAGAAGGAGCCGCCGAGAGGGGACATCATCTACCTGTACCGCGCCTACTTCGACTGCCCGGTGGACCCGGACACGGTCGAGGACAAGTACAAATGCATCTTCCTTCCGAGCGACACGGACTTCAACTTCTGCTGGACCGACGTCGTCAAAGACTTTGACGGCTTCGACAAGTTCACGGACGTCCTCATCGCGGACATCGACCCGATGGGTCCCGAAGAGGCGGAGCGCCGTGCGGAAGACTATCGCAAAAAGATCCCCGAACTCGGCAAGACACGTCTCAAAGGCGGCCAGGTGACCCCGCTTACCATCCGTGAGCCCCTGTCGAACCTGGTGGCCGACGGCTATGTGGCCATTGGCGATTCAGCCCACATGTCCATGGCGGTCAACGGCTCTGGCCTGTGAAGGGCGAGTTCACCGCGAAGACCCTCTATCCCTTCGCTTACAAGTTCTGGAAGAAGAAGGGCATCAACATGGCGCCCATCGCCTTCGTCAAACTGCTCATCTTCAAGCTGAACCACGCCCAGCTCGACTATGCCTTCGACAAAGGCATCCTGACCTGGCGCGAGATGAGCATCACCGCGGACCAGCACAGCATCTTCCAGTTCCTTCACTGGGACTGGGGCCTGCCGAAACGCGGCGTGGCACTCGTCCGGAACCCCGGACTTCTGAAGATCGCCGGCGGCGCCCTGCTCGACGCGCTCTGCGTCTTTGCCCTCGGCGCCCGCCTGCCGAAGAAGTACAACCGCCGCAAGGTCATCAAATGGGCGAAGCGCTACGACTGGCTCTTCCAGCACCGCCTGCCGAAGTGAAACCTCCGGCACCACCCGCCGAAGCAAAGCTTCCGGCTCCACCTGCCGAAG
>ONJD01000120.1 GCA_900317985.1 uncultured Eubacteriales bacterium | reverse complement strand
GCAGTAGGAGAAGAAAAAGCTGCTTGAAAAAGACATATGGTCAATGCGAAAAACGGGGGTCCCATATGTCTTTTGGCTCCCCAGCAACTTTCAGTTTGATGATGCTTTTTGATTCCATTTAAGGTCTGTGGTATAAATTATGTGAAAGCTTTGAAAAGCAACCATTGATATAAAGGAGTGTCTTTATGACCGAACTTTGGCAGGAGATCGTCGCGTTCTTCGCGTCGTGGGGCGAGAAGTGGCCGCAGATCATCCTGGGGCTCCTCGTCTTCCTTCTTCTGGCGCTTCTGTCGAAGAAGCTGACCGAACTCATCGGCGCGATCATCCGCAAACTGTTCACCCGCTGGCCGAAGACCGGCGAGGACATCTTCGGAGCGCTCAAGAACCCGCTCCGGGTCTTCTTCGTCGTCCTCGGCGTGGAACTCGCGTTCCTCATCATCTCGCCGGAGACGAAGTGGATGACCTTCATCGACAAACTCTTCCGGATGACGAACATCTCGCTCATCGCCTGGGTGCTGCTGAACTACACGCCCGCGGCCACAAGGCAGATCATCCGCTTCAACGACGAGAAAAACGTCAACCAGTCCGAGGTGGCCATCCGGTTCATGGCGATCATCCTGCGTATCGTCATCGTCTCGCTGCTGGCCGTCATCCTCATCTCGGAGATGGGCTACAACATCAACGGCATCATCGCCGGTCTCGGCCTCTCCGGTCTGACCCTGTCCCTGGCCGCCCAGAACACGGCGAGCAACCTGTTCTCGGGCTTCGAGATCATTACGGACAAGCCCTTTGACGTGGGGGACTACATCGCCACCGCTTCCGCCGAAGGCTTTGTCGAAGACATCACCATGCGCTCTACCCGCGTGCGCACCCGGGACGACCTCGTGGTCACCATCCCGAACGCGACGCTCATGAAAGAGGCTATCACGAACTACTCCCGCACGCAGCTCGGCAAGGCGGTCACGTCCACCATCGGCCTGACCTACGACACGACGACCGAGCAGCTGCAGCGCATCTGCGGCGATATACGGAAGTACCTCGAAGACAGCGACGAGGTCGACAACTCGATCATCTCCGTGACGTTCAAAGAGTTTGGCGATTCGAGCCAGGACATCGAGGTCATGTACTTCACCGTGACGACCGACAAGTACGAGAACCTCAAAGTCCGGGAGAAGGTGAACTTCGAGATCCGGCGCATCGTCAAAGAGGCCGGCGCGTCCTTCGCGTTCCCGACGACGACGGTGCATTTGGCAGAACGCTGATCCGCCGTCTGTCATAAGGTCCGCTCCTCGCGAGAGGTAAGATTCTAACTCCTTCGGAGAACGCTCCGGTGCGATTATGACATCCGGCGGACATCGTTATGCCCCATGAATCAGTAGAAAAGCCCCTGAGAATTCGTTTCTCAGGGGCTTCTTTTTATGCTTTTTTGTTGTTCTAAGACGGGCGCTTTTACTTCAGGAAGTCTAACATATACTCGACGGCGAGGTCGGTCTGTGCCTGCGGGAAGCAGTGGCCGGCGCCTTTGATGACGCGGCAGTCCGTGCCTTTCGGGAGGGCTTTGCGGATTTTCTTCGCGTCGCCTTTGTTGACGAACAGGTCTCTGCCGCCGGCGACGTACTGGACCGGGGCCTTGATGTTCTTCAGTGTCTTGACGTCCGGCTTTTTCACGTGGCCCGTGAAGAAACCGAGGGACTCGCCGGCGTCGGGGTCGGCGAAGGGCGCGGTGAAGCGCTTCGCGTCGAAGGACTTCGCGTAGTCCTTGTCCCAGCTCATGACGTACATGAACAGTTTGATGGGCGCGTTCAGGCGTTTGATGACATTCGCCTCGAGGGTGAGGAGTTTCACCATTCGGTCCTGGGTGAACCGCTCGGCCTGGGCATCCGTCGAGTTGCGCATGAACATCGGGGCGTTCAGGACGAGGGCCTTCACGTGTTTCGGTGCGAGGAGCGCGACTTCCATCGCCACAGAACCGCCCATGGAGTGGCCGTAGAGGATGAAGCCCTTGCCGTCGTCGAGGTCGGCGATCATCTTCGCGATGACGTCCGCGGGTTTCACATAGTCGATGCCTTTCGTCTCGCGGGTCGAGTACCCGAACGAAGGCATATCGACGCGATACACGGTGTAACCTTCCGCGTTCAGCTTTTCGACGAGTTCATCGTAGAACATGGTGTTCATCCAGAACCCGTGGAGGAGGAAGAACTTCCCCTTCTCTTTGCCGGCGGCTTTGTCGATGCGGTAGTGCATCGCGTAGTCTCCGCAGACCCAGTATTGAGAATTCTCGAACGGCTTCATTTCGGCGCGTTCCTGCGCGGCTTTCTGGAACGGAGTCAGTTCGACGACCGGTTCCGCAGCGGCTTTTTTCGCGGCTCTTTTTCCAAACATTTGACATGCCTCCTTCAAAGGGCAAGGTACATTACCTCTATATTATACATGTACAAATGTCAAATGAACAGTAACTTTTTCAGAAACGTGCTCAGAAGTATTCCGGCAGGTACGGCAGCGCGAACTCCCAGGTATGGGCAAGGCACTCCTGCGCCGGCTTCACGATGGTGGCGATGGCCCACGCGTGGTTGCCGATGAGCCCGCCGCACTTGTGGACGTCGTACGGAACGCCCGCCGCCTTCAGTTCTTCGATGACATCGAAGGCCTCAAAGCGCAGCTTGTCCCGGGTCGCCCAGATGACGAAGGTCGGCGGGAAGCCGGGGCCGATGACCGGGGACGCCAGTTTCCCCTCTTCCGTCTTCACCCAGGCTTTGGCCTCCTCGTAGGACTTGTCGAGGAACGTGGTCACGAACATCTTCATGTCGGGGAACTCCGACTGGCCTTTGCTCTCATCCAGCAGGCGTTCCATGTCGATGCATCCGCAGATGTCGACGAGAGCTTTCGGTTTGAACTGTCCCGCATGGCGGAACCTGAGGCCGGCCCGTTCGAGCCAGGAGGGGTCCATCGCCGCGGAACCCACATGCATGACATAGTAGCCGCCGGCACTCTCTCCGGCCACGACCGCGTTGTCCGGGTCGAAGCCCCACTCCTCCGCGTGGTCGAGGATGAAGTCGAGGGCGTCATACACCTCCTGGACCTGGCCGGGGTACGTCATCTGCGGGGCCCAGGTGTAGCCGACCGAGGCGCAGAAGAAGCCCTTCTTCGCCCAGTTCATGATGTACGTGTTGCGCATGTCCGTGACGCCGGAGGCCCAGCCGCCCCCGTGGATGTACACGAACAGCGGTTTCTTCTGTCCGGCGAGGTCCTTCCGGGAAATGGTGTTGATCCATTCCCGCTTCTTCGGGCCGTACGCCACTTTGTGGTGGTATTCGAGTTCCTCGGGCATCTTCCGGTACAGAACGGCCCAGGCCAGGCACTCCGTGAAGTTGTACCAGCCCTGTCCGAGCATGCCGCGCAGGTATCGTTTTGCGTTCATGGGGCTTCCTCCTTTATTCATTGC
>ONJD01000122.1 GCA_900317985.1 uncultured Eubacteriales bacterium | reverse complement strand
GCGGCGCCGACGGAGTCTCTGGTGTTCTCGCCGGACGCGGCGATGTGGTGGCTCAGCTTTCCGCAGATCTTTGTGGAAAGCCCGTGCTTTCCGCAGATATAAGTCAGTTCCCGTTCGATGACCGGGTCCAGCTCTTCGAGGACCAGGACTTCGTCGAGGTCTTTCAAAAAGTCGAGCGCGATCGCTTCCGGGAAGGGGAAAGGCGTGCTGACTTTCATCAGTCTGGCCGGGAGCGCGCCGTCGGTCCCGCGGGCGGCCAGTTCTTCGTTCGCGTAGGCGAAGGAGATGCCGCCGGCCGCGACGCCCCGCTTCGGGGCGTCTGCCGCTGCCGGACCTTCTGCCAGAACGAGATTCCTTCCGTTCCAGTCGGTGTCCGAGCGCAGAGCCTCGTTGCGGGCTTCGATCTTCGCATGGTTCGCGAAGGACAGGCGCGGGAAGATGACCCAGCGGGAACTGTCTTTGATGAAGCCTTCCGGTGTGTTCACATAGTATTCGTTCTCATCTTTGACGTCGATGGACGCGTAGCCGTGGTCCACACGGGTCGTGGGCCGCAGGAACACCGGAGTGCCGTACTTCTCGGAAAAGTCGAACGCTGCCTGGATCATTTCATAGGCTTCTTCCGGTGTGGAGGGGTCGAAGCAGGGGAGCTTGGAAAAGGCCGCGAACGTCCGGGTGTCCTGCTCGGTCTGAGACGAGATGGGGCCCGGGTCGTCGGCGACGAGGACGACCATGCCGCCCTTCACGCCCACATACTCAAGGCTCATGAGGGGGTCGGAGGCCACGTTGAGGCCGACCTGCTTCATGGTCACCAGCGCGCGGGCACCGGAATAGGCGGCGCCGGCGGCGAGCTCCATGGCGGCTTTTTCGTTGACGGACCATTCGACGTAGGTGTGTTCAGTTTTCCGTTTGGCGACCGTCTCCAGAACTTCCGAGGAGGGGGTGCCGGGGTAACCGCAGACGACGTTGACGCCTGCCGCCAGCGCGCCGAGCGCGATGGCTTCGTTGCCCATCAGGAATTCGGTATGCATCGGATCACCTTACTGTCTTATAAAAATACATTATGGAATACTATATCATAAAATGACCTCCTCTGCCAGAACAGAGGAGGTCGGGTTTTGTTTTGCGGACGCGTGATGTTACGCTTCGGCTTTCCAGAGGCCGTGCAGGTTGCAGTACTCGTAGGCCGCGATGACTTCATCGCCGTCGGTCAGAGCAAAGGTGGCCTGCGGCTTGCCGTCGACGGGCAGGGGCTTTCTCTGGTTGCCTTCTTTGGTCTCCAGAGCGATCCATGCGATGTGGTGCTCCTCGAGCATCGGATGTTCGACTTCACCGACTTTGACGGTGACGAGGTTGCCGTCCACTTCGATGACGGGAACGTGTTTCTCCTGAGCGGCATCGGTGGTGCCGGGGACGAGTTCGGACATCTTTTCACCGCAGCAGACGACGGGGACACCCTTGTCCTCTGCGAATGCGATGATGTTTCCGCAGTGTTTGCAAATGTAGAATTTCATAATAATACCTCCTAGGGTAGAATAAAATCATAATTGCTTTGCTTTATTATAACGTAATGGACTATAATGGGGCAAGCAAGAAAACCCTTTGGCATCCATTTGCCGGAAAGAAGACCCTTTATGCTCCAGTCGTTCCTGATCGCGGTCACCGCGGTCCTGCCCTTTATCGTCTATCTCGGCTTCGGTGCCATCTGCCGCCGGGTCGGATGGGTGAGCGAAGAATTCCTCAACAAACTGAACAGTGTCGTGTTCAAGTGCTTTTTCCCGTTCCTCATGTTCTGGAACATTTACAACGTGGACGCAGACACTCAGATCCGCGGCCGGTTCCTCGCCATCTGCGTCGGTTCGCTGGCCCTGCTCATCCTGCTGCTCTGCCTGACCGTGCCGCGGCTCGTGAAAGCCAAAGACAAGTGCTCGGTCATCATCCAGGCGGCATACCGTTCGAACTTCGTCCTCTTCGGCATCCCGATGGCGGAGAGCGTGTTCGGCGCGGAGGGCGCCGCCCTGGCCGCCATGCTCGTGGCGGTGGTCGTGCCGCTCTACAACGCGTTCGCGGTCATCCTGTTCGAATACTACCGCGGCGGAGAGATCAAAGCTCTGACGCTGCTCAAAAATATCGTGACGAACCCGCTCATCCTCGGCGCGCTGGTCGGTATCGCGTTCCTGCTCCTCGGCATCAAACTGCCGGTCGGACTCGAAAAGCCCATCAGCGAGTTCTCCGGGCTCACGACGCCGATCGCCCTCTTCTGCCTCGGCGGCACGCTGCATTTCAGCGCGATGAAACACAATCAGAAGTACCTGACACCGGTACTCGTCCTGAAACTCCTGGTCCTGCCGCTGCTGGCGACCCTCATCTCGTCCCTCGTCGGATTCTCCAATGTGGAGCGGTTCGTGTTCCTCATCATGTCCGGCGCTCCGGTGGCCGTTTCGTCCTACACCATGGCGGCCAACATGGGCGGCGACGGCGAACTGGCGGGCGAATATGTCGTCCTCAGTACCGTCCTGTCGATCGGGACCCTCTTCGCGTTCATCTTCGTATACAACATGGTCGGTTTCATCGGCTGACGCCGTGGTGCCGCGGAAAGGAGCGTGCGCTCTGTGGCTTTGACGAAAGAGCAATACCGCGAACTCTATGAAAAACTGGACAGTGTCTTTCCGGTCCCCTATGACTGCGGGACCATCTGCGGAAAGGCCTGCTGCGGCGTGTCCGGATTCGACCGTGAGATGGCCGAAGAGGACATGGGCCTCTACCTGTACCCCGGCGAAGACGAACTCCTGAAGGAGGACGCGGACTGGCTCCGCTGGTCCGAAGAGACCGTGGAGGAAGAGGATATCCGGGAAGTCGACGGCCTGTCCGCGCTGTTCCCGCCCTCGTTCCTGCAGAAAACACTCTGCTTTGTCCGCTGCAAAGACCCGCTCAAGTGCCACCGGGCATACCGGCCGCTGCAGTGCCGGTTCTTCCCGACGCTCCCGCATCTCATGAACGCCGGGACCAAACGAGAACGGCTGGTCCTCATCTGGAACGACATGGACCTCCCGTACTCCTGCCCGCTCATCGAGGACGAAGTGGAACTCGACAGAGAGTGGCTCGCCACGGTCTACGAAGTCTGGCAGACCCTGCTCGAGGACCCGATGGTCCACGACATGGTGGCGATGGACTCCCTCGACCGTATGGAAGACGTCGGCATGCCGACGGTCCTCTGGCCGCGCTTCCGCTTCCGTCACTGACGGATGACTGCTCAATCGACCTGCAGAGTTTTCTGCAGGTCTTTTCTGTTCTTTTCCCAGACGCATCTCCTCACCTCCACAAACTTGTATTTGCACGTCTAAGCCCGGCCCCGTGACCGGGCTTTCATTCTCTTTACTTGATATGCCTCGCTTCCGGGGAAGGGGAAGCCAAAGAGT
>ONJD01000156.1 GCA_900317985.1 uncultured Eubacteriales bacterium | reverse complement strand
TACCAGGGCTTCACGCTCGAGGGAAAATACCCCTGGTTCATGACCGTGGCTGAGATCGCTGCTGTATTCATTCTGTTTTCTGTCGTACTTTACTTCCTCTCCAAACTGTCTTATGAAAAGCTGGACGCCCTGATCCCGGACTGGAAACTGTTCGACCGCAAGTGGATGTTCCTGTACATCGCCATCGTGGACACCATCCTGCTCATCCTGGTTTACCCCGGCATCGAAGGCGGGCTCGACACCCAGTACCAGATCAAAGACTTTCTGGACGGCACCGCGCCGCTTTACTACTACGAAGGCGACACGACCATCGTGCACAGCCTCAACGACCACCATCCGGTCCTCACGTCCATCGTCTACGGCGGCGCCACCTGGCTTGCCCAGAAGGTCGGCCACCCGCAGCTCGGCTCATTCGTCCTGAACTTCCTGCAGGTCCTCTGTTTCTCGGCCAGCTTCGTCTACGCGACGGACTACATGGCCGGCCTCAACGGGAAGTTCCGGAAGCTGACCGCCGCGTTCTACATGTTCTACCCGGTCTTCGCGTACTTCGCGGTGACCATGGTCAAAGACTCGTTCTTCGCGTTCCCGTTCCTCATCTATTACATCCTGTTCCTGAAGATCTATGACGGGACCGCAAGTAAGAAGGAACTCTGGTGGTTCGTGGCACTCTGCGTGTTCTTGCCACTCACTAAAAAGACCGCTGTCTACATCCTCGCTGTGGCGAACCTCGTACTTATCATCAGAGCCCTTCTCCAGAAGCGCGATGTGCACAACAAGCTCAGCACCGTCTGCAGCGTTCTGTTGCCGGCTGTCGTCATGTTCGTGCTGCTGCCCTCCGTCATTTTCCCGGCGGCTCATGTGTACCCGGGCGGCAAGCAGGAAGTCTTCGGCGCCCTGTTCCAGCAGACCGCGCGGCTGAAGATCGACCATCCGGAGGCGTTTACAGAGGACGACATCGCGGTCATCGACGAAGTCCTGAAGTACGACCAGCTTGAGAAAGTCTACCGCTATGAGTCCGCGGACAACGTCAAACGGCTCATCCGTACTGACACCATGGGGGAGGACGCCATCGGCAATTACCTCCGCACCTGGTTCTCCATGGGCCTCAAACACCCGATGTCCTATCTGAAAGCCACGTTCGGCATCTGCAACAGCGCGTTCGCGCCGACGAAGCAGATGGACATCTACATGGCCAACCACTCGTATGACGAGTTCAACCACCCGTGGCAGGACGCTTTTAAGCACTGGCTCTTCATGTTCCACTACCGGTTCGAGTCCCTGCCCGGTATCGACTTACTGTTCACGCTCTGCGTTTTCAGTTTCTGGATCCCGCTGGCCGCCTTCTACTGGCTGATCACGCGAAGAGGCTGGAAATACATCTTTATGCTGCTGCCCATCTTCATGATGCAGCTCACGTTCATCGTCTCACCGATGTTCTTTGTCCGCTACGCGCTGCCGCTCCTGTTCTGCGCGCCGCTCATCCTGACCCTGCACCACCATTCTGACGTTTCGAAAGGACTATGAAGCATATGGATCGAATCGCGGTATTAGTACCCTGTTACAACGAAGCACAGACCATCGAAAAAGTCGTCACCGACTGGAAGACGGTCCTGCCGGAGGCTGTCATTTACGTCTATGACAACAACTCCTCCGACGACACCGCCGCCATTGCCCGCGCTGCCGGCGCCGTTGTGCGCTCAGAGCCGCAGCAGGGGAAGGGGAACGTCGTCCGCAGCATGTTCCAGGACATCGACGCGGAATGCTACATCATGGTCGACGGAGACGACACGTACCCCGCCGACGCCGGTCCCGCCATGGCGAAGGAAGTGCTGGAGAACGGCATCGACATGGTCATCGGCGACCGTCTCTCCTCGACATACTTCACCGAGAACAAGCGCCCGTTCCACGGCTTTGGCAACTCGCTCGTCCGGTTTTCCATCAACAACATGTTCCATTCCGATGTCCGGGATGTCATGACCGGCCTTCGGGCGATGAGCTACCGGTTCGCGAAATCGTTCCCGGTCGTTTCTCAGGGATTCGAGATCGAGACCGAGATGACCATCCACGCCATCGACAAGAACATGGCGCTCAGGAACCAGATCATCGATTACCGCGACCGCCCGGAAGGCTCTGAAAGCAAGCTCAACACGGTATCGGACGGCCTCAAGGTCCTGCGCACCA
>ONJD01000124.1 GCA_900317985.1 uncultured Eubacteriales bacterium | reverse complement strand
GGGCGACGCCGACTTTTCTTTATGCCTCAATAGCTCAGTCGGTAGAGCACGCGGCTGTTAACCGCGGTGTCACAGGTTCGAGCCCTGTTTGGGGCGCCAAAAAAGAGAGAGTAGCATTCGCTACTCTCTCTTTTTCGCTTTCTGGAGAAAGGGCTCGAACCCTTATATTTCCAACTCCGGGTTCACCAGCACCCTCACATTCACCGGGCGGTACTCGTCCAGCTGCGGACAGTAATGGTTCTCCCTGGTGCAGCGGTACCGGAACCCCTGCTTCAACTGCAGTTTTTCCGACCGGTCGTTATTGGTGAACGAGACGACGTAGATCCTGGTAAGACCGAGGTCCGAAAACCCGTGGTGGATGACCGCCTGGGACGCCTCATAACCATACTCGTTCCCCCAGTACTTTGCGCCGAGCCAGATGCCGAGTTCCGCTTCGTCTTTCTGCAGGGGCAGGTTGCTCTGTCCCGGGAACTGGTAGCCGCAGGACCCGATGAGTTCTCCGGTATCTTTCAACGTGACGGCATAGTTCTCGGGAGCGATCAGTTTATCGCCGATGACTCTGTAGCTCTCGGCCAGGTTCTGATGGGGTTTCCACCCGGCACGGGGACCGACCTCAGGGTCGCGTGCGATCTCGAACAGCGCTTCTGCGTCCGATGTTTCCCAGGGACGCAGGATGAGCCGTTCCGTTTCCAGCTGCATGCAAAAACCTCCTCTGCACAGGCCTCTTTGAAGCCAGTATACAGGGGAGGTCTTTTTCTGTCAAAATGTCATATGTTACGTGAAAGCCATATGCTGTCTCTTTATAAACATATTGAACAAAATCTTATCTTGACGGAATAAGTTTTTATGCACTACACTTAAAGTGGTTCGAACATTTGTGAGTATTCAAAAGAAAGGAGAATGAAATCTATGCCAGCTGACTACAAGCCGTTCGACAAACAGGAATGGCTTCGTCTCGAAAAGAAAGCGAACGATCTGCGTCATCTGACCGTCAAGACGGTCTCCTGGGGCGGGTCCGGGCACATCGGAGGAGGGATGTCCGCGCTCGACGCGCTGACCATCCTTTACCACCGGTTCATGAAACTCGATCCGAAGGACCCCGACTGGCCGGATCGTGACCGGTTCGTCCTCTCGAAAGGCCATGCGGCCATCGCGTATGCTCCTGTCCTCGTGGATTTCGGCTACATGCCGGAGGAAGAGCTTCACATCTTCAACCTGACCGGCGCGAAGATCGGCATGCACCTCGACTGCAACAAGGTCCGGGGCTGCGATGTCTCCACCGGTTCTCTCGGCCATGGTCTGTCCCTTGCTGTCGGCATCGCGCTCGCGGGCCGTCAGAACAAAAAAGACTACATGGTCTACTGCATGACCGGTGACGGCGAGCTCAACGAAGGCTCCAACTGGGAAGGCGCCATGGCGGCCGCCCAGTTCCAGCTGTCCAACGTCGTCGTCCTCGTCGACAACAACAAACTGATGATCGACGGCGCCGTCAAAGATGAGATGAACATCGAACCCGTCGACGACAAGTTCAAAGCGTTCGGCTTCGACGTTCTCCGTGTCGACGGACACAACATGAAAGAACTGAACGACGCGATCGAAGCGGCGATCAAGAACCATCAGAACGGCGGAACCAAGCCGACGGCCATCATCATGGATACCGTCAAGGGCGAAGGCATCGACTTCATCGCCGGTGACTACACCTGGCACTACGGTTCCTTCTCCGATGAGATGTTTGAAAAAGCGCACGCTTCTCTCGACGAGTACTATCAGAGACGTGTCGCCCGCGCAGAAAAGGAGGGTTAAGTTATGGGAGGAATGGTATACACTAGCCTCGATACGACCAAACTCTCCACGGCGGAGTGTTACGGTCTGGCACTTGTCGAACTCGGCAAAGAACATCCGGAAGTCGTCGGTCTGACGGCTGACCTTGCCAAGTCCACGAAGATCGGCGTGTTCGGAAAAGAATTCCCGGACCGCTTCTACAATCTCGGTATCGCGGAACAGAACATGTTCGGCGTCGCCGCGGGTCTTGCGAAAAACGGCCTCGTGCCCTTCGCTTCCACCTTTGCCATCTTTGCGGCGGCCCGTTCCCTTGACCAGATCCACACGGATATCGCGTACATGAATGTCCCGGTCAAGATCATCGGTACCCATGCCGGCACCTCGTTCGGCCAGGCGGGTTCCACCCACCACTGCATCATCGACCTCGCGGTCATGCGGTCCCTGCCGAACTTCACGGTCATCAACCCCTGCGACGGCGCGGAGACCTTCCACGCGGTCAAGGCGGCGTATGACATCCCCGGCCCGGTCTACATCCGCATCAACCGCGGTTTCGACCAGGTCATCTATCCGAACGTCCAGGACGTTCCCTTCGAGTGGGACAAAGCGACCACCATGAAAGAGGGCAACGACCTCACGATCATCGCCTGCGGTTCCTGCGTCTTCGAATCCATGCAGGCGGCCCGCATGATCAAAGCGGATGCCGACCTCAACGTCCGCGTCCTCAACATGCACACCATCAAGCCGCTTGACAAAGAAGCCATCATCAAAGCCATCGATGAGACCGGCGTCATCGTCACCGCGGAAGACCACGTGACCCAGGGCGGTCTCGGTTCTGCCGTCGCGGAAGTCATTGCGGACTACGGCAAACCCTGCAAGTTCAAGATGCTCGGCCACGACAACTCGTTCTCCACCATCGGCCTCCAGGAAGACCTTCTGGCCATCGCGGGGATCGACGCGAACGGCATCACCAACACGATCTCCAAGCTGATCGGCGTCGACTTCGACACCGACCTCAGCTGGAAAGATGAATATTAAGGAAGGAGCGACCAGCATGCCCAGCAATGAAACTCTGTATACCAACAAAGTCTTCCAGGCAGCGGCACTTCCGCTCCTGAAAGTCATCGCGACGGACGTCCCGTCCCTGCACAAACAGTTCAAGGGTGTGGACGCGATCTACCAGGTCTCCGCCAAGACGGACGACGGCCTTGCGGCAGTCCATTTCCATGTGGAAAACGGCGAGTGGACCAAGGTCCATCTGGAACCCTACAGCGGCGACAAAAAAATCGACGCAGAACTCGCGTTCTCCTCGATGGAGAAGATGAACGCGTTCATGAAGGGCGACATGATGAAACTGCCGGCCTTCAA
Source organism: uncultured Eubacteriales bacterium (assembly GCA_900317985.1). GTDB lineage: Bacteria > Bacillota > Clostridia > Oscillospirales > Acutalibacteraceae > RUG420. Next base: position 190 of record ONJD01000124.1, on the reverse strand, counting down.
GATCGGCAACCTCAAGAAGTTCGTCCTGTTCATGCAGGTCCTGCTCAAGATGTCTTCTCTGCTCAACATGGAGCAGCCCCCGGAAGACCAAGATACGCAGGTCCTCCTCTGCAAGCTCTATTTCTATCTCCTGTCCTCCGGCATCTCCGCCCTCAACAAGATGGGCGAGCCGAAGATCAGCGAATGGGTC
>ONJD01000125.1 GCA_900317985.1 uncultured Eubacteriales bacterium | reverse complement strand
GGAAAACTCCATCTATTTTCACTTTTTTCTATCTCAGCTGGAGAAAACTCCATCTGGATTGAAGTTTTGCTTTTTTAGATGGAGATTTCAGATGATTTGTGCCAAAAACTCCATCTAATTTCAGATTTCTCCCAGATAGATGGAGAAAACTCCATCTAAACTGGTTGATTCGCTGACTCAGATGGAGAAAAGTTCAGCCCTGCTGTTGCGGCCAAAACGGAGAAGTGCTGATAACCAGATCGTAAAAGCATGTGCCGCACAGCAGGGCGTCAGTCGGTGTGCGCACGCGCACGAACACATCGGTATATTTCAGTTTGTATAAGAGGCAAAGAAATAAGACCTGCTCACAGGGAGCAGGTCTTTGATGTTTTCGTTCAACCACATGATGCAGCCCAACATGTGGCTGTCAAAACAATTCAGTCTTTGCGGGAATTCCACCAGGCAAGGGCCATGAGGTTCAGGATGGTGGTCATCGTGAGCATTTTGCCCTTGGTCATGGTGTTGGCGAAGAGCGCCATGGACTTCGAGACCTCGCCGGACTTCAGCATTTTGGTGGAGCAGAAGTTCTCGGTGTAGTCGAAGCACAGCATGAGGTACGGCAGCGCGGTCTTCCAGTCCGCCTTGCCGTTGAACTTCGTCAGGAACAGGGCGAAGAACGTGGAGTAGATGAGCGGGAACACGTTGTCGGTCTTCAGCAGCGTGTTCAGGTAGAGGTCGGCGCCCTTGTCGGACAGCGCGTCGAGGAACTCCTGCATCTTCTCCTGAGAGTTCATGAAGGAGAGGTCGAAGATCATCTTCCCGTCCGCTTCCTTCTGGACTTTCGGGATGAGCACAAAGGTCTCGACCCCTTCGAACAGCATAGTCAGCGCGCCGCTCGCGTACAGTGCCAGTTTTCCGGCGTCACTTTTTACGAAGTTTTCCAGCTTTTTCATTTTCAAGTCTCCTCTCGGATATCCAAACGCTCCTTTTTCTTTCTGTGCTTGCTTTTCTATTATAGAAGCCTCACTCGTTTCTCCAGCGAAGCCTACAGACTCCTTATACATCTTCCTCACGGAAGTCGAGGGCAAGTTCGTCGTGCGTCGGGGTCATCTTGGTCATCTTGACGCCGGCGGCTTCGAACATGCGCTTCGAGGCGATGTTCATGTCGGTGTCCGCGTACTTGTCGGAGAGGTAGACGACCTCTTTGATGCCGCTCTGGATGATCGCCTTCGCGCACTCGTTACAGGGGAACAGCGCCACGTAGATCTTGCACCCGGCAAGGTTCCCGCCGGCGTGGTTCAGGATGGCGTTGAGTTCCGCGTGGCAGACGAAGGGGTACTTCGTGTCGAGCGGCGAGCCGGTGCGCGCCCAGGGGAAGTCGTTGTCGTCGCAGCCGATGGGCAGGCCGTTGTAACCGACCGACATGATCTTATTGTTCTGGTTCACGATGCACGCGCCCACCTGCGTGTTCGGGTCCTTCGACCGCATGGCAGACAGCAGCGCGATGCCCATGAAGTATTCGTCCCAGGAAATGTAGTCCTCTCTCTTCGGCATTTCGGTGTTCCTTTCTATGGGGCGATTAACGGGCCCCGTTCGTTAGTTTCCTCAAAAATTATAGCACAGCCGAACTTAACAGAAAACCCCGCTGGCGCAGGAGCGCCAGAGCGGGGTGTTTCATTTGATTCAACTGACCGCCGCGGTCCAGGCGGCGCGGTTGGCAGGCAGGTCGACCGCGATGACTTCCTTGCCGTTCACTCGCTTGTACTTGTATGTGCCCTCGACCGGCAGCGCGATGCTGGACGTCTCGTACTGGTCCATCGTCGCGAAGACGAGGATGAGGTACAGAAGTTCCGGCACGGTGAGGTCCGTCTTCACGCGAAGCATGTACTTCGCGATGACCTGGACCTGTTTGTCCACCGGCAGCGACAGGAGCTGCTTCACCGCGGCGGACAGCACTTTGCGCTGGCGCTCGGTGCGGCCGAAGTCGAGGCCGACGTACCGGACACGGGCATATGCCAGCGCCTGCATGCCGTTGAACCGGTACGTGCCGCCCTTCACCGGCAGCGCGTCCGGGTTGTCTTTGCGTCCGTAGATCTCCTTGTTCTGGTCCGACGTGTACTTGTTGATGACCGGGACTTCCTTTTTGGTGACCGTCATCTCCACACCGCCGATGTCGTTGATAAACTCGATGAGGTCGCCGAAGTTCACGACCATAAAGGCGTCGATCTTGATGCCGTAGTTCTGGCGGATGGTCTTTTTGAGCAGCGACGTGCCGCCGAAGTTATAAGCCTCGTTCAGCCGTTCCTGTCCGTGACCCGGGATGTCCACGTAACTGTCGCGGAGAAGCGATGTCATGACGACCTTCTGCGACAGCGGGTTCACGGTCAGGACCACCATGGCGTCGGACCGGCCGGCGTAGTCGTTCTTCCGGGAGTCCACGCCCACGATGAGCACGTTGTAAAGCTGCGCGTTCGTGAGGAGCGAACCGACATCCGCGGCCACGTCGCCGGTCAGCGGCACGTCGAGGAGGTCGGTCAGTTTCTCCGTGTAGGCAGACAGGTCGAAGCCGGCCGTCGCGGCAGTGTCTTCGGCGATCCGCGTCAGACCCTTCGTACGCGTCCCTATGGCAAAGGCGCCGGTCGTCGTCGTCGCCACCATCAGGCAGACGGCGAGGAGCGCCGCAAACATGCGTTTCCAAAGCGTGGTTTTCATAGTCGATCTCTCCTTTTCCGCCAATTAGTCTACCACAACAGGGCGTTTTTGCTCAACCACTTCGGTCACAAAGCGCGGGCGGTGTATCGCCAAAAGGGAAAGGGCCGCTTTCGAAAAACTTCAGTTGTCGTTTCGCACAAGAGAAGATGCAAGTTTTTGTTGACTTTGCTCGTTTTATTCTTTTTATCAAAAGGGTAAAATTGAAGTGAACGGGGAGGAAATGAGATGTCTCCAAACGCAAAAGTGAGTCCATTTCGGAGTTGTAGCAGCCGTGACTGGGCTGCGCATTCTATCAAACGAGAGGATGTGTAAACAATCAATGGGACATTTTAACAAGTACAGTGAAACCAAAAACAGATGGATGCTGACCGGCGAGTTCGCGAAACAGGGCTACGACTGGTGGTGGCATTCGCTGACCGCCATCGATGAAGAGACCGGTGCCGAAAAACCGTTCTTCTTCGAATACTTCACCTGCAGTCCGAAACGCGGCGGCAAAGAGCCTGTCTTCGGCCAACTGCCGGCGAACAAGAAAAAAGGCAAAAAGCCGTCCTACCTCATGGTCAAGGCCGGCATGTGGGGCCATCCGGACAAAATGCAGCTC
>ONJD01000126.1 GCA_900317985.1 uncultured Eubacteriales bacterium | reverse complement strand
CAGCTGCGCTACGGCGTCGACTCCTTCACCGTCATCCACGGCAAGGGCACCGGCGCGCTGCGCAAAGCGGTCAAGCGCTACCTCGACAACAACAAACGCGTGAAGTCTCACCGCCTCGGCGCCTACGGCGAAGGTGAGGACGGCGTCACGATCGTCAACCTGAAGTGAGGAGACATCCATGATCCACATCGGAGCCCACGTGTCCGTGGCAAAAGGCTGGGAGGCCATGGGGAAAACGACCCTCGACCTCGGGGGCGATACGTTCGCGTTCTTCCTGCGCAGCCCCAGAGGCGGCGCCGCCAAACCGGTCGTGCCGGAGGACGCGGCAGCACTGCGGGCCATCCTCAAAGAACATGACTTCGGGACCATCGTCGCCCACGCGCCGTACACCATGAACCTGTGCGCCGTGAAGGAGTACGTGGTGGAGCACGCCGAAGACGTCTTTCAGGGCGACCTGCAGAACCTCGAGGACTACCTCCCGGGGCAGTATCTGAACTTCCACCCGGGCAGCCACGTGGGGCAGGGCGCGGAAGCCGCCATCCCGCGGATCGCGGACGCCCTCAACCGCCTCATGGACCCCGGCCAGTCGACGACCATCCTGCTCGAGACCATGGCCGGAAAGGGCAGTGAAGTGGGCCGGTCTTTCGAAGAACTCCGGGCCATCCTGGACCTCGTGAAGCCGGACCTGCAGGACCGCATGGGTGTGTGCCTCGACACCTGCCACGTGTGGGACGCCGGGTATGACCTTTCCGACCTCGACTCGGTCCTCGACGAGTTCGACGCGGTCCTCGGTCTCGAACGACTGAAGGCCATCCACCTCAACGACTCGAAGAACCCCTGCGGCGCTCAGAAGGACCGCCACGAGAAACTGGGGAAGGGGTACATCGGGGAAGAGCGCCTGAAAGCGGTCGCCACGCATCCGAAACTCCAGGGGCTGCCCTTCATCCTGGAAACGCCGAATGAGCTCCCCGGATACAAACAAGAGATCGAAACCATCAAAAGCTGGCTCGTGTGAGCCAGCATTTTTGCAAAGTTTTTTATTATCATATTGTCTTTTATCGAACGATTGGGTTACAATATACGTTGAAAATTTTATAACGATAAGAGGAGATGCACGAAACATGAGAGTAGTTAGGTCCATCGCCAAACGGCTCACAGCGGCGACTCTGCTGGTCTGTGTCCTTGCGGCGATGTATTCTCTGTCTGCATACGCAAGCAGCGAACGTGTCGTCAAGCAGGATTCCAAAGGAAGATGGGCCTGCATGAAAGACGGAAAAGTCGAAAAGTCTTACACCGGCATCGCGCACAACAAGTACGGCTGGTGGCGCATCAAAAACGGCTATGTCGACTTCGATGCCACGGGGGTCTGCCAGAACGAGTACGGCTGGTTCTATGTCAAGGACGGCAAGGTCGACTGGGAGCATGAAGGTGTCGAACACAACAAATACGGCTGGTGGCGCATCCGCGACGGACGTGTCGACTGGAGTGCCAACGGTGTCTTCCGCAACAAGCACGGTTGGTGGTATGTCAAGCAGGGCGGTGTCGATTTCGATTACACCGGTCTCGCGGCCAACGGCCTCGGCAACTGGTACATCAAGAAGGGAGCCGTCGACTTCAAGAAGAACGGCACCTATGAAAAGGGCGGCATCGAGTACAAGATCGTCGACGGCAAAGTCCAGAACAACGGCAAGGTCATCTACCTGACCTTCGACGACGGCCCCGCCGCCTACACCGATCAGCTCCTCGGCATCCTCGACAAGTACGGCGTCAAGGCGACGTTCTTTGTCACGAGCGCCTACCCGAGCTATCAGTATCTGATCAAGAAAGAGTACAATGCCGGCCACGGCATTGCGGCTCACACTTACACGCATAACTACGCGACCATCTACAAGAGCACCGCAGGTTTCTGGAGCGACCACGAGCGCATCCAGGAGATCATCGAGCAGCAGACCGGTCACCGCACGACCATGATGCGCTTCCCGGGCGGCACGTCCAACACGGTCAGCCGCCGGTACTGCCGCGGGGTCATGAGCGACCTCTCGCGACAGGCGGGCGAGCGGTACATGACGTTCTACGACTGGAACGTCGACGCCGATGACGCGGGCAAGACCCGGACGTCCGACGGTGTCTTCAACAACATCACGAGCGGCGTGAAGTACCACGACCAGTCTCTCGTCCTGTGCCACGACGTCAAACCGTACACGGTGAACGCCATGGACCGGATCATCAAGTGGTGCCTGCAGAACGGCTACACGTTCCGTGTCTGCCAGCCCGGCGGGTACACCTACCACCTGAGAGTGGCCAACTGAATCAACGCATCAGAAAACTCCCTGTCCGAACGGACAGGGAGTTCTTTGTTTTGATTCGTTCAAGCGGCTCAATACCTGATGAGGAACTTCAGCTCGTAAGTCTCGTCAGAGGAGTACTTGTACTCGGGCGCGATCCCGGGCCCGCAGGCACCGGTGCCGATGCCCATCTGGAACGCGTTGATGGTCACGTACGTGCCGGTGCGGACCTCGTCTTCCCGGTGCTTCATGTGCTTCAGCGCTTCGTCCGTGTAGGGCTTGATGTTCAGCTCATAGGGCTTTTCGACCGCCTCGAAGGTGACGGTCGTGCTGCCGTCGGAAACGGAGGCGGACGTGCAGTCGCAGCGGTTGCCGCTCTCCTGCGGACGCAGGTTCGGTTCGGTCATGTCCGCGACCTTGCAGGAGACCGTGCGGACCGGGAATTGTTCCTTCATGTCCGCGTAGCTCTCGCCGGTGCGGGCCGTGTAGGTGACGTCGTCGAAGCTTTCATCCAGACGGAAGGACTTCGCGAAACGGGGCAGGGTGCCGACGCCGATCGTCTTGTGGATGCGGCTCGTGACGAGGATGCCGTCGTCGGTGCCCTCGTACAGGTCTTCGACCAGGTATTTGGCGATCCGGTTCTTCACCTCGGACACGACCTTGTAGCCGGCCGCGGTCTTCTCGCAGGACTTGAGTTTCTCTTTCTGTCCGTAGTACGGCGGCATGTTGCTGTAGATGCCGAAGATGGAGTCGTTGTCCGTGCCGGCGCGGTACAGGAGCGTGCCCTCGTCCGCGGTGGTCAGGGTCTTGCCGTTCGGGAGCTTCAGCGTGAAGCGGCCGTTCTCGACGGAGGCGCCGGCCGGGAAGGACGTCGTGGCCGGAGCCGCGATGCCCTCCTGCTTCAGGATCAGAGAACCTTCGGAGACGACGGCGTCCGTTTTGCGGTCCCTGACGACGACGTCGGCGATCTGCGTGCCGTTGCAGTCGTAGAT
>ONJD01000129.1 GCA_900317985.1 uncultured Eubacteriales bacterium | reverse complement strand
GGCAATGGATACTACATCGCCGAACGGGACATCGAACCGGAAGAGGACAAGGAGTCCGCGGACGAAGAGACAACTGCCAAAGAAGCAGAGGACAAACAGACCGAAGAGGCAGCCGCCGAGACAGATGAAGAAGCTGTCGAAGAGGAACCGACGACCGCATGGAACCTCATCCGTGTGTCCCTGAAAGACGGGGAGACGACGGAACTCGCGACCGTCCGTGAGGGCACCGCTCTGGTCGGCATCAACAGCAAGGTCTACTTTGTCTCCGATGAGCACAATGGGCAGATCTACAGCGTTTCCAAGAGCGGCGGCACCCCGAAACGGGTCACCCGCGACGAGGACTGTAAATACCTGATGACCTTCCACGACATGATCCTCTACTACGACTACGACGACGAGACCGAAGAGGGCCTCGAACACATCTACATCAGCACGCCGGACGGCTTCATGAAGAGTGACATCCTGCGCTGAGAAATGAACAAAAGAAAACGCCGGACCCATTCCAAACGGAATGCGTCCGGCGTGTTTTTTTGTGTCAAAGTGAGTATTTTCCGGTCCTGGAGTAGGTCGCGAAATAGTAGACTCCGATGGCCGCGGTACAGAGCGCCCAGGAGACGGGGTAGCAGATCGCAATACTTTCGTCGCCTTGGATGAGCATCGCTGCAAGGATGAGGACCAGGATCCGGGCAACAAAGTTGAATCCGATGTTGAAGATCGTGAGCAGTGTCTTCTTTCCGAGGCCTTCCAGACTGGAGGTGAGGAGCGTGGAGACCGCATAAAAGATATAGTAGCTCGAGACAAGATTCACGAGACGCATGCCGACGGCGGTAACTTCCGGGTCGTGTGAGAACATCAGGAACAGCGGGGGCCCGATGAGACGGGTCAGCGGGATGAGGAGCAGGCTGTAGCCGATCGCCAGGACGAGCAGGGGATTCATGATCTCGATCAGAGCGTCGTTGCCGTCGCGTTCGTAGGCCTCTTTGGACATACTTCGAGCGGGAGATCGAAGGGCATGGATCGGGATGAACAACAGGTCCTGGAACAGGAAGAACAACGTGAAACCGGCAATGGTCGGGATGCCCAGACCGTCGATGTAGAACTGAAGGAAAATGGCAAATACGCCGCCGAGGAAAGCGATGGCAATGAGTCCGCGCTCCTCTTTGGCCAGTTTCCTGACGATCGACCGGTCGATCCGAAGCGGCGGCCTCGCGATGGATTTGCGCCGGACCACCAGGATCTGATGGGTGTTGATGAGCGAGGCGATGATCTGAGACACGATGGCGGAAATGGCGATGCCGCGGATGTCCCAGTTGAAGAGCCCGACAAAGATGTAGGAAAAACTGCCGTGGAGCGCCAGAGCGCTGATCTCCGCCAGAATGGGGATCGTCCTTTCTCCGGACTGGATGAGGACAGAGGTCGTGACGCTGAAGTACAGGATGGGCAGGAACGTGAGCGAGAAGAAGCGCAGGAACATGGTGGTCGAGGCTTTGATCTCCTCCGGGGTGACGACCTGCCAGATGTAGCCGGGCGCGATGAGGTACGCGAAAAGGATACTGAACAGTCCGATGGGGACGGTAATGAGGATCATCGTGTCGATGACACTCTGCGCTTTATGGGCATCTCCGGCCTTCAGGGCGCGCTGGAGCATATAGCCGGTCCCCATGGAGATCGGGACGAAGAACCCGGCGGCGAGGTTTGTATACGAAGCGACGATGCCGTACGAGGCGATCGACGTGTAATCGGAAAACAGTGCCAGGATGATGTAGTTGAGCAGGTTCATGAGGTAGATGAGGAGAGACGACATGAACGCAGGGACGGCCATCAGAAGGACACTGCGCATGACGTCGCGGACCCGGAGCCTGCGTTCGCTCAACGCGGCTTTCGACATGCCGGAACGGGCCATGACAACACCTCATTTCTTTCTCGGAAAAGATATTTTTAATTGTAAATTACGCAAGGAGATTTGGCAACCGTATAAAAAAACAAATTGTGAGCAATCTATAGTTGCCCTATGCTAACTTTTCGTGTAGACTTGTAATCTGGCAGGTTAGCCATCACTAACTATTATTAGTTAGTTTTTTCTAACTCCAATAGTTAGCTTTTACTAACTCAACGATTTCAAGGAGGGTGTACCAATGATGCCTCTGTATTTTGCGGACCCCGGGAAAGACTATACCATCAGCCGGGTCGGCGGGACCCCGGCGGTCAAAAAGCATCTGGAAGAACTGGGCTTTGTGGCCGGCGGACCGGTGCAGGTCATCAACACCATCAACGGGAACCTCATCGTCAACGTAAAGGAGACGAGGGTCGCCATCAGTAAAGAAATGGCTCAGAAGATCATGATCTGAGCCCGCAAGGGAGGATAAACGATGAAAACACTGCGCGATGCATCGATCGGAAGTGACGTCGTCGTCAAAAAACTGCACGGCGAAGGTGCGGTCAAGCGCCGCATCATGGACATGGGCATCACGAAAGGTGCCAGCGTCCACATCCGGAAGGTCGCTCCGCTCGGAGACCCGGTGGAAGTCACGGTCCGCGGGTACGAACTGTCGCTTCGCAAGGAAGACGCGGAAAAGATCGAAGTGGAATAAGTTCTGAAACGAGAAAGAGAAAGGATCCTGTTCAATGGATATGCGCATTGCCCTTGCCGGCAACCCGAACTGCGGTAAGACCACCCTGTTCAACGCGCTCACCGGCTCCAACCAGTACGTTGGTAACTGGCCCGGAGTCACGGTCGAGAAAAAAGAAGGAAAACTCAAAAATCACAGCGATGTCACCATCACGGACCTTCCCGGCATCTACTCCCTCTCTCCGTATACACTGGAAGAGGTCGTTGCCCGAAACTACCTGCTGGGTGAACATCCTGATGCCGTCCTGAACCTCATCGACGGCACGAACCTCGAGAGGAACCTCTACCTCACGACACAGGTCGTGGAGCTGGGCATCCCGACGGTCATCGCCATCAATATGATGGATATCGTCGAAAAGAACGGCGACAAGATCGACATCTCGAAGCTCGCGAAAGAGCTGGGCGCTCCGGTCGTGGAGATCTCCGCTCTGAA
>ONJD01000164.1 GCA_900317985.1 uncultured Eubacteriales bacterium | reverse complement strand
CGCTACGAGATGGCTCCGCTCGACGAACTGGTCGTCGGCTATGAAGCCCAGTGGAATGGCGCTGTCAAGACCCTCCTGAGCCCGGAATTCTCCGTCTGGTTCGAAGGCGTCGACACGGAAGACATGGAAATCGTCATCGGCAAGAAGATCGACAACCGGATGATGTAAGAGGAGGCGTGAACAATGTTATTCAGAGAAGATAAAGTAGCAAGAGCGGACGCCGAAGCGGTCCGCAAGAATGTCGGCTGGTACTGCTGGACCCACGACCTCGTCGAAGTCCGCGGCAAAGACGCCCATGACCTGCTCGACTACATCTGCGTCAACGTCATCTCCGACACCGTTGGCGTTTCCAAGTACACCACCATGCTCGATGACAACGGCAAGATCCTCGACGACACCATCGTCACCTGCATGGATGAAAACGTTTACTGGGTCTCCACCCTGTACGGACCGAAGTTCCAGCCGCTGCTCCAGCAGTACGCGGAGGGCAAGGACGTCGAGTGGGAGGACCTCACCGAAGTCATCGGCATGTACGCGGTCCAGGGCCCGAAGTCCATGGATATGCTGAACAGCATGCTCGAGACTCCCATCGACGACATGAAGCGGTTCCGCATGGCGGACAACAAGATCGGCGATCTGCCGGTCCGCATCCACCGCTCCGGTTTCACCGGCGAGAACGGCTATGAAGTCTATGTCAAACGCGAAGAACTCCCGCAGCTCCACGACCTTCTGGCCGAAGCTTCCCCGAAGTTCGACGCAAGAGAACTCCAGACCCTCGAAGTCTATGTCCGCTCCCTGCCGATGGAAAAAGGCATGGCGCTCAAGCAGGACATGGCGGGCCTGACCCCGTCCGAAGCCGGCCTCGGCTGGTCCGTCCACATGGAAAAGGACTTCCACGGCAAGGAAGCTCTCGAGAACTATGAAGACCAGTACAAACTCGTCGGCATCGTCCTCGACGAAGGCCGTGAGTCCTATGAGGACATCGCCCAGAACGAGCCGATCTGCCACAAAGGCGTCCAGTGCGGCATCGTCCGTCAGATGATCTACGGCTATACACTCGACCAGAACATCGGCTTCGCGATCGTCGACAAGAAGTTCGCCGAGCCCGGCACCCTTCTGACCGCCGGCCCGAACTTCGCCAAAGTCACCGTCGCGGAAGACAAGAAGTTCCTCGACTAAATCGCCACAGACAAGGAGAAACAATTATGGCTTACGATATCACTACCCCGGCTGCCCAGATGCTGATGGGCGACCTCAACGACATGCCCTCTCTCGAAGATGTCTTCTTCGTTAAAGGCAAAGTGGCCATCGTTACCGGCGGCTCTTCGGGCCTCGGCTTCAACGTCACCGCACGTCTGCTCCAGGGCGGCGCCAACGTCGTCATGGCATCCTTCAACCCGGCGGAAGAGAACAACGCCTGCGGCGTTCTCGAAGCGAAGGGCTTCGGCCCGGACCGCGTCCGCTTCTTCCAGGCCAACGTCACGGACGAAGATGATCTCGAAGCACTCATCAAGTTCACCGATGAGACTTTCGGCTCTATCGACATCCTCGTCACCTGCGCCGCGGTCTGGAGCTACGCTCAGATCTATAACCTGCCGAAAGCAGAGTTCGAGAAGGCCGTCGGCGTCAACCTGACCGGTACCTTCCTGACGGTCAAACATGTCTCGAAGTACATGATCGACCACGAGATCGAAGGCAAGATGTGCCTCGTCTCCTCCAACTGCGCCTGGCTTCCGTACCCGACATTCGGCGGCTATGCTCACTATGCAGCATCCAAGGGCGGCGTCGTCTCCCTGACCATCGAAGCGGCCAAGGAACTCAAACGCTATGGTATCCGCGTCAACACCGTCGCTCCCGGCGGCATGGCGACGGAAGGCGCCGAGATCAAAACGGTCGACTCCGTCGCCCGCGTTGTCTATGCCATGTGCACCGACTTCACCGACGGCATCACCGGCGAGAAAGTCGTCCCCGACAACGGCATGACGCACAACATCCTCAAGTACCAGCCCGAGATCTCCCAGTTCCCGGAGGACTGATCACAACATATCTCACTTGAAAAGTGCCCTGCTGAGTCTTGTTCAGCAGGGCGCTTTCTATTACAATGGAGTTGTCAAAAGAAACGGGCGTGCATCGCCACAGAAAAGAGGGACCCCATTATGGTAAAACACGTTATTTTATGGCAGCTCAAAGATGAGTACAGCGCGGACGAGAAAGCCGCCATCAAAGCGGACATCAAAGCCGGCCTCGAAGGCCTTGTCGGCAAAGTTCCGGGACTCCTGGAAGTCCACGTGAACATCGACCCGCTCGAGACGTCCAACGCGGACCTCATGCTGGACTCCACGCTCGAGAGCTTCGACGCGCTCAAAGGCTACGCCGTCCACCCGGACCACGTGGCGGTCGCCGACGGCAAAGTCCGCCCGAACGTCAAGTCCCGTGTATGCATGGACTACGAAGTCTGAACCGTCATTACTCACAAACGAATAAGCAAAAAATGAGACCCTGCTGCGGGAACCGCAACAGGGTCTTTTTTCGTTTGGTCAGATGCCGAGCTCGAACTTCAGCTGAGGCTTCTGGGCCTCGTAGTCGACGAGTTCGAAGTCGTTGAGGGTGATGTCCTCGAAGGCACAGCCGGGTTCGGCGTGGAGCAGGAGGCTCGGCGATTTGCCGTCGTCGTTCTGTTCCGCGACTTCCGCGCGGCGGAGCATTTCGTGGGCGTTGTCGATGTGCCGGTCATAGATCTGCTCGTTCGCCACGAAGTGGGTGAACACGCCGGGCTTGTACCCGGTGACGTGGGCGATCATGAGGAGCAGTGCCGCGTACTGGATCTCGTTGATGCCGCCGGCGCCGGATGCCGTCAGCATATCGCCCGAACGCTGGACCATGGACATGTCGAGGTACTCACCGCGGACGTTCCACATGGTGAGGAACGCGCAAGGGGCGAGGCCCGGGGTCTCGGCGAGGTCCGTCTCCTGCCAGAGGCTCATGACTTTCCGTCGGCCGTACGGGTTCTTCTCGATGTCCGCGATGATCTTGTGGATGAGGTCGTAACGTTTGACGGTGGCGCCGTAGCGCTGCCCGATGGTGCCGTCCCCGATGTCCCAGGGGTCCCACCAGGTGACGCCCATCTCCCGCATCTCGGCGAGGTCGTTGGTCGGCTTCTGGTAAATGGTGAAGATCTCCCGGACGCCCGTCTTCCAGGCCTGCGGCCGGAGCGTGCAGATGGGGAACTCACCCTT
>ONJD01000166.1 GCA_900317985.1 uncultured Eubacteriales bacterium | reverse complement strand
GAACCCCCGGCACCCAGAACCGGAATCTGGTGCTCTATCCAGCTGAGCTACGAGCGCAAAAATGTCCGCTCTCCTTTCGAAGAGCGAACATTATTATAAGGTCTTTTCCGTTATTTTGCAAGGGCTTTCTGGATGGCTTCCACTTGCGGAAGTTCGACGTTCAGTGCGTCACCTTTGAGCCCGGCGGAAAGGATGCCTTTGTCGGCGGGAAGCGCCGCGATGATCTTGTCGGAGTTCTTGATAGTCTCCCGCATCATGGCTTCCTGGTCGGCGTCGACTTTGTTGAGGACGATGTACACGGGCTTCTCGAAAGTCCCCGCCATCTCGGTGATCTTGTCGGTCAGCATGATGGACTCGTACGACGGGTCTGCGACCATGAGGATGGCGTCGGCGAACTTGTCCACGCCCCGCCCGAAGTGCTCGACACCGGCTTCGGTGTCGACGATGCAGACTTCGTCGTCATCGAGCACGAGATGCTCTAAGAAAATGCGGTTCAAAGACCCCATGGCGCAGGCGCAGCCTTCGCCGGCATCGTGGATCTTCCCGATGGCCATGAGCCGGATATTCCCGTCGACGGAGCAGTAGTCCGCCGGAAGGTCCGAAAGGTGCCATCCGCCTTCGAAGACGTCCGCGGCACCGTCCGCGTAGATGCCCTTCTTATGTCCGAAGTAGTGGGTAAAGTCCTCCGGGAGCTCGAGACCCAGCTGCCGGTGCAGCCCGAAGTTCGACTCGTCCGAGTCCACGACCAGGACCTGCTTGCCGTCCGCGGCATAGGACCGTGCCAAAAGCGTTGCGATGGTGCTCTTCCCGCACCCGCCTTTTCCGCAAAGGATGAGTTTCATAGTGGTTCCTTCTTTCTGAATCTGCTTTTCCATCACATTTTACCTGTTGGAAAACGAATCGTCCAGTCTTTTAACCATGGTTAATGGCAAGTGAGCGAAAACTCACTTCTTCATTGACAACCATTAACTTGAGAGGTTATGATTAAACGTGAAATGAAGTGGGAAACAAGTGGATAAGACTTTATGATTAAACGTGAAATGAAGTGGGAAACAAGTGGATAAGACTTGAATTATTTCGGTAAGGCTGAGGCGCCATACACGGAACCTGTTTCCCTGTATGCGCGCCTTTTTGTTATTCGGAGAAAATGAAAGGAAATGACTATGAAACGACTTCGGAACGTGGCTGTCGCACTGCTGCTCGCGCTGGTCATGGTTGTCACGGTCTTCAGCACGGCGTTTGCCGCGAACGCGAAGAGCGGGAGCGTCAGAGTCGGTGTCGGCAAAGGGGACATCACCGGACCCATCACGGACATCTCGACCGGTTACAACTCTCTTGGCGATTTGATGAAGGGCCTTCTGATGCGTCTGAATGCCCGCGCGTTCATCGTCGAGACGAACGGGGAGCCCCAGGTCTATGTGTCGGCGGAACTCGTCCACATGACCGAGAGCATAAAACCCGGTGTCCTGAAAGAGCTCGCGAAGCGCGGCCTCACCCAGTACAACGAGAAGAACACCATGCTCGCTGCCACCCATTGCCATTCCTCGACGTCCAACACGTCCTGGTATGCGCTCTATGACCTCATCAACGGTGTCCCCGGGTACGACGACGAGTCCTACAACGTCATCTGCATCGGCATCGCGGACGCTATCGAGGAGGCCACGAAAGATCTGGCTCCCGGTTCCGTCACGCTGAGCTATGGCGATACGAACATCAACACCTACAACCGTTCTCTGCTGGCGGCCCGCGCCAACAAGAACTACAGGACTTCCGCGAAGAACGACACGCAGGAGTCCTGGCAGTCCGTCTCGAAGGAAATGTCCCTTCTGACCTTCCAACACGATGGCGAAGGGGACATCGGCATGCTGTCGTTCTTCCCGAGCCACGGCACCTCCAACGGCATCACCAATGAACTGGTGGCCGCTGACCACAAAGGCTATGCGGCTTACTATGTCGAGCAGGCCAAGGGCAAGGGTTACGTCGCGGCGTTCGCGCAGGCAGAGACCGGCGATGTATCGCCCAATGAACCCAACAAGAAAGACGTCACCAAGGCGTTCAAGCGCCCGGCCGATGTCGACAAGACCCTGGACGTCATCGAAAACCAGATGGTCGACGGCCGTGAAGAAGCCGATGCAGCGCTCTGGCTGCAGAAGGGCGGACGCGGAGTCACCACCATCAACCTGACCAAGACCGCCGCCACGAACTATTCGGTCGTGGACTTCTCTGACATCAAGGTCGACAAGAAGTACATCGGCGACCACTACATGCCCTACGATGACATCGAGAACGCCCGTACGGCAGAACCCTGCATCGGGGCCGGCATCATCGCCGGTGACGAGGAGGGCGCTCCGGTCGACAACGCCAAAGAGGGCGCGGTCAAGCACACCTTTAAGAAAAACGAAGACGGTACGGTCACCCGCACGAAGGTCGACTTCAACGAGATCGACCTCTCCGGTCTCGAAAAACTCTTCGACCCGCTGTGGCCCTATGCCATGAAGCTCCTGAAGTCTGATGAGTTCGACGAAGCCCAGATGGAAAAGGTCGTCTGCCTCGCGGTCGGTCACCGCGGCTGGGAACTCACCGGCAAACCGCTGATGGAGCCGGAGACCCCGTTCCAGATTTTCCGCATCGGTGAAGTCGCGCTCCTGGCCTCTCCGTTCGAGCTGACCACCGAACAGAGTACGGGCGACGGTCTGA
>ONJD01000130.1 GCA_900317985.1 uncultured Eubacteriales bacterium | reverse complement strand
ATCTATAAGTTCCTTACAACAAAAGCTGACGCTACTCACAACTGCATGGTGGGGTTCGAGGTAGAGAAGACTCTTTCGGAGAATGGCACCGTGTCAAGAGGAATATGCAAGGCAAAAGACGGACTGCTGACTGATATAGTCGAGCATCTCAAGATAGCAAAAGAGCCTGAATTAAATGAGGATGGCACTCCTAACCCTCTCGCCGGCAAAGTGACCGATACTTACGAAGACGGTACGAAAGAGATCATACCTAGTGATTCACCTGTATCGATGAATCTGTGGGGATTCGGTGCAGAATATATGGAAGTCCTGAAGGCAGGATTTATAGTAGCTCTGGACAGGATCCTTGTAGAAAATCCTATGAAAGGCGAGTACTACATCCAGACCCCTATCAACAGCCAGATAGCTGAAGGTTCAGCTACATATGAAGTGCTGACATCATCTGATAAGTGGTTCGGTGTCACATATAAAGAAGACAAGCCTGAAGTAGTAAAGAAATTCGCTTCACTTAAAGCTGATGGTTTCTACCCTGAATATCTGTGGCAGTAATGTCTGCTGTCTGTGAAGCACCATAAACAGCAACAAAAGACCGGAGCGGATATCATGATCGCTCCGGTCTTATTCTCTCTTAGCATCAGTCTCAGCTACTGATCAGTCTCTTCGTCTTCCAGCTCTTCAGCTTTCTGTTCGGCTTCCCGCTCCGCGGTCTCCCGCCGGCGGTCCAGCACCTGTTTCGCGCGCTCAAAATTGGTAGGCATTTACTCCTCCCCTTTCCGTTTGTACTGAATGGGCCCCTGCGCCTTCTCCCGGTACTTGTCCGAATCGTAGGAGGCTTTGTGGTTGCCCGCGATCTTGCTGTTTCGTTTGGGCGATGCACCTCTCCCCGCCTTTCCGGCGGCCGGGGCTTCGCCCTTCTCCGCCGCGAGCACGTCCTGCGGAGTACGCAGGCCCTCCTCGTTCCAGCGGGTCAGGATCTTGTCCATGTAGTTGAAGTTGACCTTGTCGATGGCCTCGACCATGGTCTCGTATGCGTAGTAGATGAGTTCGCTCGACTGACCGAAGGTAAATCGCCACTTGCGGACGAACGCGAGGCGGTTGTCGGTGGCCTTCGGCGGGTCTTTGGAGAAGAGGCCCGTGAACTCGGCCCAGGCGCGGTCGGTGTTGGCGATCTTCTCGAGTTTCTCGTTCGCGTCCTCGAGGGTCGTGACGCCCTCTTCGGCCCAGTTCTTGCCGACTTTGCACATGTAGCCGATGCCTTTGCCCTTCTTCACCGAGTAGTCGACGATGGTCAGGATGACTTCGGGCGGCAGGCCGTAGGTGTCGTGCATCATGATGAACTTCGCCTGCGTGTCGTACCCGATGGTCTTGCCCATGAGGGCCTGGACTTCCTGGAACATGGCTTTGAGTTCGGGGTCTTCCACCAGACGCGCGGCCACGGTCTCGTACGTCGGGACGATGTCCGGGACGTCGAGGAGCTGCTTCGGCTCCGCGGGCTGCGCCGTTTTGCCCGCTCCGCTTTCGCCCTTGCGCCGGTACGGCTGAGGGCCGTTCGCGGAAGGCGTCTGTGCGGCGCTCTCCGACTCTCCGTCGCGGACGAGGACACCGGTCGTGAGCCAGTACTGCAGAGCATCCGAGACGTCGGCCGCGGACATGGCAAGGCCGCCCGCGAGGTCCCCGACCTCCAGGTCTTCGCCGGTATGGCGCAGCACATAGAGCAGCACTTTCAGCTGCTGCCCGGTCACATAGGCCAGATGTTCATCGACGATCGCTTTGGGTACGAAGAACACCCGCCCCAGCAGTTCCGGGGCCACTCGAATACTCATTCGTTCTCTCTCCTAATAATGATAATCAATAGCAATTCATTGTAGCAAAAACCGCTTTTGATGTCTATTTCCGGGAAGCCCCTTCCACACCGCGCCGCGCCCCGGGATTCCACAAAATAGGCGGCTGTTCCGGCCGATTCCCGAAGGACGACCACAATATGCGGACTTCGGTTCCCAGCGAAAATTTTTTGTGGTAAAATACTCTCAACGAACCGCGGGCAAACCCCCGCTGAAAGGACGAACCATATGCTCCGAAAAAACGACGAAGTCACCCTGACCATCGACGCCATGACGGCGGAGGGCAGCGGCATCGGACGGTACGACGGCATGGCCGTTTTCGTGCCGAACACCGCGGTGGGCGACTCCGTCCTTTGTCATATCATCAAGGCGAAGAAGAACTACGCCGTCGGCAAAGCCTTCAAGGTCTTCACGGCGTCGCCCGACCGCGTCGAACCGGACTGTCCGGTCGCGGCGCAGTGCGGCGGGTGCTGTTACCGGCACGTCTCATATGAGGCGGAACTCCGGTACAAACACCGGCGCGTCGCGGACGCCTTCGAACGCATCGGGCACCTCGACGCCGAGGTCCTCCCCGTGCGCGGCTCCGACGAGACGCTCCGCTACCGCAACAAAGCGCAGTTCCCGGTCCAGCTCGACCGGAACCACAATCCGGTCATGGGCTTCTATGCCTCGAACACGCACCGGGTCGTGCCCTGTGAGAACTGCGTGCTCCAGCCCGAGTCCTTCGGCGATGTACTGACCGTCGTCCGCGAGTGGATCATCCGCCGCGGCATCACGGTCTACGACGAGCAGACGCACAAAGGACTGCTCCGGCACGTGTACATCCGGCAGGGCCACTACTCCGGCGAATTGATGGTCTGCCTGATAGTCAACGGGTACGGCCCGGAAGCCACGGCAGAGTTCAACCGCCGGCCAGGCGCGCAGGGGCGCAAAGCCTCTCCGACCTCCGTCCCGAGAGTCAGCTTCCTCGTCGATGCCCTGAAGGACACCATCCCGGGCTTCAAGACACTCAGCATCAACTACAACCCGTCCAAGACGAACGTCATCCTCGGCGACGAGACCGAGGTCGTCTACGGCGACGGCTTCATCGAGGACACGCTCCTCGGCTGCACGTTCCGCATCTCGCCGAAGTCCTTCTACCAGGTGAACACGCCACAGGCAGAGCTGCTGTACTCCATCGCCGCCGAGAAGGCGTTCGGCCCG
>ONJD01000161.1 GCA_900317985.1 uncultured Eubacteriales bacterium | reverse complement strand
CTTGCGCGCGAAGTACGCGCCGGAACTGGACGCGCCGACAATGACGATGTCGTACGAATCTGCAATTCGTACATCGCCAGCTTTCACTTTTTTGCTCATGTTATTCTCCTTTCTAACGCTATATCTGTTACCAGTCCCACTATAGCACTTCGAAGGCTTCGTTGTGAACATTCGAGAGTACGCGATTTGTTTCCACATGCCAAAACCCACACACATGGGAAAAGCCCCGAACTCGTAAGAGTTCAGGGCTTCTGGATGTTTACGGGTTAATAGTTCTCCGCATTCACTTCAAAGTAGCTCTTCGGGTGGGCGCAGACCGGGCAGACTTCCGGAGCCTTCGTGCCGACCACGATGTGTCCGCAGTTGCGGCATTCCCAGACTTTGACTTCGCTCTTCTCGAAGACCTGCTGCATCTCGACGTTGTTCAGGAGAGCTCTGTAGCGCTCTTCGTGGTGCTTCTCGATCTCGGCGACCATGCGGAACTTCTTGGCAAGGACCGGGAATCCTTCTTCCTCCGCGGTCTTCGCGAAACCTTCATACATGTCGGTCCACTCGTAGTTCTCGCCTTCGGCGGCGGCCAGAAGGTTTTCTGCTGTATCGCCAAGGCCGTTCAGTTCTTTGAACCACATTTTGGCGTGCTCTTTTTCGTTGTCGGCGGTCTTCAGGAACAGGGCTGCGATCTGCTCATAGCCTTCCTTCTTCGCGACCGACGCAAAGTACGTGTACTTGTTTCTCGCCTGAGACTCTCCGGCAAACGCGGCCTCCAGGTTCTTTTCGGTCTGTGTGCCTTTGTATTTGTTGTCGTTCATAAAACTAGCCTCCTTTTTGGCTGGAATGTTGGCGGGTGTTCCGCCTCACCCCCATTGTAACAGAAGAACAGGGTAATTCATTAAGCAAACATTAACATTTGCAAAAAAATCCCCCGGCTCACACGAGTCGGGGGTCATCTGTTTTGTTTACTTTTCCTGCTTCCGCTCCATGGTCGTCTTAATGCGGCTAAGGGACTGGGCGCGCAGGCCGAGGAACGAAGCGATGTCCTTCTGCGTGACGATGCCGACAATAGGCGCGTACTCCTTGAGGAACCATTTGTAGCGTTCCTCGCCGCTCTTCGTCTTGGTGGCGATTTGCCACTGGATGTCGATATCGTGAAGGTCGCGCATATCCCGCCGGACGAGTTCACCGATCTGCGGGTCGCGGTTCATGACGTGGATCAGGTTGGCGATCGGCAGTTCCAGCGTGTCGATGTCTGTGACGGCCTCGACGTTCAGGGAGTATTTATCCTGGACGCCGGCCGCACCGTAACAGACCCTGCCCGGTTTGTAGCAGAAGCCCATGATGCTCTCGTAGCCGTCGTCGTCAATGACATAGGTGCGGGCCACTCCGTTCATGAGGAACAGAATGCTGGTCATTTCTTCTCCGGCGACCCGCAGCCGGTCTCCCTTTTTCCGTTGAATGAAGCGGGTGCATTCCGCAAGTTGCTTTACGGAACGTTCGCTCTGGATCCCCATTCGTGTTCGGTAAAACGTGGCGATCTGATCGTACGTCATTTCCGTCACTTCCCCTATTTCTAGTAACATACTGTACACATACAATTATAGGGGGAGTGACGGAATTACTCGTTAGCAATTGTTAATGCTACGGGATAAAAGTTGACGATTGTTGCATTTATTTGACACTATGGATTGAACTTGTCGGCTACTGTAGTAACAGTTTCAGCCCAGCAGTATCTTCGTAGTAACCGTATCCTCATGCTGGTAATCCGCGCGCGGCACCATGGTGCGGGCGCCGGTGGGGCAGGTCGAGACACAGAGGCCGCAGCCCATGCAGGCGGAGAGGTCCACGGTGGACTTGCCGTCGGGGCCGATCGCGTTCGCGCTGAACATGCAGCGGTCGATGCACTTGCCGCAGGTGGCACAGCCTTCGCACTTGGAGGGGTCCATCGCCACAGTCTCCGGGCCGGCCAGCACCTGGTCCCGGCGTCCGAGCAGGTACGCTTTCATCGGCACACAGATGGTGTCGTCACAGTTGCAGACGACGAAGGTCCACC
>ONJD01000131.1 GCA_900317985.1 uncultured Eubacteriales bacterium | reverse complement strand
GCTGCGAGTTCGCTCATCGGCTTCTCTTTGGCGAGCATGACTTCCATCATTTTGAGAGAGGTCAGGATGCCGTCGCCGGTGGTGGCGTACTTCGTGAAGATGATATGACCGGACTGCTCGCCGCCGACGCGGTGGCCGTTCTCGACCATGTTCTCATAGACGTACTTGTCGCCGACCTTGGTCTGCTCGTACTCGATGCCGACCTTGTCGAGGGCTTTGTACAGGCCGAAGTTGCTCATGACGGTCGTGAC
This sequence comes from uncultured Eubacteriales bacterium, assembly GCA_900317985.1. Lineage (GTDB taxonomy): Bacteria > Bacillota > Clostridia > Oscillospirales > Acutalibacteraceae > RUG420. Next base: position 2,774 of record ONJD01000131.1, on the reverse strand, counting down.
GACCTTGTTGTTGATGAGCTTGTCCTGCTCTTTCAGGTACAGGCCGTAGATGTAGATGATGTGGTCGCCGGTGACGACGTTGCCCTTCTCATCCACGCACAGGCAGCGGTCGGCGTCGCCGTCGTAGGCAAAGCCGATGTCGAGCCCGTTGTCCACCACGAACTTCTGCAGGTGCTCGATGTGAGTGGAGCCGCAGTCCGTGTTGATGTTGTACCCGTCCGGGTTGTTGTTCATGACGAAGGTCTGTGCGCCGAGGGCGTCAAAGACCGCTTTGGCGATGGACCATGCCGCGCCGTTCGCGACGTCGAGGCCGACCTTGACATCTTTGAAGCTGTACTTCGCCAGGGAGACGAGGTAGCCGATGTAACGGTTGCGGCCGGCGACGTAGTCGACCGTACGGCCGATGGCGTCGCGCTCTGCGACGGGGACTTCGGTCTTGCCGTCGATGTAGTCTTCGATGAGCAGCAGGGTCTCTTCGTCCATCTTCTCGCCGTTGCCGTTGACGATCTTGATGCCGTTGTCATAGTACGGGTTGTGGGACGCGGAGATCATGATGCCGCAGTCGAACTTGTCGACACGGGTGATGTAAGAGACAGACGGGGTCGTGGTGACATGCATGATGTATGCGTCGGCGCCGGCGGCCATGAGGCCCGTGCAGAGCGCGTACTCGAACATGTAGCTCGAACGGCGGGTGTCCTTACCGATGACGACTTTCGCTTTTTTGCCTTCGCGGGCGCCGTAGTACCAGCCGAGGAAACGGCCGATCTTGATGGCGTGCTCAAAGGTCAGGTCTTTGTTGGCTTCGCCGCGGAAGCCGTCGGTTCCAAAATATTTGCCCATTTTACAGTCTTTCCTTCTTTTCGATGTCTAAGAAATACTTGTAAGTGTCCACGGTCAGCTCGCCGCAGGCCTCTTCGTCACAGGCGATGATGGCGCCGTTGTGCATCTGGAGAGCGCTGCAGGTCCACTTGGAAGAGACGCCGCCTTCGACGGTCTTGGCAAGGGCTCTGGCTTTCGCGTGGCCGTTGATGAGGATGAGGACTTCTTTGGAGTCAGTGACGGTGCCGACGCCGACGGACAGAGCCTGTGCCGGAACGGCTTCCGGATCGTTCCCGAAGAAACGGGAGTTGACGATGCGGGTGTCGGTGGTGAGGTCACGGACGCCGGTGCGGGAAGCGAGCGAGGTGTACGGCTCGTTGAAGGCGATGTGGCCGTCAACGCCGATGCCGCCCATGAAGAGGTCGATGCCGCCGTAGGAGGCGATCTTCTCTTCGTAGCGTGCGCACTCTTCTTCGGGGTCTTCACACATGCCGTTCAGGATGTTGATGTTCTCCGCCTTCATATCGACGAGATGGTCGAAGAAGTTGTCGTGCATGAAGTACCAGTAGCTCTGGTCATGCTCTTTCGGAAGGCCGAGGTACTCGTCCATGTTGAAGGTGACAACGTTGGCAAAGGAGACTTCACCGGCTTTGTTCATGCGGACCAGTTCTTTGTAGACACCGATCGGAGAAGAACCGGTCGGAAGGCCCAGGATGAAGGGTCTGTCTTCTTTGTGGTTGTTGATCTTATCGGCAATGTAATGCGCGGCCCAGAGGCTCATCTTCTCGTAATTGTCCTGGATAACTACTCTCATTCTTGACGTTCTCCTTAATGTTAGTGTTTCTTGACGATGGTACCGTCGTTTTTATGGATGCTGTTCTCCGGCACGACGCCGCGTACGCAGGACGTCGGGTAGACATTGGAATGTCTGCCGATGACCGTGCCGGGGTTCATGACGCTGTTGCAGCCGACTTCGACATAGTCGCCGATCATGGCACCGAACTTTTTGATGCCGGTCTCGATGTGCTCGTCTCCGTTGTGGACGACGACCAGCTGCTTGTCGGACTTGACGTTCGACGTGATGGCGCCGGCTCCGGTGTGGGAGTAATACCCCAGGATGGAGTCGCCGACATAGTTGTAATGCGGCGTCTGAACATGGTCGAACAGGATGACGTTCTTCAGTTCGCAGGAGTTGCCGACGACGCAGTTGGCACCGACGAGCGCGGAGCCGCGGATGAATGCGCAGTGGCGAACTTCGGTCTCGGGCCCGATGATGCAGGGCGCGCCGAGGTATGCAGACGGGAACACAGTGGCCGTCTTGTGGATCCAGACATGCTCCTGGACTTCCTCATAGTCGTCACCCAGAGTCGGGCCGAGTTCGAGGATGAAGTCCTTGATGCCCTTGAGGGCTTCCCAGGGGTAAGTGAACTGTTCCAGATATTCTTTGGCCAGCGTGTGGTCAAGGTCATAAAGGTCTTTGATGGTATACATAAAAGCTCCTTTTCATTTCGTTTTTTCTAAGTGTCGGGTCAAGCTCTGTTACAGTGTTGATTCTGCTTTTTACCTCGTCCCTGTCGGCCCACCCGGAGGCGATGTACCTCCTATAGCCGTGGCAGCATCCGCCGAGTTTTTCGATCACTGCCAACCTCGTCAACCGATTACGGTCCTGGCGCTAACTGCCGCTCCGTCCTCCTTGTTGGAAAACGACAGTTTTACATAAGGGCAGAAAAACCCTTTTAATTATTATAAAAATTATCAATTATTTGTCAATCTCAATTGTACACATGTTGCCAGTGCGCTTCACCCTCCTCATTCCCCGCAACTCAGAATTTGTCGCGCTCACCAACTACGGTCTGTCTCTGTATTCCGACATATTATGGCTTTTTGCTTGCATGGTAGGAATCCTTTCCGACTTGATTCGAAATCGTTCTTTATAAGTCGGAAATAATCGGAAA
>ONJD01000132.1 GCA_900317985.1 uncultured Eubacteriales bacterium | reverse complement strand
AAGGAGGTACTTTTATGTACGATCTTATCATCGTCGGCTCCGGCCCCGCCGGCCTTTCAGCCGCGATTTACGCGACACGTGCGAGACTTTCATTTATCACCATCGAGCAGAACTTCATGAGCGGCGGTCAGGTCGTCGACACCTATGAGGTTGACAACTATCCGGGCCTTCCGGGCATCTCCGGCATGGATCTGGCCATGAAAATGCGCGACCACGCCGATCACCTCGGTGCAGAGTTCGTGACCGCGGAAGTCACGAAGCTCGAGCTGACCGAGGACGTCAAGAAGGTTTACACGGAGGATGAGGTCTACGAGGCCAAAACCGTGATCCTGGCGACCGGCGCGAGCCACAGAAAGCTCGGCATCCCGGGCGAGAGCGCACTGGCCGGTATGGGCGTCTCCTACTGCGCGACCTGCGACGGCGCATTCTTCCGCGGCTCCGACGTCGCGGTCATCGGCGGCGGCGACGTGGCGGTCGAGGACGCGATCTTCCTGGCCCGCGGCTGCAAAAAAGTCTATGTCGTTCACAGAAGAGATGAGCTCCGGGCGGCCAAGGTCCTGCAGGAAAGACTCCTCTCCCTGCCGAACGTCGAGATGGTCTGGAATGCGCTGCCCAAGTCGATCGAGGGCGAGAGCCAGGTCGGCGCGCTTCAGGTGACCGACAAGTTCACCGGCGAGGTCCGCGTTCTCCACGTCGACGGCGTCTTTGTCGCGGTCGGCATCCAGCCGAACAGCGGCCTGGTCGAGGGCCAGCTGGCGCTCGATCAGGCCGGCTACATCGCGGCCGGTGAGGACTGCGAGACCTCGGTTCCGGGCGTCTACGCGATCGGCGACGTCCGCACGAAGAAGCTCCGCCAGATCATCACGGCCTGCGGCGACGGCGCGAATGCGGTTACGAGCGTGCAGGAGTATCTGCTGACACACTGAGCATATTTAAGCGTAAACGGGGCTGTCGCAATAGTGCGACAGCCCCCCTCCACTCATTACATTTTAGTTTTACAGTTCCGCCACTCTCTTAAGGAACGTCACCATCATCGCACGATTACAGGTCACCGTCGGCTGGAATGTACCCTCACCATACCCGGAAGTCACTCCGCTTGCAACAGCCCAGTCAACCGCTTCCTTATACCATGCGTTTGCAGGAACATCCTTAAAGCGTGCAGATGTTGTCGGTGCAGTATATGTGCCGGCGAGCTTCGAATACCGCATGAGGAAGGTCGCAATCATCGCTCGATTACAAGTCACATTGGGCTGGAAAGTACCTTCGCCATAACCCGAAGTGATTTTATTTGCAACGGCCCACTTAACCGCATTGTAATACCAGGCCGACTTTGCAACATCCTTAAAATCAGCAACTTTCAGATTACTCACATCCGGCTGGCCTGCCAGCTTGTAGAGGAACATGACAGTCTGCGCCCGGGAAAGATCCGCCGTGGGTTGGAAAGTGCCCTCTCCCATTCCGGATGTCACACCGTCCTCAACAGCCCAGTAGACCGAACCGTAATACCAGAGGCTTTCTTTCACGACATCCGTAAATTTAATCACAGCGCTGCCGGCGCAGTTCGGCATAAGGAGCTCTCCCGCTTCCTCGTCTTCAACCATATACCAGATATAGTAGACCCCGGGATCTTTCTTCTTCGGAAGCTCCGTTGTGAATTCGGACAGCTGAGGCGCTTCTTCCTTCTTCCCCGTCGCGTAGTATATCGTTCCCGCTGTGGTGGTGCCGGCCTCCGCAAGCGTCTGCTCCGCACCGTTGTAGACAACCGTTTTCGGGATCGGTGCGCTTACCTCAAAAGAGCTCTTCTCCACATAAACCGTGTAGTCTGCCCGGGCTAATCCGCACTCAAGCGTCGCATGGACCTCATCTCCTACCGGCTCCCCGTAAACCTGATCCGAATTCCAGTAGAACTGGTGGAAGACAATTCCTTCCTCCTGTTCGAGTCTGTCGAGCACATCGAACGTTCCTCCGTAATATTCGCGCCCGTCGACCGTCACCCTGATCTCGTCCGGGAAGCAGTTGATGCGCCACTTCTCGTCAGCGGAGACCCATGTATCCAGCTCCTCATCATAGTAATCGCTCCAGTCGGCAAGATCCGTCAGGCTGCGGGTGAAATCGTCCACGCTGACGGTCAGATTCTCAAATGGCGTCTCAAGAACCGTCACCCGATATTCGCCTGCGAGGCCGCCGATATACTGAACCGCATTGTAGGTATTGCCGGGAGTCCAGGGGGCGAACGGCGTCTCATCTGACTCCCAATGGCAATCGAACTGCATCTTGCAGGTATCCTCGAGCCAGTTCATGACCGTCCCGAGATCTCCGGTAAAGCTTGCGCCGTCGAACAGCTCGACCGTGATCTGCTCTTCTGCCGGGTTTGCGTTGATGCGGTACCAGGTCTCATCGGTGACCGCGCCCCACGGACTTACATAGCCGTGCATTTCCTCCCGCTCGATGTCATAGCGGGTGATGTCCGGAACAGTGATCTTCTTAATCGGGTTCTTCAGCACGGTGACCGTGTATTCACAGCGCGCGTTGCCTAAAATGAAAGACGCTTCGTGTTCGCCTTCCGTCCAGATGTTCTCCGGCGTCTCATCGGACACCCAAAAATTCTCAAAATTCCGGTACCCGTCTTCCTCAAGCCGGGACATGACCTCGTCGATCGATCCTTCATAGACGGCGCCGTTCGTCATGACGACCTTGCACACGGCATCGCGCGGCCAGCAGTCTATCTTATCCCAGAGAATCTCCTGATATTCACCGGTCGATTCGTTATACATCTCCCCGATAGCCTCAAACCGGTCCGTATCAAATCTTGTGATATCCGAAACCTCAAGCGATTCAAATGTAACCGGCGATACATGGATCGTATACTCCGCTTCCATGAACCCGAACCGGAATGTTCCGCGTATTGTCTCGCCCACGGGCTCGCCGTAGACCTGGTCGGAATCCCAGTGCCAGTCGTTGATGACGAGGTTTTCATTTTCTTCAAGCGCCAGGGCCACTTCGTCCGGGTACCCG
>ONJD01000134.1 GCA_900317985.1 uncultured Eubacteriales bacterium | reverse complement strand
CCATCGTCTTCTCGGAGACGGGCAGGACCTTGACCTGCGTCGGAGCGAGCCAGGTCGGGAACTTGCCGGCGTACTGCTCGGTGAGCATGCCGATGAAGCGCTCGAAGGAACCGAAGCCGGCGCGGTGAATCATGATCGGGCGTTTCTTCTCGCCGTCGCGGTCGGTGTACTCCAGTTCAAAGTTCAGCGGCAGCTGGAAGTCGAGCTGGATGGTACCGCACTGCCAGGTACGGCCGAGGCAGTCAGTCAGATGGAAGTCGATCTTCGGGCCGTAGAACGCGCCGTCGCCTTCGTTGACGGTGTATTCCATACCCATGGAGTCGAGGGCCACACGAAGGCCTTCGGTCGCGAGCTCCCAGTCCTCATCGGAACCCATGGAGTCTTCGGGACGGGTGGAGAGTTCCACCTTGAACGGGAAGCCGAACTGCTTGTAGTAGTCGGTGATGAGCTGCGTGGTCTTCGTGACCTCTTCGGTGATCTGGTCGGGGCGGACATACAGGTGCGCGTCATCCTGCGTGAAGGCGCGGACACGGAACAGGCCGTGCAGGGCACCTCTCAGCTCGTGACGGTGGTCATGGCCGGCCTCGGCGAGACGGAGCGGCAGATCGCGATAACTTCTCGGCTGGCTCTTGTAAACAAGGCACGCGCCGGGGCAGTTCATCGGCTTGACCGCGAAGTCCTCATCGTCGATGAGGGTCGTGTACATGTTGTCTTTATAGTGTTCCCAGTGGCCGCTGGTCTCCCAGAGCTTCCGGGACAGGATGGTCGGAGTCTCGATCTGCTCGTAGCCGTACTCCGCCTGCTTCTCTCTCCAGTACTCCATGAGGGAGTTCTTGAGCAGCATGCCGTTCGGCAGCCAGAACGGGAAGCCGGGGCCTTCGTCGACCATCATGTAGAGCTGCATCTCTTTGCCGATGCGTCTGTGGTCTCTCTTCTCGGCTTCGGCGATGAGCCGCTCATACTCGGCAAGCTCGTCCTTGGTCTTGAACGCGACGCCGTAGATACGGGTGAGCATCTTGTTGTTCTTGTCGGCTCTCCAGTACGCGCCGGACTGAGAGGTCACCTTGAAGGCTTTGAGAGCCTTGGTGTAAGTGATGTGCGGGCCGGTGCACATGTCGATGTAGTCGCCCTGCTGGAAGAAACTGATCTCCTCGTCGGCGTCGAAGTCATCGATGTGCTCGAGTTTGTATTTCGCGTTGCGTTCCGCCATCAGAGCCTTGGCCTCATCGTGCGGCAGGATGAAGGACTTGAACGGGAGGTTCTCCTTGACGATCTTCCGCATCTCGTCTTCGATGCGCTGCAGGTCTTCGTCCGTCAGCTTGGTCTCGCCCAGGTCGACATCATAATAGAAGCCCTTGTCGGTGGCCGGACCGAACGCGAAGTCTGCTTCGGGCCACAGACGCTGGATCGCCTGAGCCATGATGTGAGCCGCCGAGTGGCGGATGACTTCCAGCTCTTCCTCGGGCGGGCAGACGACGGTCTCGCTGTGGGAATTGATGATTTTCATAGAGTCTGACTCCTTTTCCAAAATAACGAATCAAAAAGCACCCCTGAACAGGACGCTTGTCCTTATCAAGGGTGCCAAAAGTCTTGACACGGTTCCACCTTGAGTTTCACTCATTGAGCCTTTCTAACGGGGGCAAGACCGGCGGCACTTGTTTCGCGCCGCTGCTCGGGAGTGGTGTTCCTCTTACGTCTGCAGTCCGTCTCTTCCAGCCTTTGGAGACCTTCTCTGTTCTGCACGATCGGTAAGACTACTGTCTCCTTCATCGCAACTATGGTTAGGATTCTACACCGAACGGGAGAGGAATGTCAACCTTTCGCCTTCTGCCGGCGCAGCATGGCGTAAAAACCCTCTTCCATACAGGTGCGAAGCGCTTCTGCCACCGCATACATCTCCTCGTCGTCGTAGTCTCTGGAAATGAGGTCGGCGACAGCGGTGAAATACATGTCGGTGAGGATGCTGACAAGTTCCGGGTCCACGTCGACACCGCCGACGCTTTTGGCGTAGTGCGCCATCAGCGATTCGATGTGGCGATGGATCTTCTGTGCGAAGTCCTCGAACTGGGAGCCCTCCGCGCGGGCCATCAGGAGACGGACCCCGTCTTTGTTGTCGATGAGGAACCGGAAGATGAAGTCATTGAACTTGTTCGCGTCGAAGTTCTTTCCGCCTTCTTTCAGGACCTTCTGCTCGACTTCCTCGAGGACAGCATCCAGTTTTTCAAGAGTCGGAGCCACCAGCGTGTCGAACAGCGCCTCCTTGTTCGCAAAGGAGAAGTAGAGAGCGCCGGTCGTCACACCGGCAGAGGAGCAGATCTTCCGAAGAGAAGCTTTCTCATAACCGTCTTTCAGGAAATGTGCTTTTGCGGATGCCAACAGATCGTTGACAACGCTCCGGTCGTGATTCGGTTCCTTCGCCATATGATTACCCACTCGCTTGTTAAGATTTTTTAAAAAGTATATGTGGGATTATAGTATAAAACATTACCAAAATGCAATGGACACTTTTTTACTCCTGCTCACGGCGCAGGAAGAAGAGGACGCCCAGACCGCCGGCCGCGACTGCCGCGACCATGGCCCACAGGAACGTCTTCGACTCGTCCCCGGTGTTGACCGGAGCGGACCGGCGGGTCGTCGGACGCGTGGTGGTCGTCGTGGGACGGATGACGGTCGTGGACGGTCGGGCCGTTGTAGTGGTCGTAGTGGTCGTGGTGGTCTTGGTCGAAGTCGTTGGCCTGGTAGTGCTCTGCGACTTTGGCTCGGTTTTGGGTTCGGTGGACGGCTCGGTTTTGGGTTCTGTTTTAGGCTCTGTCTTTGGTTCCGTGGACGGTTCCGTTTTCGGCTCTGTCTTGGGTTCCGTTTTCGGTTCGGTCTTGGGTTCAGTAGAAGGCTCTGTCTTTGGCTCCGTCTTTGGCTCCGTCTTCGGCTCGGTCGACGGTTCCGTCTTCGGCTCGGTCGACGGTTCCGTCTTCGGCTCTGTCTTCGG
>ONJD01000135.1 GCA_900317985.1 uncultured Eubacteriales bacterium | reverse complement strand
GATACGCTGGTCTTCGGCGAGGGAATCACGCATCTTGAGTCTCAGTTCATGAGCGGCATGGCGCATCTTACGACCGTCATCTTCAAGGGGCCGCCGCCGTTTGCCGAGTTTGAGATGCCATATCTCGCGGGCGTTTCCGACACACAGCTCGTCGTGACATACGTCCACAAGGCCTATCTCTCCGTCACGAACGCGGCGGGGAAGTGCTGGCTCGACTATTCGGCTGACGGAGCGGTGAACGGAAAGAAGCCGACGTCCAGTCAGGCCACGACGTTTGACGCTCAGTACCTTGCGTCCGGAGTTGACCCGGCAATGCGTCCGCTTGTAACTCTGGAGCCAGATATGGGATTGACCATCTTCGTCAGGTAACGAGGTAACCTCCATAGAATACCAAAAAAGACAAAAAGAATGAAAAGACTCGCATTGTGCGTGGCGGCGTTTTCCGCCGGAATCGTTATGGCGGCGCAGCCCGCCGCGACAGCGCTCGTGTCTGTCGATCTCTCCAAGGAGGAAGGCCCGGTCAAGCTGATGCACGCGGTCAACAACGGGCCGTCCGTGAGGAAGCCGGGCGGCGACCAGAAGAACGGGAACTTCGAGGACTACAAGGCGGCGCGCATACCGTTTGCGCGCACCCACGACTCGATCAACTGCGTCTCGGGCGGTGCGCATACGTGCGACATCTCCGCCATCTTCCCCGACTTCGACGCCGACGAGAACGACCCCAAGAACTACGACTTCGTCTTCACCGACCACTACCTCGACAACATCCGCCGCGCCGGCACGGAGGTTTTCTTCCGCCTCGGGCAGACGATTGAGCACGGGCCTAAAAAGTACGGCGTGCTGCCGCCGAAGGACTACGCGAAGTGGGCGCGCATCTGCGAACACGTGATTCGCCACTACAACGAAGGCTGGGGCTGGGGGACGGACAATGCGTACACGACCGTGAACATCGCGTGGTCGAACCAGTTCAACATCGTCTATTGGGAAATCTGGAACGAGCCCGATCTCGATCCAGCGGACGTCGGGCTCCCGAAGAATCCGCGCTGCTGGGGCGGAACCGTCACGAACTTCTTCCAGCTCTTCGAGACGACGGCGAAACACCTGAAGGGGAAGTTCCCCGAGCTCAAGATCGGCGGGCCCGCCATCTGCGGAAACTTCGACTGGGGCCGGCGTTTCCTCGGCTACTGCCGCGACCACGACGTGCCGCTCGACTTTTTCTCCTGGCATGTCTACGCTACGGAGCCCAGCCAGATCGCCGACTGCGCGGTCCGGGCCAGGAAGATTATGGACGACGCGGGCTTTGTCAAGGCAGAGTCCATCCTCAACGAATGGAACTACGTGAAGGGATGGACTGACGACTTCCAGTATTCTCTCGAGGTGGAGTCTGGCATGTTCGCGCAGAAGGGCGCGGCGTTCATCGCCGGCACGATGGTCGACTGCCAGTCGAAGCCCGTTGACATGCTGATGTTCTACGATGCGCGGATCAGCACGACCATGAACAACATGTTCGCCAAGCCGACCTATCAGCCGATGAAGGGATACTATCCGTTCTACGCCTGGTCCAAGCTTGTCGACCGCGGGACGCAGGTCGCGTGCACGGTGAAGGAAGGCCGCGGCGAGTTTTCCGACGCGAACACGGGAACCGTGTTCAAGAGCGAGAACGGCCGTCCGGTCGGGAGCTTCCGCGCGGTTGCGGCGAAGGGCGCCGACGGTTCGGGCGCGATTTTCGTCGTTCGCTACTCCGAGGACAACAACGTCACCGACACTGCGGAGGTGAAGGTCGCGGTGCCGGGCGTCTCGCTCGCGAAGGCACGCTGCCATCTGACTGATTCCGTGCGCACCTATACGGAAGTCCCGCTTGATCTGCGGTCAGACGGCGCCGGCATCATTCGCATGCAGCCCAACTCGTTCGCCATCGTGGAGTGGTGACTGCCTTTCCTGAGGTGGGTTTTGATGTCTGGCTTTTCCGACTGTAGTTATACACGATGTTGAAAGGGATGAAGAAATGAAGAGACTGACGGCCAACTGGGGACTTAAGCTTGCTTCACTGATATTTGCGATGGTTGTCTGGTTCCTTGTAACCAACATAAGTCACGATAAGAGTGGCATTAGCCGGCACATCCAGTGCAAAGTTTCCGTCGAGATCGGTCACGACTCCCGTACTGGAGCCCTTCACCTTAATCGTTGCACCAATGAGTGGCTCACCCTCTTGGTCAACAACCTGGCCGCTGACCTTGATGGTCTGCTGCTGGGTCACCGATGCCATTGCCGGAATCGGACAGACGGTGAGGCCTGCCACGAGAGCCAACAGAAGCATCGCAGAGAATAATACTTGTTTTCTCATTTGTTAATTGTTTTTGTTAAAGATTAATTTGTTGTTAGTATATTTTTTCCGTTAGAATGTTGCTTTCAGAAACGATGAATGTTGCTTTCAGGAACGATCTTTCAGGAAGGTTGTGATATCTTTTACGTCATTTAGGTTATAATCGCTGCAAAGGTACTTATAATAATAGGTAGACAGGTGGACAAAATGCTTTGTTAGGTGGACAAATCGTTATAAAAGTGTCATTTGTTCACTTTCTATCCTCCTTTATTCAAGTGAAAAGTGACAAATGATAAGAATAGGGATTTGTTCAAGTAATAAGTGAGAAGTGAGAAGTGATAAGTGTGATTACCGCTCCAGCTTGTGACTCCAGTTTAAAAGTCTTGAACCTTGAACTTGGAACTTTGAACTCTTTAAGGAGTGTAGGAGTTAGGACAATAGTCATCCTGATACCTTGAACTCTCACACTCCTTTAAACCTACACTCTCTTGGGCCTACAGCAGTTCTGGGAGTTGGTAGAGGCGGAGGCTGTTGCTGCCTTTGATGAGGATGTGGCAGCCGTGGGGCTGGTGGTCGCGGAGGGCGGCCTTCACCT
>ONJD01000136.1 GCA_900317985.1 uncultured Eubacteriales bacterium | reverse complement strand
CTGTTCGACACGGAGGACTGACCATGGATAAAGAGACCGGCCTTCCGGAAGGCGCCGGCACCTACTCCGCCGGCACCAATACCGACCCCTGGACCGAAGTCCGCATCGAAGTCCCCGCGGAACGCATCGATGCCGCCGGAGACATCGCCCACATGACGGTGCCCTACGGCATCTACCTCGAGGACTACCGATTCCTGGAAGAAGAGATCGACGAAATCGCCCATATCGATCTCATCGACGAAGCACTCAAAGACAAGGACCGCTCCAAAGGCGTCGTCCATATCTATCTCGAACCCGGCGAGAACCCGGCGGAAGCCGTCGCGTTCCTGCGGGAACAGTACGCGCTCGCGGGCATCCCGTCCGAGCTCACGGTCGTCCCCTGCCGCAATGAGGACTGGCAGGACAACTGGAAGAAATTCTTCAAGCCGACGGAAGTCGGGCAGAAGCTTCTCATCCAGCCGATCTGGGAGGTCGAAGGTTCAACGAGAGTTGAACCGACGTCCGAGCGTAAAACACTCTACCTCGAACCCGGCCTCGCCTTCGGCACCGGCACCCACGAGACGACGCGTCTCTGTCTGCAGGCCCTCGAAGAGAACATTTGGGGCGGCGAGACCGTCCTGGACCTCGGCTGCGGCAGCGGCATCCTGTCGATCGCGGCGCTGCTGTTCGGCGCGTCGAGAGCCGAGGGCGTCGACATCGACGAACTGGCCGTCAAGACCGCCGTCGAGAACGGCAGGCGCAACGGCTTTGAAGCACCCGTCCTCACCTATCACTGCGGAGACATGGCGAAGCAGGTCTCCGGCACATTCGACATCGTCGTCGCGAACATCGTGGCGGACATCATCGTCCTCTTCTGCGAGACGGCCCGGAACTTCATGAAAGAGGGTTCCGTGTTCATCGTCTCCGGCATCCTGAACACCCGGGAACAGGACGTGCTCGACGCCTTTTCCGCGAATGGCTTCACGGTCGTCTCCCGCAAAGCGGACGGCGAGTGGTTGTGCTTCACGGTGCGGTGAATCGCCACATAACGACATAAAAACAAAAACAGACTCCAAAACACGGAGTCTGTTTTTTTGTGTGGTTTAGAGACTTTCGAGGAACCGGATGAGGGCTCGGCGGATGCGGCCCAGTACGTGGCGGATCTTCGTTTTGAGTTTCCGCTCCTCGGCCTCGATGGCAGCCTGCCGTTCCGCTTCCTTGCGGGCCTTCTCCTCTTCGATGGCCCGGATGCGTTCCTCCTCGGCGATGCGCACCGCCTCCTGGCGGTCGAACAGCGCCTTCGACCGTTCCGCCAGTTCCTCTTCCGTGAGGAGCGGTTTGTGGTCGTGGGTCTCGAGGTACGCGAGCGCGTTCAGGACGAAGTCGGCGCCCTCCTTCGCGAAGGCCTCCAGCTTCCGGTCGACGGCGTCGAAGTCGATGGCCGGGACGTCCTCCAGGTCCGCCACGTTGTCCGTGTGGATCTTGCGGAACCCGAGATCGAACATGTTCAGGACGTTGTCCACCTTGTCCCCTCCCCGGAAGCCGGAGATGAAGTCCTGGTGGCAGATCATGGACAGGCAGCAGGCGTGGAACGAGTTCGTGAAGTTGATCTTCGAATGGAACAGGTACCAGAGCCATTCGTCCGGACCGATGTCGTAGATGACCTTGTGGTGGGTGCCTTCCGGGATGTTCGCGTCGTCCGGGTACTCACTGAGTTCGATGAGTTCCAGGCCGTGTTTCTCCGCGTAGTCCGACGCGAGCTTCACGAGTTTATTGTTCTGGTTCATCGCGAGATAGATGACGACGAAGTCTTTTTCCGGCACGTAGTCCGGCTGCTTCGCGAGGTCTTCATAGAAGTCCTTGCCCATCAGGAAGATGGGGTCGCAGAGGACCGGCACTTCCTTGTCGAGGAGTTCCTCGAGGTACTCCTTGAAGCTGGTCTCCCGGACCGAGATGAAGTCGAAGTCAGCGACGCGTTCGAGGAGCGTCTGCTCCCGTTCGGGGTGGTATTTCTGCGCGCCGCGGCTCGCGGTGTAGGCGATCTTCTTTTTCCCGTCCATGCATTTCGACGCCAGGGTATAGCCCTTGTCGAAGCCGTTGACCGGGTTGTCCTTCCAGATGATGTCGGTCACGCACAGGTAGCAGTCGAACCCCGGATCCTCCTCATCGAGGAGCTTCGAGTTGTAGCACTTGTCAGTCTGGACATAGTGGGTGTCGACGAACTCCTTGAACTTGTCGAAGCGCACTTTGCGGTCTTCATAGAGGAGCGACCAGCGGCGCAGATCTTCGGCGTGTTTTTTGAGGTCCTCGCCGGGACGCTGTGCCCGCCAGAGGAGCGGTTCGCGCACGGCGACATCGGAACTGCCGTAGTAGACCGGCTTGTAGTCGATGATGGTGCTGTCATACCCGTTTTTCTTCAAAAACTGCTGGAACACATAGGAATGGAGCGGCGATGCAGGGTTCAGCACTTTGGTATGACTGTTGATGGATATGATCCCAAGTTTCATGGGCCCTCTCCTTTCCTGTTCGTATAACTGTACTATTTTATTATACACATTTTGGCGGTCCAAACATCAACAAAGTGAAAAAACCGCAGAGAAGAACTCCTTCTCTGCGGTCTGTTTTTTTGGTGGATCGCCGGCGGCTGTTACGCGCGTTCCGCGATCTCTTTCAGGACCTTTTCGGTGAAAGCGTCGAGGCTCATGGTCTCAGTCTCGCCGGCACGGTTCCGGACGGAGACATCGCCGGTCTCGGACTCTTTCGGCCCGAGGATGAGCATGTAGGGGACGCGGTCGACCTGCTGGGCCTCACGGATCTTGTAGCCGATCTTCTCGCCGCGGTCGTCGAGGACCACACGGATGCCCTTGT
>ONJD01000137.1 GCA_900317985.1 uncultured Eubacteriales bacterium | reverse complement strand
CAGGTCGAGGGCGAGCAGCAGTGCATACATGTCGCTGACCTGTTTGCGGAACTTCTGCGGGTCCTGGCGAACGGTGATGGCGTGCAGGTCGGCGACGCCGAAGGCACATTCATACTCATCCGCGATGTCGCTCCAGTTTTTGAGTGCACCGAGGTAGTTGCCGAGGGTCGGGATGCCGCTCGGCTGGATGAGGCTCAGGACGCGTTTCTGTTTTTCTTCCATTCGAATTATTCTCCAATCATTTCTCTGGCGACTTCGCCGAGAAGTTTTAAGCCTTTCTCGATGTCCTCATCGGTGGGGGTCGAGAAGTTGAGGCGGATATACTGGGTGCTGTCTTCGGGGTCCGCGAGGAACGCGGTGCCCGGGACGACGGCGACTTTCTTTTCGACGGCTTTCGCGCAGAAGTCCAGCATCGGGAGACGGTCGTCGAGTTTGCACCAGACGAAGAGGCCGCCTTCGGGACGGACATAGGTGACATAGTCACCGAGTTCCGAGTCGATGAGGTCGCACATGAGGTTGAGCTTTTTGCGATAGATGCCGTGCATCTTTTCGACATGGGCTTCGAGGTCATATTCCTGCAGCCAGTGGTAGACGAGCAGCTGGGAGAACATGACGTTGTGGACGTCCTCCGTCTGCTTGCCGACCGTCATCTTGGCCAGGATGGGCGCCGGGCCGACCGCGTAGCCGACACGGATGCCGGGGGCGATGACCTTCGAGAACGTACCGGCATAGACGACCCGTCCCTCTTCATCGAAACTCTTGATACAGGGAAGGTCTTCGCCGGCGACCCGCAGATCGCCGTAGGGGTTGTCTTCCAGGACGATGATATCGTATTTGCAGGCGAGGTCGTACACGGCTTTTCTCTTTTCGAGCGACATGGTGCAGCCCGCCGGGTTCTGGAAGTTCGGGATCGTGTAAAGGAAGCGGATCTTGTCGTCTGACTTCAGCGTCTCTTCGAGGGCCGCGATGTTGATGCCGTCCGCGTCGACGGGGACTCCGCGCAGGTTCACGCCGTAGGAGCGGAACGCGTTGAGGGAGCCGATGAAGGACGGGTCTTCGACGGCGATGGAGTCGCCCTCGTTGCAGAGGACCTTCGTGAGGAGCTCCATGATCTGGGTTGCGCCGCTCGTGACGATGAGCGAATCGAAATCCTTGCCGATACTGAGGCGGCGTTTCACCATCGCCTTCAGCTCGTCGATCAGAGGCTGGTATCCTTCGGTCACGCCGTACTGCAGGGCAAGGATCGGCTCGTTGTCGAGGATCTCTTTGCCGATCTTCCGGATGTCCTCGACCGGGAACGCTTCCGGAGCAGGATTGCCCGCCGCAAGGGAAATGACTTCCGGGTCGGACGTGGACTTCAGGATCTCGCGGACCGCGCTCGGTTTGAGGCTCGCGATCTTGTCAGAAAACTTGTATTCCATTGGTATTTGCTCTCCCTTCAAAGGGTATGTGATGTCAGATAAAGAGGACGTCGAACAGCATCCACATGGTGATCTCCATGGCGATGTACAGGTTCTGGGAAGCGCCGCCGCTGCCGGCCACGACCATGGCCGCGTGCATGAGACGGACGGTCTTCGAGTACCGCGGGACGATGCCCTTGTACATGTCTTCCTTCGACAGGTAGTTGTCGACGTCGATGATGTCCTGCGCGATCTCTTCGATCTCCTGCGGCAGCATGGCGGCGAGGCCCAGCATGGGGATCTGGTACTCTTTGCCGTACTTGCGTCCGCGGTCTTTCAGGAGCTCGTAGAGCCGGGTGAACCGCTCGCATTTTTCGTCCGGGGTGCCGTCTGCCAGAGACAGGACACGGCACAGAGCCTGCAGGCTCTTCGGGTCCAGCTGATGGTCCGAAAGCCGTTCGGCGCAGGCCTTGGCGTCCTCGGTCACGGCTTCTCTCTCCTTGCCGGAGCGGACCAGGAGCAGCGAGAGCAGGATGTCCCCGCCGGACGTGAGGATGCGATGTTTTTTCTTGAACGCGTTATAGATGTCTGCTGCCTTGCGGGCCGTCTCTTCCCACTTGGTCTGGTCCTCTTCCTCATTGAGGACGATGGCGGCCAGCGCCACGTAGTCGGGTACGGGCGGGAAATAGCGGCGGACGAGGTCGCGGGCATCTTTCAGCCGGTCGTACATCGCCTCCGGGTCTTCACTCATGGAGAGCAGGGAGATGATGGCAAGGGCCGACGTCCCGGAGAAGTCGGAGAACAGGCCCGCCTTCTTGATGAGGATGCGCTCGCATTTTTTCAGTTTTTTGAGGTCCGGTTCCACGCCCCGTTCGACGAACAGTTCGGCGCAGATCGGATAGGCGTACATGCTGAGCAGCGGCTGGACACGGGAGATCGTTTTCTGTGCGGAAACGAACTGTTCCGAAAGCCGTTCAAGAGACTGTTTCATCTTGTCTGTCACCTTCCTCGAGGTATTCTACTGCCGGGGTCGGCAGGTGTCAATCGTCGAGACACTTCGGGGGCTCTTTGGAGAGTTCCGCCTGTCTGGCCGCCAGGAGCGATACCTTGTTGGCGACCCACCGCGCGAAGTCCTCGGGCGGGATGGGTTTCTCCTGCGAGAGCCAGAGCACGAAGTAGTCAAAGCACATGTTGGAGATGTGCGAGATGTAGAAATGGAAGAGCTGCTCCCCTTCCAGGACGTCTTTGAAGTCCCGGGCGACGATGGGATGGATCTGCTCGATGCAGTAGCTTCGGATTCCGGCGCCGACGAAGATCATCTTTCGGAATGTCAGCTCCGCGCAGATGGAGATATGGTCCAGCACGTTACAGGCTCCCGAGGCGGTCTGGGCCCAGGCGA
>ONJD01000138.1 GCA_900317985.1 uncultured Eubacteriales bacterium | reverse complement strand
CATCGCCGTATTCGCAGCGGATGATCTTCGCTCTGGTCTGCAGCGCGCGAAGGACCGCTTCGATCTGCTGGAGGTCGGCCTCGGTGACGAGGTCGCACTTGTTCAGCATGATGGTGTCGCAGAACTCGATCTGCTGGATGAGCAGGGACGCGAGGTCCTCTTCGTCTTCGGGGACTTCCCGAAGGACTTCACCGCAGCTGAACTCGTCCTTCAGACGGGCGGCATCGACGACGGCAACGATGTTGTCGACGTGGACGATCTCCGGCATGCCCTGACGCTTGGTGGCCTCACTCATCATGGTGATGGTCTGGGCGATGGGCATCGGCTCGCAGATGCCGGACGCTTCGATGACGATGTAGTCATATTTGTTGGAGCAGGCCAGGTCAGACAGCTGCTGGGCAAGGTCCTCGGAGAGGGTGCAGCAGATGCAGCCGTTGGTCAGGGGGATGAGGTCCCCGTCCTGCATGGTGACGCCGCCGCCGCTCTTTTCGATGAGACGGGCGTCGATGTTGATCTCGCCGATGTCATTGACGATGACGGCGATGCGGTGTCCGTTCGGCTGAGCCAGGACTTTATTGAGAAGTGTGGTCTTGCCGGCGCCGAGGTAACCCTCGACGAGGCAGACTTTACAGGGTGTGTATTCTGCGCTCATTGGGAAATACTTCCTTTCTTTGATTTTACAAGTGGTTATTATAACGCATTGTGTACAATAAAACCACCATTATTTTGCACAAATATACGGAAAAACAGGGACGGTTTCCCGTCCCTGTCAGTTTTCGTTATAGGACCGTCACCGGTCGACTTTTTTGACCTGCGGCTCCATGTCCGCCACCTTCTGACGAGGGTTGTCGCAGCTCTTTCCGGCCGCATGGATGGAACAGGAATCTGCGCTGGCGCAGCTGTCGCAGGCGGTGATCCCCTTTTTGCGGTCTGTCACCATTTTGCGGATGACGAGCCCGACGAGAACGACCAGGATGATCGAGACCAGGATGGTCCCGGCATTGGCAGTGAGCCAGGTCATGGAGAACACCTTCTTTCGGTTCTCAGTATAACCGATTTACTTCGCTTTGGAAAGTTTCACCTCTTCGGTCAGGGTCGTTGCTTCTTTATAAGGCCGGAAGAGCTGGAAGCCCATGAGGCCGAGAAGCGCGATCGCGACGATGAGGCCTACCGGGTTGGCGGCACCGGAGACCGCAAGGCCGATCTGATAGATGATCAGCGCAACGCTGTAGGCGAACAGGCACTGATAGCCGATGGCGAACCAGGTCCACTTCGCGTTGTTCATCTCTCTCTTGATGGCACCGATGGCCGCGAAGCAGGGAGCTGCCAGCAGGTTGAAGGCCAGGAAGGAGTAACCGGCGAGCGGAGTGAGGTTGGCGAAGTCGAGGACACCGAAGACACCGACGACTTCTTCTTTGGCTACAAGACCCATGATGGTCGCGATGGTGGCGCGGATATCATCGAAGCCGAGCGGAGCAAAGATCCACTTGATGGCGTTCGAGAACATGCCGAGGATGGAGTCTTCCAGTTCCATGTCGGGGTTGAACCCGCCTTTTCCGAAGACGGAGCCGACCCAGACGACGATGGACGCGATGAGGATGACAGTACCGGCCTTCTTGATGAAGGACGAGCAGCGTTCCCACATGCTCCGGAGGATGGCGCCGACCGTCGGCATATGATAGGACGGGAGCTCCATGACGAAGGGTGCCGGTTCGCCCGCGAAGGGCTGTGTCTTCTTCAGCATGATACCGGAGATGATGATGGCGGCAATACCGAGGAAGTATGCGGAGGGGCCTACCCACCAGGCACCGCCGAAGAGCGCGACGGCGATCATCGAGATGATGGGCAGCTTCGCGCCGCAGGGAATGAACGTCGTCGTCATGATGGTCATGCGGCGGTCACGCTCGTTTTCGATGGTACGGGAGGCCATGACGCCGGGGACGCCGCAGCCGGTACCGATCAGGATCGGGATGAAGGATTTACCGGAAAGTCCGAACTTGCGGAAGATCCGGTCTAAGATGAAGGCGACCCGGGCCATGTAACCGCAGGACTCGAGGAACGCGAGGAAGATAAAGAGGACCATCATCTGGGGAACGAAGCCGAGGACCGCGCCGACACCGCCGATGATACCGTCGAGGATGAGGCCTTTCAGCCAGTCCGCGGTGTGGAGGGAGTCGAGCCAGTTTTCGACCATGACCGGGATGCCGGTGACCCAGACGCCGTAGTTGGCGGGGTTCGGGACGCCGTCCGCTTCAAGCGCTTCGTCGACCGCGTCGCCGACATCGAAGCCGGCCTCCGCCATGGCGTCGCCATAGCTTCCGAAGGCCTCATCGAAGTCTCCGAAGGAACCGTCTTCAATGGCACCGAGGACATCTTCCGCGCCGGTGACGCCGGCTTTCACAGCGCCCTCAGCGGCTGCCTTGACTTCATCGGTGAAGACGAAGTTCTGGGCGTATTCGTCCATGGCGTCGTTGTAGGCAGACGTTCCGATGTGGAACAGATGCCAGCCGTCGCCGAAGACACCGTCGTTGGCCCAGTCCGTGGCCCAGGTACCGACCGTGGTGACGGAGATGTAGTAGACAAGGAACTTATCGGACGTCGAGAGTTCCCCGACATTTTTCTTTACGTAGCTGTCGGAGATGAGTTCGCCGATCTTCGTGTAACGTTCGTTGGTGATGATGGATTCGGCGTCATCATCTTCCGCGCTCTCGACGCTCTGGATGACGTTTTCGACAGACTTCAGCGTGTCCTCGGAGAGGCCCATCGATGCAAGGACTTTGTCATCTCTCTCAAACAGTTTGACGGCATACCAGCGGCGCTGCGCCTCCGGGATGTCTGCCAGCGCGAGGGCTTCGATCTTCGAGAGAGCCGCTTCGACATCGGGCGTGAAGACCTGCGCCTTCGGAAGCATGTTCGCCTTTGCCACTTTGATGGCCGCTTCCGCGGCTTCCATGACGGAGGTGCCTTTCAGAGCGGAGATCTCCACGACCGGAGCGCCCAGCTCTTTCGCGAGCTTCGAGATGTCGATCTTGTCGCCGTTCTTTTCGACGATATCCATCATATTG
>ONJD01000157.1 GCA_900317985.1 uncultured Eubacteriales bacterium | reverse complement strand
AGTGATCTCGTTTTTGTTCTGTTTGTCCTCAGCTGCAAATGCGGACACACCCAGCACACTGACAACCATTGTCAGTACCATGCTGAGGGATAGCAGCAATTTGCAGAGCCATTTCATATCCTCACCGTCTTTCTCTGTGATCGTCTCAAGAAGACGATTGCCAGTTAACATCTGTTAATCCATTATATCACAGAGTTAACCATTGTTAATAGCTGCAAATCGCTAACAATAAAAAACCTCCGGTCTCCACATGGGAGATCGGAGGTTTTCGTATTGTTGGTTACTTGTTGATGGTCGGGACACCGGAGACATTGCGATAGATCTCCTTGAAGAAGTTCGCGTAGCCGCGTTTGCCCATGAGCCAACCACAATAGGACATGTGATCTTTGAGTTCGACCGGGAACACGTTCCAGACGCCGGGCTTGTAGTGCTTCGGGTCCATGCCGCTCAGAAGCCCGTCGACGCGGGGCGCTCCGTCCGGGCACTCGGCCGAAGCCGTGTTGATGACCATGTCGTTCTTCCGCCAGCTGAGGTCCGGAAGGTCCGGTTCCTTCTGCCGGCCCATGAAGAAGCCAAGAACATTGATGATGGGGAACGAAAGCGGTGAAGGAGTTTCCGCGCCGAGCGCCGGGAAGGTCCGGCAGCCGCGGTACGAGAAGTAATAGATGTCGTCATGTGTCGTGATCTTCTCGTTGGCTTCCTTCGCGCCCTGATAGGTCAGGTCGTAGACGATAGTGTCTTTGTTGTTGAACATGTAGTCCTTGAACTCTTTGTCTTTCCAGACGTTCTTGAAGTCGAAGTATTTCGGCGTCAGGCCGTACATGTCGAGCTGCAGGTCGTAGACGGGACGCAGCGGAGTGACGTCGAGGACGTTCATGACGTCGCAGATGACGCGGCAGATCTGGCGCATCGCCACACCGACCTTGCCTTCCACCGAGCTCATGCCGTTGTGGGGCGATGCAAGGGTCGTGATGGAATGGACCCAGCCGTCATGGCCGCCGGCGAAGAGAGGAGAGAGGTCGTCGGGGTCCGTGACCGCACGTTCCTCTTCGCTGCCGTAAGACATGAGTTCCGTCAGCATGCGTCCGGAGACACCGCCGAAGGAATGACCGATTATGTTGATCTTGATGAGGTCGCCGTTCTCATCTTTCGTGCCCCACTGGGGAAGCAGAGCGTTGTGATAGGTGCGACCGTAGCGATTCATCCCGTACTTTTCCGCATGCGCTTTACCGTAGTCCACGGTGCCGCCGAAGAGCTGCGCGTAGATCTCACAGGCGCGGTTCCACGCGGACGTGAACGGGCCCATCGAAGGCGCCACGCAGGGCACGCCCATGTCGATGAACATCTTGCGGACGTCCGTGGTCCAGAGGCCGAAGTACGGCAGAACATCGTTCGTGATCTGCTGCTGTCCGAAGCCAAACATGCCGTGGAGCAGGACGACGGGGTACTTGTTCTGATAAGTCATTTTCAGTTTCCTCCCTTGGGGTTCTTTCAAACATATACACCTCTTTTATTATACATGGTCAGGAATCGGTAATGGGCACAAAAAAAGGCCTCCGGAATCGTGCAATACTCACAATCCGGAAGCCGTGTATCCAAATCTATTCGTCTTTGATATGCCCTTTGGCAATGTGGTCCTTTACAATAGGCTCGATGACATTCTTGTAAAGGTACTCGGAACCGTCGGCAGACTTGCGCTGGCGCCCCAGGACATGGGTGGCGTTGACGCCGTGACGGACCCAGTCTCCCCCGTTGTTCGAGTTGTTGAGAAGGAGCGGCTGGAGGTTGTCCATGGTATGGGCGAATCGGGACTCCGGGGTCTCGTTGGCTTCGAACTCCTCGAAGAGCGCGTTCAGTTCGTCGCGCTGGTCGTCCGGAAGCATGCCGAAGATGCGTTCTCTGGCTTTCTCCTCCCGTTCCTTCTGTGTCTTGAGACCTTCATCGTCGTAGGCATAGGTATCCCCCGCGTCGATTTCCACGAGGTCGTGGATGAGACACAGGATCATGACCCGTTCGATGTCGACCGGCTCGTTGGCATACTCTTTCAGAAAGTACGCCATGATGGCCATATGCCAGGCGTGCTCCGCGTCGTTTTCCGCGCGGCCTTGACCGGACAGATGAGTCTGCCGGGTGATGTTCTTTTCTTTATCGATCTCCAGACTGAAGTCCAGCTGT
>ONJD01000142.1 GCA_900317985.1 uncultured Eubacteriales bacterium | reverse complement strand
TCGACCTGCGGCTCGAGAAGTTCGGATACCGGACGGTCGTGGACCGGGGCGACAGAAAGAACATACAAGGAGGTGACGGCCGTGGCTGACACGCTGAGAAACACCAACACATTGAATGACGTCCCCTCCGGGGAGCGCGTCCACATCGGGTTCTTCGGCATCCGGAATGCCGGGAAGTCCAGTGTCGTGAACGCCGTCACCAATCAGGAGCTGGCTCTCGTCTCCGAGGTCCGCGGCACCACCACGGACCCGGTCTTAAAGGCGATGGAGCTCCTGCCCATCGGACCGGTGGTCATCATCGACACGCCGGGCATCGACGACGAGGGAGAACTCGGCGCCATGCGCGTCGAGCGGACCCGGCAGGTCCTGCGGCAGACGGATGTCGCGGTCCTCGTCGCGGACTCCACGGTCGGTCTTCAGGAAGCCGACCGGGAACTCCTCGACCTCTTTGCCGAGAAGAAGACGCCCTGCGTGGTCGCGTTCAACAAGACCGACCTCCTGCCCGGCGGCCCCGCCTCCTACCCGACCGACCTCCTGCCGAAGGGCACCACGGTCCTGCCGGTCTCCGCGAAGACCGGGGACGGCATCGACGCGCTGAAAGAGCTCCTCGGGAAACTCGCCGGCGCGAAGCAGGAGAAGTTCATCCTGAAAGACCTCGTCGAGCCCGGCGACACCGTCGTGCTCGTCATCCCGATCGACGCGTCCGCGCCGAAGGGGCGGATCATCCTGCCCCAGCAGCAGGTGCTCCGCGAGCTTCTGGACCTCCACTGCAACGCGCTCTGTGTGCAGGCGTCCGACCTGAAGCCCCTGCTCGACCGGCTCCTGCAGAACGACGCGACGAAGCCGAAACTGGTGGTCACCGACTCCCAGGCGTTCAAGAGCGTCATGAAGGACACCCCGGCGGACATCCCCGTCACGTCCTTCTCCATCCTCTTCGCCCGTTACAAAGGCGACCTCGAACAGCAGGTCCTCGGCGCGGCCGCCATCCGGGCACTGCGGCCCGGCGACCGGGTCCTCATCTCGGAGGGCTGCACGCACCACCGGCAGTGCCAGGACATCGGGACGGTCAAACTCCCGGGCTGGCTCGAGAACCACACGGGCTTCCCGCCGCAGGTGGACTTCACCCAGGGCGGTCAGTTCCCGGAGGACCTCTCCTCTTACCGCCTCATCATCCACTGCGGCGGCTGCATGCTGAACGAGACGGAGATGAAGGGCCGGCTGCGGATCGCCAAAGAGGCCGGCGTCCCCATGACCAACTACGGCGTCGCCATCGCCGAATTCAACGGAACACTCGCGCGGGCACTCGAACCGTTCCCCGCTTACCAGCAACTGTTAGAAAGTGAGTAACTACTATGTGTGATACCAGCAAACGCCTCGGGTTCATCGGCATCCTCGTCGAGGACATGAACTCCGTCGAAAAAGTCAACGAGGCCCTGTCCGCCCACGGCAAACTCATCGTCGGGCGCATGGGCATCCCGTACCGGGACCGCGGCGTGTCCGTCATCTCCCTCGTGGTGGACGGCACGAACGATGAAGTCTCGGCCCTGACCGGCACCCTCGGCCGCATCCCCGGCATCTCGGTCAAGTCGATGCTGGAGAAAGCGAGGAAAGCATGATCAAAATAGCAGTTTACGGCAAGGGCGGCATCGGCAAGTCGACGATGACCTCGAACCTGTCGGCGGCGTTCGCGCACCTCGGCAAGAAGGTCATCCAGATCGGATGCGACCCCAAACGACTCCACCTTCAATCTGCTCGGCGGCGATGTACCGACCCCCGCTCTGAACTACATGCGCGAGCATGACGCCGAACCCGGCTACGACGACCTCGTCCGGAAAGGCTTCGGCGGCGTCCTGTGCATCGAGACCGGCGGCCCGACCCCGGGTCTCGGCTGTGCCGGCCGCGGCATCATCACGACGTTCAACATCATCAACGACCTGGAGCTCTTCGAAAAAGAGCAGCCCGACGTCGTGCTGTTTGACGTCCTCGGCGACGTCGTCTGCGGCGGGTTCGCCGTCCCCATCCGGGAAGGCTATGCCGACGAGGTCCTCATCGTCACGTCCGGCGAGAAGATGGCGCTCTACGCGGCGAACAACATCACGACCGCCGTCAAGAACTTCGAGGACCGGAGCTACGCGACGGTCCGCGGCATCCTCCTGAACCGCCGGAACGTGCCGGACGAAGAGGCCAAAGTGCAGGCGTTCGCCGACGAGCACGGGCTGCCGATCCTCGCGGACATCCCCCGCTCCGACGACATCAACTTTTATGAGGACCGCGGGATGACGGTCATTGAAGGCGACCCCTCGCTCGAGATCAGCCAAAAGTTCCTCGAGCTTGCGAAGTCATTATTGAACGATTGATTTTTGCTTTTTGATCGGGTTCCGTCGAAAGAGGCCGCCGAGCCGCTTGCCATCCCGAACCGCGTCGGGTTCCGTCGAAAGAGGCCGCCGAGCCGCTTGCCATCCCGAACCGCGCGGCGAGAAGTGCGTCCCGCTCCCTCGCCTTTCCCCCAAGCGTCTCTGCGGCACTCGTTTCTCCTCCCCCTGCCTCATTTCTAAGGTGAAAGCAAAAATCAATCTCAGGAGTTATCCAATGAAACCTTTCTCAATCACTGTTCAGGAGCTTTTGGCTCTTGGAGCAGATAAGATTCCGGCGGAGTTCATCCCGGCGTGTCATCTCATTTACTCTTCGCCGGCGACGCTCTTCTACAACTCCCCCGGCGCGGTGGGATTCGGCGTCAAGCGCGCCGCCCTCGTGCTGCCGGAGTCGGCCATGCTGCTCGTCGCGCCGAACGCCTGCGGGCGGAACTCCACGGTCATGAGCACCGAGGAGGGCTACGCGGACCGCATGTTCTACCTGCCGATGACCGAGACCGACCTCGTCACCGGCCGGCATCTGAGCCTCATCCCGCAGGCCATCCATGAGATCATGGAGGTCGCGGACCCGAAGCCGAAGGCCATCGTCATCTGCATCACCTGCGTCGACGCGCTCCTTGGGACGGACCTGCCGCGCATCTGCCGGAAGGCCGAAGCGGAGAACGACGTCCTCGTCGTCCCGAGCTACATGTACGCCATCGAGCGCGAGGGCAAGAAGCCTCCGATGGTCGCCATCCGCGAGACGCTCTATTCCCTGCTCGAACGACCGTCGGTCGACCCGCGCGCCGTCAATCTGCTCGGGTTCTTCTCGGAACTGGACCCCGACTCGGACCTCCTGTCCCTGCTGAAGGGCGCGGGCATCCGGACCGTCAACCAGATCTCCGCCATGAAGACCCTCGACGACTACTACGAGATGGGCAAAGCCAACTTCAACATCGTGCTCCACCCGGAATCTGTGTATGCCGCCGGCACGCTGCAGAAGCGGCTCGGCATGCCCTTCCTCGAACTGCACCGGCTCTATGACCCGGACCGCATCCACAACCAGTACCGCCTCTTCGGGTCCGCCGTCGGCGTGACCATGGACGATGAGGCGATGTACGAGCGGTGTATCGCCAAACGGGATGCTTTCGCGGAAAAGTATGCCGGAACGAGCGTCGCTATCGGCGAGATGTGCAACGCGAACCCCTACGAACTGGCGACGTTCCTGTGCCGCATGGGCCTCCGCGTGCCGAGCATCTTCTCGAACCTCACGGAGTACGACTTCCCGTTCCTGAAACAGCTCGCGGAAGTGAGCCCCGAGACCCGCGTGTACACCGGCATCTCGCCCTCCATGGTGCACTATGAAGAGGAGGATGTGGACCTGACCATCGGCAAGGACGCCGCGGTCTACTGCCCCCACGCGAAGCACGTGCTCTGGAACTCCGAGAAGCAACCCTTCGGCTACACCGCCGTGGAAGGACTCCTCGAGGCGATGGACGAAGTGCTTTCCAAACCTGAAGACAAGGAGGCCGACCAATGAAAGGCCTTTACCGATACTTAAGCCCCTTTTCCCCGGACCAGTCCGGCGCCGTGGCCGTGCTCTACGAGCTCGGCGGCATCATCGTCATCCTGGACGCCGGCGGCTGTGCGGGCAACATCTGCGGCTTCGATGAGCCGCGGTGGGGCCACAAGCAGAGCGCCGTATACTCGGCGGGCATCCGGGACCTGGACGCCATCCTCGGCCGCGATGAACGGACCATCGACAAAGTCGGCGGCGCCGTGGAAGCGGTCGGGAACGCGAACTTCATCGCCCTCATCGGGACCCCGGTCCCGGCCGTCGTGGGCACCGACCTCAAAGCCCTCGCCCGCATGTGCGAGAAGAAGTTCGGCCTCCCGACTCTGGCCATCGAGACGTATGGCATGGAGTACTACGACAAGGGCGCGGAGCTCACTTACATGACCCTCATCAAAGCGCTGGAGAAAGGAACGTTCGACTCCGTCTTTGAATCGCAGGGTCTCCCGAAGCCCTCCGAATTCTGTGAAAAACTCCGGAGGGAACCGCCGGAACGGGACTGGTTCCGAGTCCACACCGTCGGCGTCCTCGGCGCCACGCCGCTCGACCTGCTCGGGCTGGACGGCGCGGAGCGGCAGAGAGAGCGGATCTCGGAGGTGTACACCGGCGCCGCCGTCAAGACCTTTGGCATGGACGGCGGGCTCTTCGACCTCCTGACCCTCTTCACCGCGGACCGGCACGTGGTCATCAGTCCCTCGGGGCTGAAGGCTGCCCGGTATCTCGAGAAACACTACGGCATCCCCTTTGAGGCGGAATACCGGATCGGGAACGAGCTCCTCGGCGGCATCTACCGCGCCATCACCGACATCATGCTGCCGAGCGAGGCGAACGTCCTCGCCCTAGACGACGGTCGGCACGTTTTTCGAACTCGACCCGGAGCTGGCGGAGCCTCAGGACCGGAAGTTCACCGGCGAAGACGAGTTCCTCGACTTCGTCAAAAGCGGGAACTTCAACGTTATCCTCGGCGACCCGATGTACCGGATGGCGCTCAAATGGTGGAAGGGCCTGTTCCTTCCCCTGCCGCAGTACTCCGTCAGCGGCGAAGCCCATGAAGCGCTGACAGAAGCGGACGTTCTTTGATCGAAAGGAAGTGACACTTTGGACAACGTTTGTCATAAACTGCATATCTTCGGCATCGTTCAGGGTGTCGGCTTCCGACCGTTCATCGCGCTGATCGCGGAGCGCAGCGGCGTCCGCGGGAGCGTATGCAACAAGGGACCGTACGTCGAAATCTACGTCAGCGGTGCGGAGACGCAGGTCTCCGACTTCGAACGGCGATTGACCGCCGAAGCCCCCGAGCGCTCCAGCATTTTGAAAGTAGAAACAACGGAGATCGACTCCGCGGAGTTCGATCAGATCATAGAAGAGCAGTTCGCCGACGGCGCGGCCGTCGACACCTCGGAAGGCGCCGAGGCCCTGACCGACAAACCGTTCCGAATCATCCAGAGCGAAAAGGTCAAAGGCGACATCTTCGTGTCCCCGGACATCGCGAC
>ONJD01000144.1 GCA_900317985.1 uncultured Eubacteriales bacterium | reverse complement strand
GAGACGGCAGCACCGCTCCAACACAGGCTTCACCAATTCGCCGATGGCCATCCTCTGTGAAGGCGGCATCTGGTTCTTCATGGGCTATTACCTGTCCTTTGTTTACGGCATGTTCGCGAGCCTCCACAAGAGAGACTGGAGAGCGTTCATCTGCCTGGTCCTCATGCTGTTCCTTTTCACGACGACCACCATCGAGCACACCGCTTACATCATTTCGTTCATCGCCTTCATGCTGGCGAGCGGCATCACCGGCGGCTATCGGAAAGACACCCCGATGATCTGCAAAAAGATAGTTTAGGAGTACAGAACTATGAAACGAGTCATTACTTACGGAACGTTCGACCTGCTTCACTACGGTCACATCAACATGCTGAAACGCTGCAAGGAACAGGGTGACTACCTGATCGTTGCCGTGTCGACCGACGAGTTCAACTGGAACATGAAGCAGAAGAAGTCCTACTTCACCTATGAACAGCGCAAAACGCTGGTCGAGGCCATCCGCTACGTCGACCTCGTCATTCCCGAGGAGAACTGGGAGCAGAAGAAGACGGACGTCCACGAGTACCACATCGATACGTTCGTCATCGGCGACGACTGGGAAGGCAAATTCGACTTCCTGAAAGACGAGGGAGTCGAGGTCGTCTACCTGCCGAGAACGCCAGAGATCAGCACCACGCAGATCAAACAGGACCTTTACGGAGAAGAGAAGGATTAAGTAGTTATGCTGACGAAACAGAAGCTGATTTACCAGATCAAGCATCATCCTGTCATCCGCGCCGCCTATGAGAAACTGGGCAGCGCCGCGTTGACTTCCTATGGCAAGACGCAGGAGATCGACGAGAACCTCGTCCTCATCGTCGCCAACACCGGCAAGAACTTCTCCGGCAGTCCCTACGCCATTTTCCAGTACATGCAAAAGCACAAGGAATACGACCGCTTCCACGTGGTCTGGGCCTTCAACCACCCGGAGAACTACCAGGGCGAGTTCGTGAACATGGTCCAGATGGACTCTCCGGAGTACGTGACCACGGCGCTCCAGGCCAAGTACTGGATCACGGACAACAACATTGAGCGAAGCCTCAATTTCAAGAACCCCAAAACAAAATACCTCAACACCTGGCACGGTGTCGCTCTGAAGACCATCGGGAACGATGACAAGTTTTCGGGGACCTTCGACTATTCCGACATCGACTACCTGTGTGTCTCGTGTGAACACGACAAGCGAGTTTATACGACGGCTCTGAACGCCTCTCCGGACTGTTTCCTGGAGTGCGGGATGCCGCGTAACGACTCGCTTTTCAACGTTTCTGAGGCGGACCGTTTCGACCTTCGCATGAAGCTCGACATCCCGGTCGACAAGAAGGTAATCCTGTTCGCTCCGACCTGGCGAGACAGCGTGAACGGGGGAGACACGTTCGATCTCGACATCCCGGTCCACTTCGACAAATGGCGCGAAGCGCTGGGCGACGACTACATGATCATGTTCCGCGCCCACGACCGCACGTCCAAGCTCATGAACGTCGAATTCAACGACTTCGTCGTCAACTATTCGACTTACGAGCCGCTGAACGACCTCATGATCGCCGCCGACATCCTCGTCACGGACTATTCGTCCATCTGCTTCGACTGGTCGCTCCTCGAAAAGCCGTTCATCTGCTTCGGCTACGACTGGGAGCAGTACAAAGCGGAGCGCGGCGTCTACTTCGACGCGGAAGAAGTCTACTACGGAGGCGTCCTGCGCACCGAGGAAGAGGTCATCGACCGCATCCTGAACATGGACTACCCGGAAGAAGTGGCCGGTGTCCGCAAGCTCAGAGACGAATTTATGACCTACAGCAAACCGAACGCCGCCGAGATCTGCGTCAAAGCTCTCTTTGGCGATGTAATCAAAGAAGAGTCTGAGACAGAAGAAGAAACGAAAGAAGAGAAGGAAGACACCGCCGAATGAAAGTCTGCTATGTGACCCACAAACCGAATCTGACCGGTGCGAACCGGTCTCTTCTCGATTTACTGGACGGCCTCGACCGCGACCGGTATGAACCCGTCGTGCTCGTGAACCGCCGCGGGCCGCTGCTGGCAGAACTGAAAAAACGCGATATTCCTTATAAGTATGCGCTCATCCCGCCGACGCTGAACTCGGACAACCCGGTCCTGGACTTCCTGAAACGAGTCCTGAACTCGGTGCCCGTGAATCGCCTCTGCGTGGAGACGGTGAAGTTCCGGCTGAAAGGCATCCAACCCGACCTCGTCCACAACAACTCGCTGCTCTGCAGTGTCGGCATGCAGGCCGCCAGAGAGCTGAAACTGCCATACCTGTGCCATTTCCGCGACTTCTTATGGGAGGACCACCACCGCAAACTCCTGCGGCCGAAACGGGTCCACAAGCTGATGGATGACGCGGACGTCTGCATCAGCATCA
>ONJD01000145.1 GCA_900317985.1 uncultured Eubacteriales bacterium | reverse complement strand
AGTTCGGAGCGAAGGACTCCCGCCGGGCGTTGGAGAACGTGCCTTCGATCATCGAGACCGGCACTTCCATCAGTCCGACCGGGACCTCTTTCCGTTTGGCGTTGCCAAAGCGCTGTTCGAAGGACGGAAGGTACGGGTCCTTCCGCCTCCATTTCGCCTGTCGTGAAGCCAGGAGGCCGAGCCGCCTCGCTTCCTGATAGGAATATTTCATAGGATCAGACTCGTTTCAGATAGTACTGGAGCGATTGATAGTCGAATTGCGGGACCGGTAACGGGAACCCGACCTCTCCCAGCATGCTGCCGGAGAGCGTGAGGCCTGTATCGCCCACGACATAGAGTGCGTCCGGGTCGAGGCCGCCGACACGCAGATAGCGGGTCGGGGCATTGCCGGCAATGCCGCGAATGGGGAAATAGACGACCGACACGAGGCTTTCGCTGCGGTCTTTCGCATGGATGGCCCAGGCGGTCACCTTGTCGATGAAGGGGCTGGACAGGCGGTAGTAGTCGCCCTGCTGGATCAGAGCCGCATACTGCTTGAACCGGGCGATCTGCTCCCGGACCGCGGCTTTCTCCTCCTCTGTCAGTTCAGAGGGGTCCAGTTCATAGCCGAAGGTGCCGGCCATGGCGACCGTCGCGCGGGTCTCAAAGGGCGTGATCTTCCCGTTCTGCTGGTTGGGGCAGACTGAGACATGAGCGCCGACCGCGGAAGTCGGATAGCCGAAGGACGTGCCGTACTGGATGTACAGACGGTCGACGGCGTCGGTGTTGTCCGAGCACCAGATCTGCGGCGTGTAGTAGAGCATGCCGGCGTCGAACCGGCCTCCCCCGCCGCTGCACCCTTCGATGAGCATGTTCGGGTAGCGCTGTGTCAGGCGCTCGAGGAAATCGTAGAGCCCGAGCATGTAGTCATACAGGAGTTTGCCGGGCAGCGTCGATTCGGAATGGATGTCGGAGATGCTGCGGTTGGCATCCCACTTGAGGTAGTCGACCTCTGCGCTGTCGAGGACTTTGCAGATGGCGTCAAAGATGCTGTCGACCACTTCCCTGCGGGAAAAGTCGAGGACCAGCTGGTTCCTGCCGCGGGTGGGTTTCTTGCCGGGAATGGACAGGGCCCAGTCCGGGTGCGCCTCGTAGAGACGGCTGTTCTCGCTGACCATCTCCGGTTCGACCCAGAGGCCGAACTTCATCGGCAGGTTATGGATGGCGGCACTGAGTTCTCCCATGGTCCCGCCGAGTTTCTCTTCGTTGACGAACCAGTCGCCGAGGGCCTGATTGTCGTCGTTCCGGGAACCGAACCAGCCGTCGTCGAGGACCATCATGTCGATCCCGAGGTCTCTCGCCTCTTCCGCAAAGTGGAGGAGCCGGTCCCCGTCGAAATCGAACAGGAAGGCTTCCCAGCTGTTGATGAGGACGGGTCGGGGCCGGTCTTTCCAGACGCCCCGGCAGACGTTCTCCCGAAGGATCCGGTGGTGGTTCCGGGACAGTTGGCCAAAGCCGCTGCCGCTGAAACTCAGGATGACTTCCGGTGCCACGAGCCGTTCGCCCGGAAGCAGTTCATAGGACAGGCCCTCTTCGGTGAGGCCCATCTGCAGCCGGGTCTGGCTGAACTGGTCCTTCTCGGCTTCCGCGAGGAAGCTGCCGCTGTAGACGAACTGCATGGACCAGCACCGGCCGGCGCCTTCCGACGTGCTCTGTTCCGCCAGGATCACGAAGGGATTGTACTGGTGGGACGAATAGCCTCTGGTGCTGCCGACGGCCTGACGGGTGTGTCCGACTTTGGTCCGCTGCAGCTGCCGTTCATAGCCGTGCTGCCCGTGGAAGACGAGCAGGTCATAGGTCCCGTACTGGAAGTCCAGGACCGCGGTCTGGAGTTTTTCGACGGACACCGGTGCATCGCCACCGTTCTCGACGATGGCACTGCGCGTGATGATGTCCTTCTCCGGCAGGACCCCGTAAAGGAGTTTCACCGACAGACCGAGACGTTCTTCCTTCAGTTCGATCGTCAGGGTCTCGACACCAGAGTCGGAGTCCATCGCGTACACGGCGGGAAGGCCGGGCAGCGCATATTTTCCGTCGTCGATCGAGTAGCCGGCATAGTGAAGGTCACAGCCGATGGTGCCGGTGGCATCCTTCACCATGAACGCCGGACTCCGGAAATCGCCGCTGCCCTGGAACGGGAATTCCTGGGGCAGGGCGTCCAGTGTGTAGGTACGGTCCTCCCCCGCCGAGTACGGGTTGACGGAGAAGCCGTGGTCTTTGAAGGTCAAAAGATGGTCCGACAGACCATCGACCTTCGCGCCGTAGTGAAGATGCAGAAGGTATCCCTTTTCATCCACCATCATCTGGTAGGACGTTTCACGGGTCTCCAGGATAAAACTCTGTTTCTTCGGATCAAAGGTGAT
>ONJD01000146.1 GCA_900317985.1 uncultured Eubacteriales bacterium | reverse complement strand
CGAGTTCGCTACCGTTAGCGGTAAATATTACAATGGCGACTTGGATGAGGAGATCGTTGTAAACGACGCGGCATAATTGATTATGAAATCTGTTTTCAAGAAAACGGTTGCTCTGCTTCTTGCGCTTGTACTGTGCGTTTCGTTAGCAGCCTGCTCGGCACGCACAATAGAGAGCGGCAAGAACGGCAGCAGCCCGAAGCAAAAACAGAATACAGAGACCATCGTCGTCACCGACATGCTTGGCCGCAAGGTAGAGGTCCCGAAGGACACGAAGTCCACGACCGTTGCCTCAACGTACGGCGTTGTTGTGCCGTTCCTGGTCACCCTGGAAGCGGGGGACCGGGCCAAAGCGGTCAACTTCAAGAACAAAAAGTTCTACCGTCTGGTCAATGACCCGATCATCAACGCCGGTACGATCGGCACCCGTGTGTCTGTCGACTCAGAGGCGTTAGCGAAAGTCGACCCGGACGTGTACATCTGTCGTACGACTGACAAGGCGGACATCGACCTGTGCGCCAGACTCGGCATTCCGTCCATCGCCATAACGGCGGAGCTGCCGGAAGAAGTCTTCCAGGCCTACGAGTTGCTCGGCAAGCTGTTGGGCTGTGAAGAGCGCGCCAAAGAGGTCACGGACTACCTGAAGAACGAGCTGAAGGACATCGACGCGCTGGCGAAGACCATTCCGGAAGAGGACAAGGTGACTGCCCTGTGCATGGGCTCGCTGTTGTCCCGTGTGGCCAGTGAAGACATGCTCCAGACGATGCTCCTGAAGCGCGTGGGCGCCATTACGGTGGTCGACGGCATCAAGAGTGAGCAGGAGCGTTACTGGGCGGATTGCGGCGTCGAGAAGATCTTCGAGTTGAACCCGGACTTCATCTTCGTCACGAGCTCCGCGGCGCTGAACTTCTCGATGGACGACTTCTACAAAGACTCCGCCTGGGCCGCCATGACCGCGGTCAAGAACAAGCACGTCTTCAAAATGCCGTCGAAGCTCGACTCCTGGGACATGCCCGGGCCCGGCTTCATTTTGGCGATGTACTACATGATGCATCAAATGTACCCGCAAGTCTGCACCGCAGAGATGCTGCAGAATGAAATAGACGACTACTATTCCTTCTTCTTCGGAAGAACGTTCACGGGGGAAGAAATTGGCTACGAATTCTAAGAGAAACTTCTACGCAGTGGGCTTCGACCTGCTTTTGCTGGCTATTTTAGCCGGCTTAGTGGTCGTGGCTCTGTGCGCCGGTAAGTACCCGATCTCCGCGAAGGAAAGCATCGACGTCCTGTTTGGAGAGCTGTTCCACAAGGGCGGCGATTACACCGAGATGACGCGAAACGTCGTCATGGGACTCCGCTTACCCCGCATAACTGCGTCGATCCTCGTCGGTATCATGCTAGCCATGTCCGGTGTATCGTACCAGAGTATCTTCAAAAACCCGCTCATTTCGCCTGACTTCCTGGGCGTTTCCAGCGGCGCTTGTATCGGCGCGGCCATCGCCATCCTGATGGGCTTCTCCGGTTTCGTCCTTTCCGGCTTTGCTTTTGTCGGCGGCATCATCGCGGTAACGCTCACCGTGCTTATACCGACCGTCATGAAGAGCAATTCCAACATCATGCTCGTTCTGTCCGGTGTCATTGTCGGCGGCGCGATGAGCTCCATCCTGGGCTTCATCAAATACGTCGCGGACCCCGAGACCGAACTGGCAGCCATCACGTACTGGACCATGGGTTCGTTCTCGTACGTGACTCTGCCGGAAATCGGCGGTGTTCTGCCGACGATGCTGATTCCCGCCATCATCCTGTTCGCGATGAGCTGGTGGCTCGACATACTCTCCATGGGTGAGACGGAGGCCAGGAGCCTCGGCGCCAATATTAACGTGATTCGGAACATCGCCATTGCCTGCGCCACCCTGATGACGGCCAGCTCTGTGTGCATTTCGGGCACCATCGGCTGGGTCGGCCTCGTCATTCCGCACTTCGCGCGGATGTGTGTCGGGCCGAATAACACGAAGCTGATACCGACCGCGGGTCTCATGGGAGGTATCTTCATGCTTCTGGTAGACACCGCGACTCGTACGTTGACCGTGGCGGAAATGCCGGTCAGCATCCTGACCGGTCTCATCGGCGCGCCCTTCTATGCGTTACTTCTGTACCGGCAAAGGAGGACGATCTCATGAGTATTATTCAAGTCAAAGACCTGTCCTTTGCCTATAACAAGAATGAAAAACAAGTCCTGAACAACGTCAGCCTGACCCTGGAAGAAGGGGAGGTCATGACCATCCTTGGTCCGAACGGCGCGGGGAAGAGCACATTGCTCAACTGCATCGCGACGCTTCTGGAATCGGATGAAGGTACTGTTACCCTTTGCGGCAAAGACGCG
>ONJD01000149.1 GCA_900317985.1 uncultured Eubacteriales bacterium | reverse complement strand
AACAGGCCGTAGGACACCGCGGCGACGATGCATCCGACGATGCCGAGCACAGGGTGAGCACCGTACTGGTCATTGCCTCCGGCCGAAAGCACCACGACGCCGAGGAACGACGCGACCATCGCGAGGACTTTCCGTGTCGTGAAAGGTTCTTTCAGGATGAGGCAGGAGAACAGCACCAGCATGACCGGCCACAGGTAGTTGAGGATGCAGGCGGTCGAAGCTGTCAGCTGCGCGATGCCGAAGTAGTAGAGGAATTCATAGACGAAGAAGCCGAGGAACCCGAGTCCGAGCACAGCTTTGTAGTTCTGTGCGCCGAAGGTCCGGTACTCCTTCACTTTCCCGTTCGCGATCAACCGGCCGAGGAGGAACACGACCGAGAACACACCGGCCAGGAACAGCACTTCCGTCGTCGGAACGCTGTCCTGCATGAGTTTGACGGCCGGCGCCATCGTCGCCCACAGGAACACGGTCAGCACCGCATAGACGATCTGCTTTTTCTCTCCGGTCCGCTTCATCGGCGCCCCTCCTCTCTCTTTTCATACGTCCTTTACTCTACCACATTATTCGCTGACAGAACAACCCCTCAGCAGTTTCCTGCTGAGGGGTCTCGTTGCGTTTCTTCAGTTTTACGGGTCGACCGTCGGGACGGAAGACGCGTCGGCGTAGAGCTTTTTGTAGAACGCCTGGAAGTCTTCCTTCGTCTCGGTGTACCCGAGGAAAGACATATGGTCTTTGCCATAGGCGGCCGGGAACACGTGCCAGACGCCGGGTTTCAGGTCTTCCGCTTTCACTTTGTACGGGACATCCACCCGCGGTTCCCCGTCGGGTGCCTCGCCGGACACCGTATTGATGACCATGTCGTTCTGGCGCCAGCTGAGGTCCGGGATGTCGGGGACGTTCTGGCGGCCCATAAAGCTGGCGGCCCATAAAGAACCCGAGGACGTTGATCGCCGGGAACGACTTCCATTCCGGCACTTCCTTCCCGCCCCGGTTCTTCGTCCGGTAGCCGCGGTAAGAGAAATAATAGACGTGGTCCTTCAGCGGGATCTTCTCGTTGAGGCGATGCGCCCCGTCGATCGTGAGGTCACCGGCACAGGTGTCTTCCATTTCTGCGAAATACTTTTTGATACCCTCATCCTGCCAGGCATTTTTGAAGTCCCAGAGCTCCGGTGTCAGCCCGTACATCTGCAGGCCGATGTTATAGATGGAGCGCAGGGGCGTCGCGTCCAGAAGATTGAACACGTCGCAGATGCAGCGGCAGGCAAAGCGCATGCCATTCAGGTGGCCCCGTTGTGGGGCGATGCAAGGGTCGTGATGGAGTGGACCCATCCGTCATGGCCGCCCGCAAACAGCGGAGACAGGTCAGCCGGGTCGGTGACGGCCCGCTCCTCTTCGCTGCCGTTGGCCATGAGTTCGGAGAGGAGACGTCCTGTGGCGCCGCCGAACGAGTGGCCGATGATGTTGACTTTGATGAGATCACCGTTCGCGTCCCGAGTGCCCCACTGCGGGAGAAGGGGCTTTGTATAAGTGGCGCCGTACCGCTTCATGCCGTACTTTTCCGCATGTGCTTTGCCATAGTCCACCGTGCCGCCGAACAGCTGTGCATAGACTTCGCAGCAGCGGTTCCACGCCGAGGTGAAGGGACCCATGGACGGCGCCGCGCAGGGCACGCCCATCTCTTCGAACATGACTCTGATGTCCGTATTCCAGAGGCCGAAATACGGGAGCACTTTGCTGGTGATTTGCTGCTGTCCGAATCCGAACACGCCATGCAGCAGCAAAACGGGATACCGGTTCTTCTGATCTGCCATTTGTTTTCGCTCCTTTTCATCCATAATAGTTCTCCTCCATTCTACTCTGTCAATCGCCCCGGCCGCAAGACTCAGTATTCCTCCCACTCTCACAAGTAGGAAGACCAACAAAAACCTCAGCAGTGTTACCTGCTGAGGTTTGCTGTCTGTATGGTCAGATTTTCACATCGCCGCCGTGGAAGGTCGTTACAGTCTGGCCGGGAGCCAGGTGGTCGGAGAGCCACATCGTGCGTTTCCGGCAGTATTCACGGAGGTTGTAGATGTAGTCATCCCAGGTGAGCGTCACCTTGTAGTTCAGCTTGTACTTGCCGGTGCCGAGGGCTTCCATGGTGTTCGGCGCCACGACGTATTCTGCGCTGAGGGAGTTCGTACCGAACAGGTCGTTGTTCATGTAGGCGGACTGCCGCAGGAGTTTCTCCTGTTTGACGACGTTCGCTTCAAGTCCTTCGAAGGACGACTTGTACTGGTTATACACTCTTGCCACTTCGCGCATGAAGCTCGGATGTTTGCCGAGTTCCTGCAAAACAGCGACCGGTTCATCGCCACTGACGAAGAAGCCGATGCTGTCGTTGTACCAGCCCTCCGCGTTCAGCTGGACCGGTTCGCTGACACCGACGAGGAACTTGTGGAGCGTCCGTCCGAACGCGATGTCGTAGTCCCATGCGGGTCCGGCGATGAGCTTGTCTTTCTTCGTCATACCGTCCCGGTGCATGAGGATGTTGCCGGCGTAGCAGTCATAGGTCTTGGAGACCTCGAACATGAGGTACATCTTGGCCCAGGACTCGATGTCGAAATACTGCTGATATGCCTCGGAGTCGTGATCCAGGACCGTCTTCCAGGCTTTGGCAAACCACTTTTCGATGCTCTTCGCGTTGACACCGTTCGCCTTCGCGTTATCGCCGATGTCATCGATAATCAGGTAGTTGTGCTTTCCGGGCATGGTGTGCATCTGCGGGAATTCGAAGAGTTCCTCGCTCTCATCATCCGGCAGCTGGTGGTTGTTTTCGAGCACAAACCCGTTGTCATCACAGTAGGTGTCTTTCTTCGGGGTCAGCAGGTAGCTGCCGAGGTAAGTGCCGTTCATCCAGAGGTCGACGAACTTCGTTTTGAGGCCGATGCCCATATCGTACGCGAGGTCCTGCGCGATCTTGTTACGCATGAGGGCGTTGTCGTAGTAGTTCGCGAGCAGCGTCCACTTTTTCTTCTTCACGCCGTCGATGAGTTCGGTCTTGTCTTTCGTGGTGTAAGTCTCGTCATCATAGACCGTGAAGTTATAAGGCTTCTTCGGCATGATCCAGGTGGAGCTTCCGCGGCCGTGGATCTTGATGTATTTTTTCTTGTGGTCCCCCACCTTGATCTGACCGAACGCATCGGTCTCATGGTCGAGGTCCAGCTGCATGTTCAGAATAGAGCCCTTGCTCTCATCCAGCTCAAGGAACGCAGCATCTACTTTGGAAGAGCCCTTCATGGTCTTGACGGTCAGGGGCGCGGACAGAGTCCCGTTGGAGACGAGGTAGGTGACTTTCTTTCCGGCCGGGGCGATAGGCGCCTTGCCGCTCTTAAATGTCTTTCCGTCTTTCGAGAACGTGATATCTTTCCCGACCCACGAGAAGCAGAGTTTTGACGTGTCGGCCGAACCCGGCAGATACAGGACTCCGCCGGCGGACGGGAAGTCCACCGCCACTTTGACGTCTCCGCGAAGCCCGGCGCTCTTGGTCTTGTCGACATAGAGTGCCTTCGGAAGAAGTTTCTCCAGAGTGATCTCGTTTTTGTTCTGTTTGT
>ONJD01000150.1 GCA_900317985.1 uncultured Eubacteriales bacterium | reverse complement strand
CGGTTCATCTGCTACTATGGCTTCGGCAACCTCCTCGGCAACACGCCGTTCCGGAGGATCTACGATATGCAGCTGATCCAGTGGAAGATGACGTCTGACCGGGACAAGCTGCTCCACCCGACGAGGATGCTCCGCATCGGGAAAGTTTTCAAGCTGTGGAAGTCCGGAGACGACGTCTTCTATGACCTGACGCTGAAAGGCGCGAAGGAGATCAACGAATTCGTCGAGACCAGCCCGAGCTCTTACTACTTCTCTATCTCGACGGATAACTCCAAACGAAAAAAGGACGGCACCTACCGAATGAAGTGGAACACCTTCCCGCCGTTCTTCATCACCGGCAAAGCCATCGGCACCTGCACGCACGACCCGAGCCTCGACATCGACATCGACGAGTGGTGGAGAGTCTCGGACGGCGCCTCCTGCACGAACTCCGCGCTGCACCCCTCCGATGAGGACTGGGTGGACTTCAAAGACTCCAAAGACGACCTGAAGAAGGGCATCTGGAATGTCATGCCGGTCTACCAGGGCGACCACATGGACGTCGTCGGCCTGTCTCCGCAGGCATTCCTGTTCCGCCGGAAGTACAGAAAAAGATACCGGAAGTATATCGACCTGCTTCTGGGCCTGAAATAAAACCAACGATCGACTGAGAAGAAAATGAAAGGAAGATGACGATGTCTAACAACGGAATCCGCAAAGATGCTTACGCGTTCTGTGCCGGCATGCTCGGCTTCGGCGAGGATGAGAAGATCTATGACCTGCTGCCCTATTTCGGCGGCACCGTCGGGAGCTTCACGAAAGCCCTCGCCAAAGAAGGATATGAAGCGCATGCTCTGAGTTTCAGCGGCCTCGGCTCTGCCTGGGACCGCGCCTGTGAAGTCTACGCGTCCATCACCGGCACACAGGTCGACTACGGTGTGGCGCATTCGAAGAAGTACGGCCACGAGCGGTTCGGCAAGGTCTATACCGAAGCCAAGTTCCCGAACTGGGGCAAACCGGCCGACGACGGCGGCATCCAGCGCCTCCACATCCTCGGCCACAGCTTCGGCGGCGCCACGGTCCGCATGTTCGCGCATCTGCTGGCGTTCGGCTCCGAAGAGGAGCGGGCAGCCACGCCTGCCGGTGAACTGTCTCCGCTGTTCGAAGGCGGCCACGGCGATCTGCTGAAGACCGTCACGACCATCGCGGGGCCTCATGAGGGCACCGTTGTCATCGACGCCATCGGCATCCAGCGTCCGATGCTG
Organism: uncultured Eubacteriales bacterium; assembly: GCA_900317985.1. Classification (GTDB taxonomy): domain Bacteria; phylum Bacillota; class Clostridia; order Oscillospirales; family Acutalibacteraceae; genus RUG420. Next base: position 1,055 of record ONJD01000150.1, on the reverse strand, counting down.
GCAGCGCTCACCTTCTACGGGTTCGGTGCCATCCTCGGCAACACCCCGTTCCGGAAACTCTACGACATGCAGCTCATGCAGTGGAAGCTGACGTCCGACCGCGACGGCAAAGCGAACCCGTTCAACATGCTCCGCATCGGCCGCATGCGCAAACTGTGGAGCGCCTGCGACGACGTCTACTACGACCTCACGCTGAAGGGCGCGAAGGAACTCAACGAATTCCTCGAGACGAACCCGGACGTCTATTACTTCTCCATCCCGACCGACTCTTCCAAGCGCAAGAAGAACGGCATGTACAAACAGGAACGGTATTCGTTCCCGCTGTTCTGGTACACCGGCTGGTTCATCGGCCACTGCAAGCACGACCCAAGTCTCGACATCGACATCGATGAGTGGTGGAGGGCCTCCGACGGCGCGTCCTGCGCGAACTCCGCGCGCCATCCGCTCGATGAGGAATGGCAGGACTTCGACCTCGGACAGGAAGCGAAGAAGGGTATGTGGAACGTCATGCCTGTTCTGCACAGAGACCACGGCGGCTGCGTCGGCCTCGGCGTCGAAGGCTTCTTCAAGCCCGAATACATCCGCGACTACTACAACGATTACTTCGCCATGCTGCGGGCTCTCGACTAAGGCCCGTACATCGCCGAAACACTTCAGAGCTCCTCCGTACGGAGGGGCTCTTTCCGGTTGTGCCGGAGCGGGCGGAGGCTTATAATGGGAGAGTAATGTACGGACAAAGCGGGGGCGATGTACGGCCCCGAAAGGAGAAAAGCTATGAAGAAAAAGATCCTCGTCCTCGGCGCGGGACAGGGCGGCATGGTCGCCGCCATCAAACGGGCGGAAGCCGGGTACGATGTCACGGTGCTCGAAGCCGCGAAGGAGCCGGAGGTCGGGTACCCCTGGTATGACGACAGCCGTCACGATATCTTCGACCTTGTCGAGATCCCCGAACCGCCGCGGGAGGACTACACCCAGAAGAGCAAATGGATCTTCTGGTCCCCGGACAACCAGAGCAATCTGATCGTGCCACCGCTGCCCCCGATGGAGGAGATCGC
>ONJD01000151.1 GCA_900317985.1 uncultured Eubacteriales bacterium | reverse complement strand
TGGAGGTGGACTTCTTCGGCGGCGAGCCGCTGATGAACTGGGATGTGGTCAAGCGCCTCACCGAATACGGCAGAGAGCAGGAGAAGATCCACAACAAGAACATCAGGTTCACCCTCACGACCAACGGTGTGCTCCTGGACGATGAGGTCACGGAATTTGCCAACAGGGAATTCCACAATGTCGTTCTATCACTCGACGGACGCAAAGAAGTTGTTACAGTCGCAGTGCAGTATGATGCGGTCTTTGGGTTTTTCGCCGTACATCGCCACAGGGGTCACCTCCTTCCTGGATGCAAACAAACGTTCTTCTGTAGAGATTATACTACAGTAGGAGTAATTTTGAAAATCGTCTTTTTCTTTTTTCTGTTCTATGTTAGAATAACTAAGAATAATGTTTCAATTTTCACGAGAAGTGAGGGAAATGAAATGAGTAAAGTCGGTAAAATCGCCAAGGGTGTTGCCATCGGACTCGTCCTTGCCATCATCCTGAACATCGCGCTCATGGCAGTCATCTGGTTCGTGGGTCTGCGCAAGTACTACAAGCCCCCGAAAGAACTCGCCGCTGTTGCCGCTTACACCATGGAGGATATGGAAAGCGATAAGGTCGCGCCCAAAGTCCTCGAGCAGTTCGCCTCCAACCCGGAGACGACCGAAGCCTATGCCCTCGGCGTCAACCAGTACGGAGACCCTGTCTTCATGAACCCGAAGAAAGCGTGGAAAGCCGCTAAGAAAGAGTATAAAGAAGGTCGTAAAGCCGGAGACCACAAGCTCCATTTGAAACACAGTTCCAAGACCTTCTATATGGCGTACATCGAAGCTGCCAAAACAGTCGACCAGAACGACGAACTGACAGACCTCCAGAAGAAACGCCTGAAAGAGTGGGCAAACTTCCTGGAAATCTATAAGAACAGTTTCCCGGAGAAAGCGCGGCGCTAAATTTTACACATTGGATTACCGCTCCGGTCTTGGGAAGGCCGGAGCTTTTATATCACAAACCATTGGGAGGAAACACAATGAGACAGGGTTTCAAACAGAAAAACATCGTCATCATCGGTGCCGGTTTTTCCGGTATTCTCTGTGCGCAGCGTCTCGAAAAGAAGACTGCGCGTCTCAAGAACATCAGCATCACGCTCATCGACAAAAACCCTTATTTCACGATGAGAACGGAGATCCACGCGGCTGCCACGGGTCGGGGAAAACCCGAAGGCATCACGTACGATCTCGCGGAGACCTTCGCGGACTCCCCCAACGTCAGCTTCTTCCAGGATGAAGTCACTGACATCGATTTCGAGAACAAGGTCGTCAAGGGCAATGTCAACGACTACACCTACGACTACCTGGTCATCGCGGCCGGTTCCAGACCGAACTTCTTCGGCATCGAGAGCGCTCAGGAGAACGCCCTCCCCTTCTGGACCTATGACGACGCCATGGCTTTGAAGAAACACATCAAGGAGTGCTTCGAGAAAGCCGCGCCCCTCGCGGACGAAGAAGAGCAGAAAAAGCTCCTCACGTTCTGTGTGGTCGGCGCCGGTCTCACCGGTGTCGAGCTGGCCGGCGAACTTGCCGAGTACATCCCGATGATGTGCGTCAAGTACAAACTGCCCCAGGGCCTTACGAGAGTCCTCTGCATCGACGCGGCTGCCCGCACCATCCCGAACCTGCCGAACAAGGTCTCCACGACCTGCTCCTGCATCCTGAAAGAGCTCGGCGTCGACCTCGAGATGAACGCGAAAGTCGTCGAAGTCAAACCGGACGCCCTCGTCTATGAGCAGATCGGCAAGACCGTCACGGTCCCGTCCTGCACGGTCGTCTGGAGCGCCGGCATCACGTCCGAGACCATCACCTGCAAAGCGGCCGAGACCCTCGATTCGCGCAACAACCGCATCGTCAACCTCGAGTCCCTGCAGTCCTCCGACCCGAACGTCTTCGTCATCGGCGACAACATGTACTATGTCGCCAAGGGCAAAGAACACCCGGTCCCCCAGATGGTCGAGAACACCGAGCAGTCCTCGGTCCTCGCGGCCGACAACATCGCGGACCTCATCACCGGCAAGGAAGCCAAGCGCGTCTACAAGCCGGCCATGCACGGCTGCATGATCTCCCTCGGCGCCAAGAAGGGCATTGCTTGCCTATGCAGGTATCGACAACCGGTTCATGATCCAGCTGCCGTCCCTTCCGGCGCAGCTTGCCAAGCGGGCGATCAACGTCTACTTCCTGTTACCGGTCTTCGGTCTCGGAAAAGCGCTTCCCATCGCGAAGCATGAGTTCCTTGCGAAACGCGACGTTGAGAACTGACGATCCGTAAATCGCCAACATACATCGCCAAAAAGAAAAGGCCTTCCGAAATGGAAGGCCTTTATTATTTTGCTTATTTGAGGCGGCGGAAACCGTCGAGCATCTCATCGAAGTACTGGAAGTATGCTTCTTTCGGCTGACCAATGCCCATCCAGGAGATGTGGTCCTTGTCGCCTTCGACCGGCATGTTGTACCAGATGCCCTTTTCGAGCTCGGTGCCAACGGTCCAGTCGGTGTAGGGTTTATCTTTGGGAGCGGACTGACCGTCGATCGTGACGAGACCGTCATTGACCATGCCCTTTCTGTGATTGTAGTTGAACTGCGGGATGGTCTCGAGGTGGATGCCTCTCCAGTTGCAGGTGATGACGCCGGCGATCTTGGCGATCGTGGTGGCATCTTTCCGCATCTTCTGGCGCTCGCCGTTGCCCTTGGGCTCGGAGCCGCAGGCACGTCTGGCGAAGTGGTATGCTTTTTCATCCATCTTCAGCTTGCTGTTCATGAGGTACATGCATTCGACCTGCATCTCATGACCGATGGAGTCGAGGTTCGGGTTGTAGTCGTACCGCTTGATCTCCTTCCACTTGGAGAGCGGGTTGCGAAGGCCGGTCTTGCGGGTCTTCGGGTCGTCCATGACGCCCCACTGGTCCATGTTGGCATCGTAGTAGTCATTGAACTTCGAGTTGCCGAGCATGGTGACGAGGGTCAGAACGATGTCGTCGATGATGATGACGCCGGCGGTGTGCAGCCAGGACGCAAAGTTGGAACCGTTGTTGGTACCGGAAAGCGTCGTGATGGTGTGCAGCCAGTCGCCTTTGCCGCCCTTGAACAGGTCGGAAAGCTCGTCAGCGGGAGTTCCGTCGATCTCTTCCTGGCAACCATAGGCCAGAAGGCTTTCAAAGGTCAGCGCGGTGGAACCACCGAAGCTGTGGCCGACGAAGTTGATTTTCTCATGGTCTCCGGGCTGTCCCCAGTCCTCGATGAGACCTTTCTCATAGGTTCTGCCGTAACGGGCATGGCCATATTTCTCGGAATGGACTTTACCGTAGTCAACGGTGCCGCCCAGAAGGATGGCCCAGAGTTCGCAGCAGCGGTCCCAGGCACTC
>ONJD01000153.1 GCA_900317985.1 uncultured Eubacteriales bacterium | reverse complement strand
TTCCGCAACGAGGCGAACAACGTGAACGAGGGCGTCAAGCTCTACGGCATAGGCGATGACCCGAACCATGCGCTCAACGCCCTCGCACCGAACGTCCACTCGATGAAGATGTCGAAGGTAGTGGAGCCGAAGAAGGACGTGATGGTCGCCGAAGTGGCCAGCGGCAAGACGGTCGACAAGTACTTCAAGGCGAAGACCGAAGGGATGCGCAACGCGGTTTCGGCCGTGTTCGAGAAGAACCCCGCGACCGGCCGCATAAAGTGGGAGGACGGCCCGATCGACCCGAAGACCGGCAAGCCGAAGAAGGTGCCCGTGTTCAAGAAGAACCTGCCCGTCGGCTCGATACCGACCATGATCGAGTACTGCCGCACGGACTACGCCGATCTCAAAAAAGCGCAGAAGCTTCTCGTGCAGGCGACGAAGGCGTGGTTCCACGAGGCGCTACTCGGGTCCGGCAAGTTCCACGGCGACACGCACGCCGGCAACCTGATGGTGGGCGGCGGCAAGATCACGTTCATCGACTTCGGCAACCTCTACGAACTCAAGTCCGACCGTCCTCTCCTCGACAAGGAGGGCAAGGCCGTCATCGACCCGAAGACGAACAAGCCCGCCACGATCAACGAGCGCCACGAACTGCTGCGCGTCATCATGGGCGCGACTTTCCGCGACAAGGAGTTTGTGCTCAAGGGCTTCGAGAACCTCCTCTCGCCCGCCGGCAAGACCGCGCTCGAGGCGAACCGCGACAAGGCGGAGGCGATTCTCGACTCGGTGCTCTCGAAGGGACGCTTCTCGTACGACATGGTGTACCGCCTGAACGCGGCAGTCGCAGAGCTGCAGAAGCTGGGTATCGAGCTGCCGCCCGCCATCAACTGCTTCGTGCAGTCCATGGCGCGCCTCTCGAACACGATGGTCGAGATGAACACCATACTGAACCAGGCGAGCGAGCTCCTCGACGCGGCGGACGGATATGTCAGCCAGCCGCCGGACCCGCCGCGCGACGAGCTGGACATCCTCGGCATGGCGATGGACTTCCGCGCGTCGCCGGAAGGCAAGGTTCTGGTGGATGACGACGAAACCGTCGTCGGTCTGAGGAAGAACGGCGAAGACGTCCAGATTTCCGCCTTCTGCCACAGCCTCACGGTCGAGGGCTTCGGCGGATACTCCATCGAAGAAGGTGCGCTCAACGCCGGCGGATCCTACCACACGAAGTTCGTCGATCGCATCATGAAGGCGGCCGACCCTGCCGTCGAGGGGACCAAGCTGAGGGACATGCTGAGGGCCAATGTCGACACCGCGCGCGACACGAACCTCGGCACGTATCTCAACGAGGTCGACGCAGCCCTTGCCAAGTTCAAGACGGAAATCGGAAAGGCCGGCACGCCCGAGGAGAAAACGGCGGCGGCCAAGGCGTATGCCTCGCAGTATTGCGCAATGGTCAAACAGATATTCCAGACCATACAGAACTTCGAGGGCCAGCTTGTGGACATGCGCACGAACGAGTCGGTTGAAAAGCCGAGTTCGTTCGCGAACGCCATTATGACGACGCTGATGAACAACTTCGACATGCTGTCCAACACGTTCGCCGATTCCAGGACCAGGCTCATGGCCGACGTCTATACCATCACGTCCAGCGAGCTGAAAGCGGGATGGTTCGCCGGCGAAGACACTCGTGTGCAGGCCATTAAGGACGATGCTCTCAAGATGGCCGGCGACGACTCGTACCAGATCGACATCGGCGTGTAGCCGGCCTCCCGCCGGCTTTATGCAGATTTTGCAAAAAAGGGTCTGCCCCATTGGGGGTAATTTTGGTATAATGGTGTTGTAAAAATGAGCGAGCATACATAGTGGGGAACTATTTAAATGAGATGAAGATAGCCTTGGAAGAGAGTGTGAGGGTGTTAAGAAAAGGAGGCTATATGGTAATTGTGATTGGGAATAATACAGTTTGTGGAAGGCCATTTGATACACAAGATTACCTAAGTACATATTTACAACAAAAAGGAATGCAGATACAATTCAAATTAGTGGATGATATTAAGTCATATGGTCTGATGACGAAGCGGAATAAGACGGCTAGTTTGATAACCTGCGAGTGGGTGTTGGTGTTTAAAAAGGAATGAGAGATGGCTATAGAAGAAAAAAAGTGCCGGAAAAATATAGAAGTGTTAAATGAGACGCTTTGGGAGAGACGTGTGTTGGAACCGGAAATAAATGCATGGCTATCTA
>ONJD01000155.1 GCA_900317985.1 uncultured Eubacteriales bacterium | reverse complement strand
CTGAAGAAGTCGCAGCCGAAGAGCCTGTCGCTGAAGCTGCCGGCAGCTCCATCGCAGTCTGCCTCGCTTCCGAGCCCGACACCCTTGACCCAGCTCTGAACTCCGCTGTCGACGGCGCTACTATGATCAGCCACCTGTTTTCCGGCCTTGCCAAGTGGGCCCAGGATGACAGCGGCGCCCTGGTCATCGTTCCCGATGCAGCCACCGAACTGGTGGAAGGCGTTGCGAATGAAGACGGCACCGTGACCTATACCTATACTCTGCGCGACGGCATGAAGTGGTCCGATGGCAAAGACGTCACAGCTGCTGACTATGCCTTTGCATGGCAGCGTGCTGCTTCTGTTGAGCTCGGCGCCGACTATGGCTACATGTTCGAAGTAGTTGACGTCTACGACGATGTCTGGGCAGAAGAGCCTCCCGAGGGCGCTCAGCTGAACGTCAAGGCTGTTGACGACAAGACCCTCGAGGTTACCCTTGCCAACGCCGTCTCCTACTGGAACGAGCTCCTGGCTTTCCCGACCTACTTCCCCGTGCGTGAAGATGTCGTGTCGAATGAAGGCTGGGCCACCGATCCCTCCACCTTTGTCTGCAACGGTGCTTACACCATGACCGGCTGGAACCACAACAGCCTGATTACCCTTGAGAAGAACCCGAACTACGTCGATGCCGACAAGGTTCTCATGGACAAGATCGAGTTCTATCTGTCTGACGACGCCAATAACCAGCTGTCCAACTTCAAGAACGGCACATGGCAGCTGATCGACGATGTTCCCACCAACGAAATCGCGGCTCTCAAGGCCGACTATCCCGATGAATTCAAGGTGGAAGGCCAGATTGGTACCTACTATGTCTGCTGGAATGTCAATGAAAACATTCTTCCCGAGGGCAGCGAGCTCGAGGGCGTTGACGCTGAGAACGCCAAGGCTGAGATCCGCAATGCCATCAGCCTGATCTTCGACCGCAACTACATCGTAGACGACATCGCCCAGGGCGGCCAGGTCCCGGCGTCCTCCTTTGTCGCCATGGGTATGACCAACCCCGACGGAACCCAGTTCTACCAGACTGCCGGCTCCAGCGAAGACTTTGACGGTTACTACAATGTTTCCGCCGATGCCCTGGAGGACAATTTCGCCCAGGCCATCGAAGTGCTGAAGAAGTACTATGACTATGACGAGACCACCGGTCAGTTCTCCGGCTTCCCGACCCTGACTTACCTCTACAACACCTCTGAAGGCCACAAGGCCATCGGTGAGTATCTGCAGAGTGCCATGGCCGGCATCGGCATCACTATGAACCTGGAGAACCAGGAGTGGGCCACCTTCCTGAACACTCGTAAGAACGGCGATTACTCCGTTGCTCGCAACGGCTGGCTGGCGGACTACAACGACCCGATCTGCTTCCTGGATATGTGGACCACCGCTTCCGGCAACAACGATGTCCAGTTCGGCAAGGGCGCGCACAAGGATGTCGCCGCCTACAGCCTGGATCTGACCGACCTCGGTCTGGACGTCAAGGTGGAGAACGGCACCTGGGCCGAGACCTATGATGTCCTGATCAAGGCCATCAAGGGCTGCACCGACAACGAGGTACGTTATGAGCTCATGCACCGCGCCGAGGACCTCCTCATGAGCACCGGCTGCATCTGCCCGCTGTACTTCTACACTGACCTGTTCATGATCAGCAAGGATGTCGACGGCTTCTTCTCCAACCCGCTTGGATACAAGTACTTCATGTACTGCACCGTAAAGTAAGAGAAACTCTTTTATGGCACCCTGGGGTGAAAGCCCCGGGGTGTTTTTTATGGAAGTAATTCAGAAAGAGGCGCAGGACTCATGAAACAGGCAGGTTTCCTGGCAGGGTTGTTTCATGAAGAAAAAACGGTATAAGGCAAAAGCTTAAGAATGTTTTATTTTTCTGATGTCCTTCTCTCACCTTCGTGAAACAACCCTGTGCATCTGCAGATCTTCTCTTGACAGAGAGGTCCGGAGTCCATATAATAAAAATGAGATTATGAGTCTCATGATGGCGGTCGATCCGAACAACATACAGATACGCTTCACAACATCATATGAAGGAGACTTCAACGCCAAAGGGGATAACCGCGACGCCATGTATCTGATGACCCCGGAGTTTACCCTCAACAGCGACGAGGACTTTATCGTCGTCTACAGCGTGGACAACGA
>ONJD01000160.1 GCA_900317985.1 uncultured Eubacteriales bacterium | reverse complement strand
GACCGGGAACATCCCGAAGTCTGGGGTATAGGCGATGCGCCAGCCCTCGATGGGACGTTTCATGAGCTCCGCGAAATCCCGGTGCCCATGGTCCAGGCTCAGAGGATCTCTCGGATCATGGTGCGCCATGTAGCTCATGAGGATGGCGCTGTCTTCCACGGTTTTCGTCAGACCGCCGTTGAAGCAGTACGGGTGGGTCGCCGACCAGGCATCCGGACGGCAGACGCTCGGGACGGTCCCGACAGAGGCTTTGAACCCGAAGAGGTTGCACCACGCGGCGGGAATGCGGATGGAGCCGCCGGCATCTCCGCCTTCGGCGATCGGGACGAGTCCGCCGGCCACAGCAGCCGCGCTGCCGCCCGAAGACCCGCCGGCGTTGTACCGATGGTCGAAAGGGTTGCAGGTCGGACCGTACAGGTGGTTGTCGGTCGTGCCGCGGAAGCCGAATGCCGGAGCATTCGTTTTGCCGATGGCGATGCCGCCCGCCGCTTCCATGGCTTTGGTGAATTCCGAGTCAACCGGGTCTTCTCTGATGAGTGCCTTCACGCCTCCGTGGGAGTGGGTCCAGCCTTTTTTGGAGGGCAGGAAGTCCTTGAGCGCGAAGGGCACGCCGGCGAAGGGGCCGACATCTTCCCCGCGGGCAAGACGCTCTTCCAGCTGTCTCGCGGCCGCTTCCGCTTCTTCGAACTTCGTGTAGACAAACGCGTTCAGATCGCCGTTTCCGTCGGCGATCCGCTGTTCAAAATACCGGACCACTTCCGTGGGGGAAATGTGTCCGGCATTGACTTCTCTGCCGATCTCGGCAGCAGAGAGATATTCTAACTGTTTCATCGTAGATCGCCTCAGCTTTCAAGTGCGCCGTTCGGGCAGTACGTCTCAAGGTATTCTTCGCCGACGTTCTTCTCTTTCCACTTCTGCGCCACGTGGTAGCCGAGGGGTGAGAAGACGACTTCGGAGAGCAGTTCGAGGACTGCGCAGAGGACCGACGCGCCCACACACTGAGCGACCGTCCAATGGACCGGCAGGGCGCCCGGCAGGTTCGGGAAAACCACGAAGGCCAGGAAGACGAACAGGAAGTTGTCGACGCACTGGGACAGGAACGTGGAGATGTACGATCGGACCGCGAAGGCCTTCCGGCCGTCGGGGTTCTGACGGAAGAAGCGTCTTCCGAGGAAGACGTTCGTATAGTTGTTGGTGAGGGCAGCGACGAGGTACGCGATGGTACTCGCCAGCAGGATGGACCACTGTCCGCCGACGACCATGTCCAGAGACGGGTGGTCGAAGAGTCGTCCGATGACGACGCTGAAAAAGCAGACGATGAGGTTTACGCCGATGGCCACGACAGAAAGCATGTTGGCTGCCTTTGCCCCGAAGTGCCGGGTCACGATGTCGACAAATAAAAAAGACACCCATGATACGGTAATGCCTGCGTTGAGTGCAAGCCAGGGCAGAGACACCAAAGTGATCCTGGCGAGGAAGTTCATCAGAACGACCGCCAGAACGAAGATGACTGTCATACCCACCGGGACGGCGCGCAGAAGCGCGGCTACCATGGTAGTCTTGTTCAGTAACTGATTCACGATGTGTTCTCCTTGGTTTTCGTTTCTATAGCGAAGGATTTAGAGGCCGAACTCCGCTGTTTGGTTTTGCCGAGAGGCATTATAACACGTTTTATAGATAATGCAAACTTATTTGAGGGGTTTCCCGCATTTCGGGCAGTAGTCGAAGTCGTCGACGATCGGGTACCCGCAGTGCGGGCAGCGGCTCGACTGGAAGCAGTCCTTCTCCGTGATGTCGACGTCTCTTCCCCGCTCCACGGCGCGGCCGACCTCGGCGTTCAGCTCGAAGACTTCGCCGTTCGGCAGTTGGACGTAGTAGCGCTTGTTCCACTTGACAGTCGGGATGAAGAACAGCAGGAGCTGCGTGAAGGTCACGAAGACCGTCACGTTCACGGCTCTCCCGAGGTGGGTGAAGTACACGAGTTTTTCGTAGTAGAGAGCGTTCTGCCCGTCGTTGACACCGATCATCAGGAACATGGTCAGTCCTCCTTGTCGTCCATCAGAAATTCTTTGTAACGGTCTGCCATCCGCGCGCTGCAGATGACGTCGAGCACCAGGCCGTCTTCCGTGTAGGTCTCCCCCTGTACGGCGCTGTCGTCCCGGACGATGGACGCCTGGGACAGTTCCTCAAAGGGGAAGCAGAACCGGGCACGGACTCGCTGTTCCGGGAACGCCTGTTCCAGCGCTTCCAGCAGCAGGGTCAGCCCGGAGCCGTTCCGGGCGGAGATGTAGATACTCTTTCCGGCGATGTGCGGTTGCTCGTAGATAAGGTCGCATTTATTCATGACCTGCAGGGTCGGGATGCCTTCGGCACCGAGGTCTTTGAGGACCTCTTCCGTCACCCGCAGGTGGTCTTCGTACTCAGGCGATGACGCGTCGCAGATGTTCAGGATGACGTCCGCGGCCGCCGCCTCTTCGAGCGTCGAGTGGAATGCCTCGACCAGCTGGTGCGGCAGGTTCCGGACGAGTCCGACCGTGTCGATGAGCATGACCTGTCGTCCGGAAGGCAGACGCAGGGCGCGGGACGTCGGGTCGAGCGTCGCGAAGAGCTTGTCTTCGGCGAGGACGCCGGCCTCGGTCAGGGCGTTCATCAGCGTCGACTTGCCGGCGTTCGTGTAGCCGACCAGCGCGACGGTCTCGACGCCGGTCTTTTCGCGGCGGGCGCGAAGCATGTTCCGGCGTTTTTCGACGTTCTTCAGTTCCTGGCGGATGGCGCGGATGCGCCGCTCGATGTGCCGGCGGTCCGTCTCGAGTTTCGTCTCGCCGGGGCCGCGGGTGCCGATGCCGGCGCCGAGTCGGGACAGGCTCGTGCCCTGACCGGCGAGCCGGGGCAGGCGGTATTGCAGTTGCGCGAGCTCGACCTGGAGACGGCCTTCCCGCGAGCGCGCCCGCTGGGCGAAGATGTCGAGGATGAGCGTCGTGCGGTCGATGACTCTGGCACCCGTCGCCTTCTCGATGTTGCGAAGCTGAGTCGGTGAGAGCTCGCCGTCAAAAATGAGGAGGTCGCAGACATCCGCGTCCACCATCTCTTTGAGTTCTTCGATCTTCCCGGTGCCGAGGTACAGGGCGGCATCCGCAGACGGGCGCGCCTGCAGGACCGTCCCGACGACGTCCGCGCCGGCAGTCTTCGCCAGTTCTCTCAATTCTTCGAGGGACACTTCGGCTTCGGTCCTCGCCCAGCCCGCCGCGCTGACGGCCGCCGTGATGGCTTCCGCTTCGGTCAGCGTCTGTCGTCCGGTGTCGAGGGCACAGAGGACCGCCCGTTCGGTCAATCGATGTTCTTCCATTAGCTCTCCAGATGCATCAGGGTCCGCGGGATGTGGCAGTACCCGTTCGGATGTTTGTCGAGGTATTTCTGGTGGTACTCTTCCGCCGGCCAGAAGTTGTCGAGGGGGCCGAATTCGACCGCGAGGGGCTGACCCACTTTGGCGGCGACTTCGTCGAGGACCGTGCGGATCTTCGTGAGCGTTTCCCGGTTTTCGTCCGGTGTATCGCCCACCTCGAACCAGATGCCGGTGCGGTATTGGGTCCCGATGTCGTTCCCCTGGCGATTCACCGACGTCGGATCGATCGTCATGAAGTAATAGCGCAGAAGGTCTTCGGTCGACAGTTTCGTCTCATCATAGCATCGTTCCGTTGGCGTACCCGACCTCCGTCTCTTTCACCGCGTCGAACTGGTCGAGGAACTTCTGCGTCCCCCAGAAGCAGCCGCCGGCGAGGTACAGAGTTTTCATGGTCAGGCCCCCTGGATCTGGCAGGAGCGCATCGTCTCAAGCGCCGCGTCATGTTTCTCCGGCGTAACACCGGCGCAGCAGGCCGGGTCGATCGAGATGACCGCTTCCGGCATGGTCGCTTTCAGCAGAAGCGCGTTGGACGCCACACAGATGTCGGTGCAAAGTCCGACTAACTCGAAGGTCACGTCTCCGTTTTCGGCGTCATAAAGTTCCTTCATCGCCGCAGCGAGTTCAGTCGAGCCGAAGGTCGGCTTGTTGAAGACATGGTCCTCGGGGATCAGTGCCGCAATCTCCGGCCGAATCTGCCAACCATCAGACCCTTCGATGCAGTGTTCCACCGGGAGGTTCTTTCCCTCCTGCGTATGCAGGTAGTCCGGCTGGTGGGTGTCTCTGGTCGCAAACACGTCCCCATCCGGGTCGGCGATGTAAGATTCGAACACGTCCCCATCCGGGTCGGCGATGTAAGATTCGATTTTCTTCACGACATTTCCAACGATAGCTACCGCTTCGGGTGTCCCCAGCGAGCCATCGATAAAGTCGTTCTGCATATCGATCACAAGCAGGATCTTCTTCATATTCCAAACCTCCTACTCAAGTAAGCTCTCCAACAATTGTTTTTCTTCCAAAAGAAAAACTCTTAACTCTCCTATGTCCCTTAGTGTACCACAAACCCCAAATAACTCAACAAACTGAAAGTTGCTAGGGAGCCAAAAGACATATGGGACCCCCGTTTTTCGCCTTGACCATATGTCTTTTTCAAGCAGCTTTTTCTTCTCCTA
>ONJD01000162.1 GCA_900317985.1 uncultured Eubacteriales bacterium | reverse complement strand
ACTCTTTGGCTTCCCCTTCCCCGGAAGCGAGGCATATCAAGTAAAGAGAATGAAAGCCCGGTCACGGGGCCGGGCTTAGACGTGCAAATACAAGTTTGTAGTGGCAAGCAACGGATGTCGAGGCTGACAGAGTAAAAGCACCCCAAGAGGGGTGCTTTTGAAGTGTGAACGATGGTTTTGATTGGATGATGGCCCGGAGCAAGGAAACTTCACCTTTTGAACATCAGTCGTCTGCCAGTGCAAGGGCCTGTTGTTCTTTCGCGAGCTGCAGGGCCCAGTCGGCGAAATGGTCGCCGGCGAGGGCGCGGACTTTCGTCGCGTAGCGGTTCGCGGGGTCGAGGAACTTCGCCTCCTCGAAGGCGAGGATCTCCTGTACTTCGTCGGGGAACCCGTGGTAGAACTCTTTCATCTGTTGGAGCATGATCCTGCCCGCTTCCGCGACGGTGCTGCTGCGCCCGCCGAGGATGATGATCTTCGTGTTCTCGAGGTTATAATATGCGGCCCGTTTGAAGTTCTGGACCGCCTGGACCTGGTCCTGTTCCGGGAAGAAGAAGTCCTGGGTCCCGGCAAGGAAGCCGAGGAACAGCTCGCCGAACCGGATGTCCCGCAGGTCGACACCGAGCGGGTCGAGCGGGTTCAGGTCGAACATGCGCAGCTCGATGTGGGACGCGCCGTACTTGCGCAGGTTCTCAAGCGTGTTGGCGCCCTTCGGCTTGAGCCGTACCGGGAAGTAGAGCTCGCTCGGCGCGGCGATGAGTCCCCGTGACACGAGGTACTCGATGCCCTCGATGTACCCGTCCAGGGATTTGTAGTTGAAGACCGGAGTGAACGCGTTCCAGTAGCCGGTCTCGGCGCAACGCTGCGAGGCTTTGCCGGTGAACGTCGAGCCGCCGGAGGTGCCGGGCTCCAGGAAGGAGCGGTCCCGGACAGGGCTCGCCGCGGTCACCGCCGTCATGAGCCAGCCGTAGGCGGCCGCTTTCTTCGCGAGGTCCAGATAGAATCCGTTCTTGTAATCCTGGAACGTGCCGACTTCGTATGCCCGCTGGTGGGCCTCGTAGTCCGCCTTCAGGAGCTCCTCGGAGAAGGAGTAGTTGAAATGGATGCCCGAGTACGTCATGATGTACCGCCCGTAACGGCCGGACAGGTACTCCCGGTACGCGGTCTTGTGGTAGCCCTCGCCGGGGAACTGCGCGATGGGGATGTCCTCTTCGTTCGCGATGTACGGCGGGTTCGACGACGGCCACAGGTACTCCCGCGGGGAGGCAGCCGCCAGCGTCTTCTGAATCTCGACATAGAGGTCGCGGAGCATGCCGTATGCCTCTTCCGGTGAATCGCCGACCGGGGTGTTGATCTCGGTCTGGTTCTCACAGAAGTCCTTCGTGATGTTCGGGTGCCCCAGGAACGGGTCGGGAGTGTGGGCCATGTGCCCGTCCTCCGTGACGCGGAGCATCTCTTTTTCGAGGCCGAAATGGCCGCCGAGCAGAAGCTTTTTCTGAGTCTCTTTATCCAGTGCCAGCACAGGTCCACCTCCTTATATAAATGATAAAAAATAAATTGTGCTCTATCGAAATCCTATTATATTGCATTTTCGCTCGGATTTCCAGTTTTTCATAAAAACGCGGACCCCTGCCGGGGAAACTTGGCAGGGGCCCGCTTGGATTTTGCGGTCAGGTATTTCTATTTCAGAGGGTACTGTGGTTAACCGCCGAAGGTGACGGCGTCGACGGCGTCTGCCGTTCGGAGCAGCCATTCAGTGGACATTTCTTTGCGGATCTTGA
The DNA here is from genome assembly GCA_900317985.1 of uncultured Eubacteriales bacterium. Classification (GTDB taxonomy): domain Bacteria; phylum Bacillota; class Clostridia; order Oscillospirales; family Acutalibacteraceae; genus RUG420. The sequence continues at coordinate 242 of ONJD01000162.1, read as the reverse complement.
AGAGAGCCGGGTCGAAGCCGAGCGCGCTGACGACGAAGTCCATGGCGTTGGCGACGATGTATTCGACATCGACGGGCTCGTTCTTCTCGAACTTCATGCAGGCGTACTCGAAACCGCCGCCGACGCAGAATGTGATGGTGTCATAGAGGCGGTCTTTCATTTCGTCATCGAGGTCGGAGAGATGCTCGAAGATCCAGTCGCAGATGCACTGGACGACGAGCTGCGCGGTGTTGTAGTTTTCC
>ONJD01000165.1 GCA_900317985.1 uncultured Eubacteriales bacterium | reverse complement strand
GTCAACAAGGACGGCAACATCGCGGGACCCAAGGTGCTCGAACACATCGTCGACACGGTCCTGTACTTCGAAGGCGAGAAGAACTACTCGTACCGCATCTTACGTGCTGCCAAGAACCGGTTCGGCTCCACCAATGAGATTGGCGTCTTCGAGATGATGGACCAGGGCCTTCGCCAGGTCGAGAACCCCTCGAAGATGATGCTGGAAGGCCGGCCGGCGAACTCCAGCGGTTCCTGCGTCGCCTGCGTCATGGAGGGCATGCGGCCCATCCTGGCGGAAGTCCAGGGGCTCGCGACGTCGAGCAACTTCGGCAACCCGCGGCGCATGGCCAACGGTTACGACTTCAACCGGCTCAACGTCATCCTGGCGGTCCTCGAAAAGAGGGGAGGGTACTACTTCTCCAACATGGACGTGTACCTCAACGTCATCGGCGGCATCAAGCTGTTCGAACCGGCCGCGGACCTGTCCGTCGCCCTGTCTCTCGTCTCGTCCCTGAAGGAAGCGGTCGTCCCGGACGACGTGCTCGCCTTCGGTGAGATCGGTCTCGCCGGCGAAGTCCGGTCTGTCGGTTTCTGCGAACAGAGAGTCAAAGAGGCCATCCGCCTCGGCTTCCATAAGATCATCGTCCCGAAAGACAACCTGCGCCACCTCTCGAAAGAGACCATGGCCCAGGCAGAGATCATCGGGGTCCAGTATATCTCGCAGGCATTCCAGGCTGCGTTGTAATAGTTTCCTCTTTAAAATGACCAAGACCCTGCCACCCATACGATGGCAGGGTCCAGCTATTATATTGAGACAGATTTCTCGAATCAGAACTGCTCGACATCCTGCAGAGCAGCATAACCTTCTTCTCCGGTCCTTACTTTGATGACATTGGCAACATCATAGACAAAGATCTTTCCATCGCCGTAATGGCCGGTGTAAAGGACTTTTTTGGCCGTTTCGACGACCGTATCGACCGGGATCTTCGAAACGACGACCTCGACTTCGATCCTCGGATGCAGATAGATCTCCTGCTCGGCACCACGGTAATGGGTGACACCGTGCCTCATACCACAGCCAAGAACATTCGTGACCGTCATGCCGGTAATACCGATTTCGATCAGAGCTTCTTTCAATGCGTCGAGTTTATCCTGCTTGATGACGATGCTGAGCTTATGGATCGAGACCGGAGCTTTGAGTCCGGTGTCACGGGGCACTTTGACCACTTTGACCGGGACTGCCTGCTCGACCGGGACCGGTGTTTCAGTCAGTCCGGCCAGTTCTTTCGCGACGGCAGCATCAGCCGCATCCAGTTCCTCCGTATTGAGCTTCACAGGAAGGCTGACATGGCTTTCGATCGACGGCATGAAATCTGCATAGGCGCTGACCAGTCCATGCTCCGGAATGTCCAGACCGGACAGCTCTTCTTCACGAGAGACACGAAGACCGAGCGTGTGCTTCAACGTAACAAACAGGACATAGGAACACGCACCTGCCCAAACGATTACGGAGAGGACACCAAGGATCTGGATACCGGCAAACTGTCCACGGCTCATGCCGGCGTCCTGAAGGTGATCGCTCGTGCAAAGGATACCGGTCAGGATCGTACCAAAAGCGCCTGCAATACCGTGTACACTGATCGCACCAACAGGATCATCTACTTTCAGTTGGACGAACAGAGAAGCCGTAGAAGCGGTTGTAGTTGTCCTGCGGGTTGACGCCACCACTGCTGAAGTACAAGTTCCGACCGGTCGCGGCGGAGTAGAGCGAAGAAGACCAGTAGTAGCCGTTCGCGCCGCGGTTGTTCCAAGACGCGCCATTGCCGTTGCCGCTGCAAGGTTCGTATTAAAGAAGACTTTTCCGGCAAGACTCGCATCATCGCCCATCATGCTGACGGTCGAACAGCCGTTGAATCCGAACCAGCAGAACCAGAGGATAAAGACACCGAGTGCGGCGATCGGGATATTGTGACCGGGGATGGCGCGCGGTTTCCCGTCTTTTCCGTATTTGCCGATGCGAGGACCCAGAAGTGCCGCACCGATCAGAGCGATCACGCCGCCATTCATATGGACCGCAGTCGAACCGGCAAAATCATGGAACCCCATAGAAGCCAGCCAGCCGCCGCCCCAGATCCAGTGACCTTCGACCGGATAGATCACAAGACTGATCAGCGCACTGTACAAACAGTAAGAACTGAACTTGGTGCGCTCCGCCATCGAGCCGGAAACGATCGTCGCAGAGGTCGCACAGAAGACCGTCTGGAAAATGAAGAATGAAAATTTCGAAACACCGTCCGGCAGGGCATCTGCGTAACTCCCCTGTGTGAAGAGGTCAAGGGCTCCAAAGAAAGCGGACTGAGAACCGAACATGATTCCGAACCCGACCAGCCAGTACAGGACCGTGCCGATCGACAGATCCATCAGGTTCTTCATAATGATGTTGCCGGCATTCTTTGCTCTGGTAAAACCTGCTTCGCACATCGCGAAACCAGCCTGCATAAAGAACACCAGCGCCGCGCCGAGAAGAACCCATGCATTGTTGAGTCCGCCGGACAACAGCGTCATGATATTGTTTTCCATCGTTTCTATCACTCCCAAAAAAATCAGGCAACTGCGCACTCTTTCAAAAAGTGACACCGTTGCCTTGAAAAATTAAAAAACGACACCGGCGAAAAACTCGCTGACGCCGTTGTCGTTTATGTGTGAATTTTAGCGCCTGTTTCCGACTTTGTCAAGGGAAAATGAAAAAGTGCATTGCATACTTTTTCATATCATTAAATTTGATGTTGAAATTCGCTCCAACTGCCAGTAAACTAGTTATTAAGTTTTTAGATATCAACACCGGGAGGCAATCTTATGTATACACGTGAAGATGTTTTGACCTTCGTCGAGGAAGAGGATGTCAAGTTCATCCGCCTCGCATTCGTGGATCTTTTCGGAAAACAGAAGAACATCGCCATCATGCCGGGTGAGCTGAAGCGGGCCTTCGAGGAGGGCATCCCGTTCGCTTCGAGCAACATCGACGGCTTCAAAGACTATGTCCTGTCCAACCTGTACCTGCATCCGGACCCATCGACGCTCTCCATTTTGCCCTGGAGGCCCTCCAACGGCCGCGTCGTGCGCATGTTCTGTAACGTGACCTACCCGGACGGAACTCCCTTTGAGGGCGATTCACGGTCCATTCTGCAGGCCGCCATCGAGTACGCGTCGAAGAACGGCGTGAACTGCACCTTCGGCAACGAAAGCGAATTCTATCTGTTCAAGACCGACGACGAGGGGAGACCCACCAAGGAGCCCTTCGATGAAGCCGGTTACCTCGACATCGCGCCCGAAGACAAGGGCGAGAACGTCCGCCGTGAGATCTGCTTCACGCTGTCTGACATGGGCATCGTACCGGAGTCCTCGCACCACGAAGCCGGCCCCGGGCAGAACGAAGTCGATTTCCGCTATTCCGACCCGCTGACCGCGGCGGAAGACGCGCTCACGCTGCGCGCCGTCATCAAGACGATCGCCATGCGT
>ONJD01000168.1:1631-2722 GCA_900317985.1 uncultured Eubacteriales bacterium | reverse complement strand
ATTCGGACCTGACGCGGGTCAGCACGACGAACACCAGTAAGCCCATCCGCCTTACGGACCCCATCCAGTATGTGTCCTTCTCCGGCGGTGTGGCAGACTGTTACTACAAAGACGAAACCGACCTTCGAGCATACAACGACCTCGGACCGTGCATCGCGAAAGCGCTGCATGAAAAGGTGGAGGCACAGAAGAGCAGGCCCGGCGCCTTCGAAGTCGTCGAGCCGAAAGAAACCATCAGGGCCACCGTCGTCGGGGCCGGAACCTACATGACCGAGGTCTCCGGCAGTACCATTTCGTACTCCGACGACCTGTTTCCCATCAAGAACCTGCCCATGTTCCTGCCCTCGGACGAGGCGGAAGCGGCGCTCTACACCGGAGCGCACGGGCTGCTCGCAGAGGAACTCCGCTGGTACATGGACCAGGCGCAGGTCGAGCAGATGGGCCTCTGCATCCGGGGCAAAGAACGGACGACGTACCCGGAACTGAAGAACCTGGCGGAGACGCTGCTCGCCGTGGACCGGGAGGTCCTGAGCCCGGCACACCCGCTCATCGTCATCTGCGAGAACGATCTCGCGAAGGCCCTGGGCCAAGTCATGGGCCGGCAGGCGAACGCACGGCAGATCATCTGCCTCGACTGCATCAAGATCAACTCCGGCGACTACATCGACATCGGCAAGCCCGTCATGGACGGCGTGGCACTGCCGGTCGTCGTGAAGACACTGATCTTCAGCTGAGGGTCAGCAGAAACTGAGCCCTCGCAACGTACAGGAAAGGAGGTCCCGATATGAGACTGCAGAGCAAACTCGGCGGCACCGTGTACCAGTTCGACTCCGTCAAGGAAGTCCTGGGCCGCGCCAACGAGAAAAAGTCCGGCGATGAGATGGCCGGCATCGCGGCCCGTTCCGACAGTGAACGCATCGCCGCCAAAGACGTCCTTTCGGACCTCCTCATCTCCGATATCCGCGAGAACCCCGTCGTGCCCTACGAGGAGGACGAGGTCACCCGCATCATCCAGGACGCGATCGACGAGCAGGTCTATGCCCGCATCCGCAACTGGTCCATCGCCGAACTGCGAGCTTTCCTCCTCTCGG
>ONJD01000168.1:0-1610 GCA_900317985.1 uncultured Eubacteriales bacterium | reverse complement strand
TTCGGAAACCGTCGCGGCGGTCGCGAAGCTCATGTCGAACCTGGACCTCGTCTACGCGGCGAACAAGATCCGCGTCCACACCACCTGCAACACGACCATGGGCCTCCGGGGCACCCTGTCCTCCCGGCTCCAGCCGAACCACACGCTGGACGGTATCGAGGGCATCCGCGCATCCCTGTACGAGGGTCTTGCCTACGGCTGCGGCGACGCGGTCATCGGCCTGAACCCGGTCAACGACACGGTGGCGAACACCCGTGCCATCCTCGACCTGTTCAACGAGGTCAAGGAGACCTTTGAGATCCCGACGCAGATCTGCGTGCTCGCGCACATCACCAACCAGATCGAAGCGGTCAAACAGGGCGCGAAGACCGACATGATCTTCCAGTCCATCGCCGGTTCCGAAAAGGGCAACGAGGCCTTCGGGTTCTCCGCCGCCACGGTCCGGAAAGCCATCGCGCTGCTCCGGGAAAAGGGGACCGCGAAGGGCGAGAACGTCATGTATTTCGAGACGGGGCAGGGTTCCGAACTCTCCTCCAACGCCCACTTCGGCGCGGACCAGGTGACCATGGAAGCCCGCTGCTACGGCTTCGCGAAGGAGTTCAAACCCTTCATGGTCAACACGGTCGTCGGTTTCATCGGGCCCGAGTACCTCTACGACTCGAAGCAGGTCATGCGGGCCGGCCTCGAGGACCACTTCATGGGCAAGCTCTCCGGCCTTCCCATGGGCTGTGACTGCTGCTACACGAACCACATGGACGCCGACCAGAACGACATCGAGAGCCTCGCGGTCCTGCTTGCGGCCGCCGGCTGTACCTATATCATCTCCGTCCCCTCGGGCGACGACATCATGCTCAACTACCAGACGAACTCGTACCAGGACATCCTGGCGGTCCGTCAGACCCTGGGGCTGCACCCCATCAAGGAGTTCGAGCAGTGGATGGAAAAGATGGGCATCCTCGAAAACGGACAGCCCACCGCCCGCACCGGAGACCCGACCATCTTCACGGAAGGGAGGCCGCAGGTATGACGAGAGAACAGCTCATCGAACAGATCACCGCGCAGGTCCTCGCCGCGTTGAAGGAACAGGGTGTCTCCGAGGACTTCGTCCCCGGCAAGCCCGTGGGCGATGTACCGGTCGAAGCTCCGGTCCCGCAGCACAGCACCGGGACGCCTGTCTTCACGGAAGCCTCCGTACGGGAACTCGCCTCCGACACGCTCAAAGACCTGACCGAGGCGGAGTACAAGGACACCATCCAGTTCGAAGACCCGGAGAACCCGCTGGCACTGCGAGCGATGGAACGGTCCACGACCGCGCGGGTCGGCATCGGCCGGGACGGCGAGCGCCTCACAACGAAGGCGATGCTTTCTCTCCGCGCCGACCACGCCATGGCGAAGGACGCCGTGCTGAAACCCGTCGACGAGGGACTCCTCGAGCGGATGGACCTGCCGCTCATCCAGTCGAAGTGTGAGGACATCGACACCCACCTGACCCGCCCGGACCTGGGCCGGCAGCTGAGCGATGAGGCGAAAGCCTTCCTGCAGCAGCACTGTGAGAAACACCCGCAGATCCAGGTCTATGTCTCCGACGGCCTGTCCAATTCCGCTGTCGA
>ONJD01000169.1 GCA_900317985.1 uncultured Eubacteriales bacterium | reverse complement strand
GATCGTCGAGCACATCGGCGTCATCGGCGGCACGAACGTCCAGTTTGCTCACGACCCGGTCTCTGACCGCATCATCGTCATCGAGATCAACCCCCGTACTTCCCGTTCCTCGGCCCTCGCGTCCAAGGCCACCGGTTTCCCGATCGCCCTGGTCTCCGCCAAACTGGCCACCGGCCTCACGCTCGCGGAACTCCCGGACAGCAAGTACGGCACCCTCGACAAGTACGTCCCGGACGGCGACTACGTCGTCGTCAAATTCGCCCGCTGGGCCTTTGAGAAGTTCAAGGGCGTCGAAGACAAGCTCGGCACTCAGATGAGAGCCGTCGGCGAAGTCATGAGCATCGGCAAGACGTACAAGGAAGCCTTCCAGAAAGCCATCCGTTCCCTTGAAAAAGGCCGCTACGGTCTCGGCTTCGTTTCCAATTTCAACGAACTCTCCAAAGAGGAGCTTATGAAGAAGCTCGTCTCCCCCTCCTCCGAGCGCCACTTCATCATGTATGAAGCCCTCCGCAAAGGCGCCACCGTCGACGAACTCCATGAGCTCACGAAGGTCAAAAAGTACTTCATCGAGCAGATGAAGGAACTCGTCGAGGAAGAAGAGGAACTCCTCAAGCACAAAGGCTCTGTCCCGGCGGACGAGCTCATCGCGCAGGCGAAGAAAGACGGCTTCTCGGACAAGTACCTGTCCGAGATCCTCGAAGTCTCCGAAGATGAGATCTGGAACGCGCACACCAAACTCGAACTCAACGAGACCTGGGACGCCGTCCACGTCAGCGGCACGCAGGACAGCGCTTACTACTATTCCAAACTCGGCTTCGAGACCATCATCGTCAACTGCAACCCTGAGACCGTCTCCACCGACTACGACACGTCCGACAAGCTCTACTTCGAGCCCCTGACGCTGGAAGACGTCCTCAGCATCTACTACAAAGAGAAACCCGTCGGCGTCATCGCCCAGTTCGGCGGCCAGACCCCGCTGAACCTCGCGGCGGACCTCGAGAAGAACGGCGTCAAGATCCTTGGCACCTCCCCCGAAGTCATCGACCTCGCGGAGGACCGTGACCAGTTCCGTGCCATGATGGACAAGCTCGGCATCCCGATGCCGGAGGCCGGCATGGCCACGACGGTCGAAGAGGCGACGTCCATCGCCAACGAGATCGGCTACCCCGTCATGGTCCGTCCGTCCTACGTCCTCGGCGGCCGCGGCATGGAAGTCGTCTACGATGACGAGGCCATGGCCGAATACATGAAGGCGGCTGTCGGCGTCACGCCGGACCGCCCGATCCTCATCGACCGGTTCCTGAACCACGCCCTCGAGTGTGAGGCCGACGCCATCGCGGACGGCACACACGCTTACGTCCCGGCGGTCATGGAACACATCGAGCTCGCGGGCATCCATTCCGGTGACTCCGCCTGCATCCTGCCCTCCAAGCACATTCCGGAGGACGCGCTCGAAACCATCAAAGACTACACCAGAAAGATCGCCGAAGAGATGCACGTCGTCGGCCTCATGAACATGCAGTACGCCATCGAGAACGGCGTCGTCTATGTCCTCGAAGCCAACCCGCGCGCCTCCCGTACGGTCCCGCTGGTCTCCAAGGTCTGCGGCATCTCCATGGTGCCCATCGCCACCGACATCATTACGTCTGAGCTGACCGGCCGTGAATCGCCCGTCGCGAAGCTCGGCGAGCGCGACATCCCGTACTACGGCGTCAAGGAAGCGGTCTTCCCGTTCAAGATGTTCCAGGAAGTCGACCCGGTCCTCGGTCCGGAAATGCGTTCCACCGGTGAAGTCCTCGGCATCTCCCGCACCCCGGGCGGCGCGTTCTTCAAAGCTGAAGAGGGCGCTTCCGCCACCCTGCCGCTCGAAGGCACGGTCCTCATCTCCGTCAACCGGAAGGACAAGGAAGAAGTCGTCGAGATCGCGAAACTGTTCGACGAGGCCGGCTTCAAGATCGTCGCCACCGGCACCACCTGCGACACCATCAACGCCGCCGGCATCGAGGCCGAAAAGGTGCTGAAGCTGTACGAAGGCCGCCCGAACATCATGGACCTCATGACGAACGGCGACATCGACCTCATCGTCAACTCCCCCGCCGGCAAAGAGTCCGTCCACGACGACTCCTACCTGCGGAAAGCGGCCATCAAGAACCGCATCCCGTACATCACGACCATTGCCGCCGCCCGCGCTGCCGCCGAAGGCATCGCCTACGTCAAGGAAGACGGCAAGGGCAACGTCCGCTCCCTCCAGGAGTGGCACTCCATGATCAAAGAGAAATAACTCTCCCTGAAGCAAACAAAACTCACAAAGCACCTGAAGGCCTGAGCCTTCAGGTGCTTTTCTTCTATCCTGAGCACTCCCAAACAAAGAAGAGCTCACCAAACTTGTATTTGT
>ONJD01000170.1 GCA_900317985.1 uncultured Eubacteriales bacterium | reverse complement strand
CCGGTCCGGCGATGAGCTTGTCGTTATCCGAAAGCCCGTCGCGATGCATGAGAAGGCTGCCGGCATAGGCGTCATAGGACTTCGCGATCTCATACATGAGATACAGTTTGGCCCAGGAGTCCATGTCGAAGTACTTCTGATACTCCTCCGAATCGAAGTCTTCCAAAGCGGCCCATGCCTTCAGGAAGTGTTTCTCGATCGTCTTATTGGTGACACCGTTCGCTTTGGCCATGTCACCGACATCCTTGACCGTGATGCGGTTGAAGTAGCCGCTGCCCAGGATCGAAACGCCGGGAATACTGTCGATTTCAAACATGCCGGGGATCTGGAACGAATCCGGGTCGACATAGTTGTCATTTTCCAGAGCATAGCCGTTATCGGCCGTATTGTAGTCGTTCTTCGGAGTCACAAGGTAATTGCCGAGGAACGTGCCGTTCAGCCAGACGTCCATGAACCGGGTCTTCATCCCGATGCCGAGGTTGTCTGCAAGATCCATCGCGATCTTGTTGCGCAGCAGAGACGCGTCGAGATGGTTCGCGACCAGCGACCACGTCTTCGCCTTGACGCCTTTGATCATCTTGACGCCGTCTTTTCCGTCATAGGTGGCGTCATCGTAGAACGTGATGTTATAGGGCTTTTTCGGGAAGACCCAGGTAGAGTTCCCTCGGCCCTTGATGCTCATATATTTCGTTTTCCCGTCGAACATGGCCTTTCCGTAGCAGGAGTGCTCATGGTCGGGGTCGTTGTTCATGGCTTTGATGGTGCCCTTTTTCTCGTCGACCGTCAGGAACAGCGCTCCCACATTGGAGGAACCGCGAACGGTCTCGATGGTCAGAAGAGTCACAGTACCGCCGCGGTTGGCCTGGTATGTAACAGACTGTCCGAGCGGTGCGATCGGCGCCTTGCCGCTCTTGTAGGTCTTCCCGTCTTTCGACAGCGTGAGGTCCGGATCGTTCCAGGAGAAGCACATGCCGGTCGGGTCCACATTGCCGGGGAAATAGACCGCGCCGTTCAGGTCGTTGTAATGGAACTTGACCTTGGTCTTCGTCTGAAGACCGGCCTTTTTGTCGGCGGCAACATACAGTTTGATGTTGGAACCGACATATGCCGTATCCATCACACCGAGGACATCTGCCAGGACGCCCATGTCCTGCTCTTCTTCCGTCTTGTTCTCTGCCGCAAACGAAGGGACTGCCAGAAGGGCGACGAACAGACACAGCGACAGCAATATATCCAAAACTCGAGAACGACATGTTAACTTTGCTATGAACATTAGTTAACTTTATCCCTATAAGTGTATATAGATAATCTTAAACACATCTGAAACAGATGTTCGGTCATCGTATATTTCTCGTTGACATAACAACAAAAAACCGTCCAACTTTCGTTGAACGGTTTGATGGAGCTGATAACCGGATTTGAACCGGTGACCTCATCCTTACCAAGGATGCGCTCTACCGACTGAGCTATATCAGCATAGATGGCAGGGGCAGAAGGACTTGAACCCTCGGCACGCGGTTTTGGAGACCGCTGCTCTACCAACTGAGCTATACCCCTATGTTTGAAAAATCTTGGTGGACCATCAGGGACTCGAACCCCGGACCCACCGGTTATGAGCCGGTTGCTCTAACCAACTGAGCTAATGGTCCATACGCGAATTTCGGAGCGCCATGCCCCAAAAGCTACTTTGATATTATATTGAGAAAGCTATCTAAAGTCAACCCAAAAATACCCTTTTTCCGAAATTAATCAACCGCCGTAAAAATGGAGGTCACTGGACGCCAGCACATCGCCTTCGTAGCAGAGTTTCAGGGAGAAAAACGGGTGCGGTTTCGCCATCAGTCGAAGGAAGATCCTGTCCCCTTCCCAGCTCGGAAGTTCCGGTACATCCTCTTTCGGGACCCACACGAGGTCGCCTTCGGGACACTCCTTCACTTCCCCCTTCCAGTCGGAACAGGTAAAGAGATGCATGTACTCCCCTTCGTACTCATCGGAGACGAACGTGACGATGCCGTGATAGTGTAAATCGCCCAATGTGAGGCCGGTCTCCTCGAATGCTTCGCGCCGGGCGCACTCCTCGGGGCTCTCGTCTTCCTCACACTTGCCCCCTACCCCGATCCACTTGTCGTGGTTCAGGTCGTTCTCTTTCTTGGTCCGGTGCAGCATCAGGTACTTCCCGTCCCGTTCGATGTAGATGAGTGTCGTGTTCAGCATGTGTCCTGTCTCCCTTTGGCGATGTACCCCTATTATACGAAAAGGGACCGGCTGACGCCAGTCCCTTTGACGATTCGTGAAAAACTTACTCGATGACCGGAAGGTCGGTGACACGGTCGGCAATGTC